>JANYBS010000114.1 GCA_025360715.1 Candidatus Eiseniibacteriota bacterium | reverse complement strand
CAGGTAGCCGTCGAACGCCGCAAGGTCCGAAGCGCGCCGCGTCGCTCGGAAGACCTCGGGCTCGAGCCCGACCATGGCCAGCGCGCGGGCACTCTCGTTCTCGCAGTTCACACCCGGGAGTTGCAGTACCGCGATGCGCGCGCTCATACGCCCTCCTCGTTCCAGCGCTTGCGCAGGCCCGAGCCCGCAGCTTCGCGCAACGCATGCGCATCCCACGTGATCTGCTCGCTCGCCGGCAGCAGCACGCGCAGCACCGGCTGCGCGGTCACGGTGCCGATCGGCCACGCGACCAGCCCCGCCTCGCGCGCGGCCTGCGAGAAGCGCGGCAAGCGCTCGAAGCTGACCTCGTAGACGATCGCGGGCCGCTCGCTGAAGAGCGTGATCGCCGCCTCGACCTCGAAAGCATCGACGTTGACCTCGGCGCCCAGGTTCGCCTCGGGCGGCGCCGCCAGCAGCATCTCAGCGAGCGTCACCGCGAGCCCGCCATCGCTCACGTCGTGCGCCGCCACCGCCCAGCGGCCCTCGGCGACTGCGACCGCGAAGCCTTGCAGCCGCGCTTCATGCTCCAGGCTCAGCGCCGGGGGCGGGCCGCCGCGTTCGCGCAGGATCTCGCGGCGATAGGCCGAGCCGTCCAGACCATCGCGCGGCTCGCCCACCAGCACGAGCACATGGCCCGAACGCCGCAGGGCCTGCCCGAGCAGCGTGCTCACGTCGTGTACGACGCCGGCACACATCACGATCGGCGAGGGCGGGATCGCCGTCTTGCCCACTTGGTTGTACAAGCTCACGTTCCCGCTCACGAACGGCAGCGGATGCCCGGGCGACGCAAGGCCGCCCAGCGCGCGCGCCGCGTCGCCCAAGCCATCGAGGCTCGCTTCCAGGTCGCCCATGACTTCGGGGTCTTCTGGATGGCCGAAGTTCAGGCAGTCGGTGAGCGCCCACGGCCGCGCGCCGACCACCGCGCAGTTACGCGCCGCCTCGGCCACGGCGTGACGCGCGCCCAGTTCGGGATCGCCCGCGCACCAGAACGGATTGCCGCCCACCGCGAATGCCACGCCAAGAGGCTTGCCTTGGTGCACGCGGATCGCGCACGCATCGCCTTCCCCGGGGCGCAGCCACGTGCGGCCCTGCACCTCGGAGTCGTAGTGGCGATACAGGTATTCGCGCGAGCCCAGATGATCGCCCTTGAGCAGCGTCAGCAGCGCTGCGTGGGTGTCCGCGGCCTTGCGGCGGCCGCGCACCAGCTTGGGACGCACGCGCGTCCTGGCGGCGCGCTCGGCCTTGCGCCCCGTCGTGATGGCGTCGACTTCGCAGTCCACCAGCGTCTCGCCATGCCATGTCACAAGATAGCGCCGCTCCTGCACCGCGTGCCCGACCACACGCGCGCCGGCGCCCGGGTACACCCGGCCCAGCGCGAACTCGTCGTTGTAAACCGCCATGAGCTCGGGCGCGAAGTGCTCAGGCACGACCCAGCAGTAGCGCTCCTGCGTCTCGGCGCAGAGCAATACTTCGGGCGGCAACGGCCGGTCCACCACGTGCGCGTGGTCGAGCATGATGTGCGCGCCGCAACCGCCCGCGGCTGCGAGTTCGCTGGTCGCGCAGGCGATACCACCGGCGCCCAGGTCCTTGAAGCCCGCCGGAACGCCTGCGGCGCGCACGCGCGCGAAGGCTTCGTAAGTCGCCACGTTGAGCACGCGCTTGAGGAACGGATCGGGCGACTGCACCGCGCCGCGCTGGTCGCCGTCACCCAGCTCGCCCGACGCGAATGCCGCGCCGCCGAAGCCGCTCTCGTCGGTGGGCTTGCCGATCAAGACGAACGCCCACGGCCCCGGGCCTTCGGGCACGCGGCTGCGCAGCACGCCATCGGCGGGCGCCAGTCCCATCGCCATGGCGTTGACGAGGCAATTCGTATCAAAGCCGGCGTCGAAGACGGTATCGCCACCCAGGTTCGGCACGCCGAGCGCGTTGCCATAGTCGGCGATGCCCTGCACGACTCCGCGCATGACGTCGCGCGTGTGCACGTCGCCCTTGGGGTCGCCGAAGCGAAGACTGTCCATGACGCCGATCACTTCGGCGCCCATGCACACGATATCGCGCACGATGCCGCCGATGCCGGTGGCCGCGCCTTCGACCGGCAGCACCTGACTGGGGTGGTTGTGGCTCTCATGCCCGAGCACGAGCACGGTGTCCGCGCACGGTTCGGGCAGCGACACCACGCCCGCGTCCTCGCCAGGACCGATCACCACCTGCGGCGCCTGCGTCGGCAAGCGCTTGAGCAGGTGCCGGGTCGACTTGTAAGAACAATGCTCGCTCCACAGGATGCCGAAGAGCACCGCCTCGGCCCAGCGCGGCGCGCGGCCCAGGAGTCGCCCGAGCAGCGTCACCTCTTCGGCGTCGAGTGAGACGCCCTTCGTCTTGAGGCGCGCCGAGACCGCAACAGGATCGGCGGCGGCCTCCTCGAGCGTCCAGGCGTCGGGCGCGGTCGTGGTGGCGTTCACTTCAGGGGCTCCTCGGCGCGAGCGAACAGGGCATCGACATTGCGAAGGTAGTGATCCAGACCAAAGCAAGAGGCCAGTGCCTCGGCGCTGAGCACGGCGGTCACGGCGGCGTCCGACTCGAGCCCCGTGCGGAACGGCTGGCCGCCATCGGCGGCGGTCATGGCATGACGCTGGACCACACGGTAGGCCTCATCGCGCGCCATGCCGGCCGCCGTAAGCGCAAGGAGGACGCGCTGTGAGAACACGAGTCCGCCGCCGGCTTCGAGATTGGCCAGCATGCGCTCGGGATGGACGCGCAGGCCTTCGAGCACATAGGCCAGGTCATGCGCCATGAAGTGCGCGGCCAAGAATGCGTCGGGGAACACCACGCGTTCGGCCGACGAATGACTGATGTCGCGCTCATGCCACAGCGCCTGGTTCTCGAAGCCCACCATCGCGTAGGCGCGCAGCAACCGCGCCATGCCGCACACGCGCTCACAGCGCACGGGGTTTCGCTTGTGCGGCATGGCGGAGGAGCCCTTCTGCTTCTCGGTGAAGGGCTCTTCGGCCTCGCGTACCTCGGTGCGCATGAGGTGACGGACTTCGAGCGCGATCTTCTCCAGCGTGCCTCCGGCCACTGCGATCGCCGCCAGCAGTGCGGCATGCCGGTCGCGTTGCACGACCTGATTGGCGATCGGTTCCGCCTTGAGCCCCAAGCGCCCCAGCGCGTCTTCTTCGACCTCGGCGTCCAGGTGCGCCAGCGTGCCCACGGCGCCGGAGAACTTGCCCGTCGCGCATTCCTCAAGGCCCAGTTGGATGCGGTCGAGCGCGCGGCCCAGTTCCTCGGACCACAGCGCACACTTGAGGCCGAAGGTGATCGGCTCGGCGTGCACCCCGTGACTGCGGCCGGCCATGGGCGTCTTGCGATGCGTCTGCGCCAGTTTCCACGCTGCGCGGCGCACGCGGAAGATCTCGGTCACCAGCACGCGGCCGGCTTCCTGCAACTGGCAGGCGAGCGCCGTATCCACCAGGTCGGACGACGTGAGGCCCGCGTGCAGGTGCCGGGCGTCGTCGCCGACGCTTTCCGCCACCATGGACAGGAACGCGATCACGTCGTGATGCACCTCGGCCTCGATCTCGAGCATGCGCGGCAGGCTGATACGCGCGGCGTTGCGGATACGCTCGACCGTGCCGGCAGCGACGTCGCCGCGCGCCTCACGCGCGGCGGTCGCCGCGAGCTCCACGTCGAGCCACAGCTCGAGCCGGTGCGTATCGCTCCAGACCTGCGCCATCTCCGGCCGTGAATATCGTTCGATCAACGCGGTGCCTCCTCGAGGATCAATTGGAGCTTCATCGGCTTGTCGTCGCGTTCCAGCTCAAGGATGAGCGGATCGCCCACTTGCGCCCCGTAGATGCTGCCTTGCGCGGCTTCGAGCGTATCGGTCACGCGCTCGTTCACCTTGCGGATGCGATCGCCGACCTTGACGCCCGCCTTGGCCGCGGGGCCGTTGGCGACCACACTCGTCACCACGAGCCCCCCCGCTTCCTTGAGCCCCAAGCGCCGCGCGACCAGGTCGGTGACCGGCTGCACCGTGAAGCCCGGCCACGCCGCGCGCACGCGGCCATAGGTCTTGACGTCGCGCAGCACACGCTTGGCCAAGTCGATCGGGATCGCGAACCCCAAGCCGATCGAACCGCCGCCCGAGGTGAAGATGAACGTGTTGATACCGATCACCTCGCCATCGCTGTTGACCAACGCGCCGCCAGAGTTTCCCGGATTGATCGCCGCGTCGGTCTGGATCATGTTCTTGTACATGCCACTCTCGGTGGCGCCGCCTTTGATATCGCGGCGGGTCGCACTCACCACACCGGCGGTGACCGTGGGCTGCGAGTCCTCGAGCAGGAACCCGAACGGATTGCCGATCGCGATCGCCCACTCGCCCACCACGAGTGAATCCGAGTCGCCGAGCTTGGCCACCGGCAGCTTGTCGGCGCCTTGCAACTGCAACACGGCCAGATCGTACACGGGCGAATCGCCCAGCACCTTCGCGGCGAAGTGCCGGCCATCCGGAAGATTCACGCGGATCTCGTCGGCGTCGCGGATCACGTGCGAGTTCGTGAGCACGGTGCCCGCGCGGTCCACGATCACGCCGCTGCCAAGGCTCGGCACCCGCTCTTTGTACTGGCTCTGCGGGAAGAAGCGGTCGAAGAACTCGTCGCGCGGGAACATGCCGCCGAACGGATCGGAGCGCACGACGCGTGTGCTGATGACGCTCACCGATACGACCGCCGGGCTCACCTTCTCGGCCGCCGTCACGATGGCGGTGCGGCGCGAAGACGCGACTGCCACTCCATCGGTACGCGGGCCCCCGCGCAGCGCGCCAGCGGTGACCGCGACGCCTAGGACGATCCCGATGATGAAGACTCCGCTCACTGCAAGTCGTTTCATGGCGTCAGATCCTCCGCTTCATAGATGACCTCTTCCAAACAGAGTCCATGCGGCGGCGCGGTGCCCGCAGCCCGTGCGCGATCGCGCGAGGCCAGTACCGCCGCCATGTGCGCCGCCGGATCGCGCTTGCGCGCAGCGAAGAGCGCCGTGCCGATCAGGTTGCGCACCATGTGATACAGGAAGTGATCCGCCTGCACATCGAACTGCAGCCCGCCCGGCCAGCGCGAGACCGCCACCACATCCACGCGGCAACGCGGATCCACTTCCGAACTGCCCTTGGCCTGGAACGCCGAATAGTCGTGCTCGCCCGCCAGCGCCGAGACCGCCGCGCTCAATGCAGTCTCGGAGACCTCGCGCTGCGGATACCACGCGAAGCGTTCGTAGAGCACATCGTGCGAATCGAGCAGCCGGTAGGTGTACCGGCGGCCGCGCGCGGAGTGGCGCGCATGAAAGTGGGCCGGGCATGCGGCGGCGTCCATGACGCGGATGTCGCGCGGAAGCTGGCGCTGCAGCATGGGCGGGAACGCGTGTGCCGGCAGCGCCGTGGTCGCGCGGAACGACGCGACCTGGCCTCGCGCGTGCACGCCGGTATCGGTCCGCCCTGCACCATTCAACGTGACCACCTCCTGAGCGAGCACCTCACGGAGCGCTCGCTCGAGTTCCCCTTGGACGGTTCGCACGTCCGGCTGGCGTTGCCAACCGTGGAACTGCGTGCCGTCGTACGCGATCGTGAGACGAAAGACCTGAGCGTCGCTCACCGCACCACCGCGGGCGCGCGAGGTAAGCGCTCCGCGATCTGGACAGCGTTGAGCGCCGCGCCCTTGCGCAGATTGTCGGAGACCACGAAGAACGCGAGGCCGTTGCGGTCGCACAGGTCGGTGCGCACGCGGCCGATCAAGACCGGGTCGCGGCCCTCGACATCGAGCGGCATCGGATAGCGCGCCTGCGCGGGGTCGTCCACGACTTCGATCCCCGGCGACGCGGCCCAGCGCTCGCGCGCGGCCTGCGGCGTGATGGGAGCATCGAAGATCGCGTGTACGGCGGCGGCGTGGCCCACGCGCACCGGAACGCGAACCGCGGTGACCGTGACCGGCAGTTCGCTCGTCCCCAGGATCTTGCGGACCTCCCAAACCACCTTCATCTCCTCGCGCGTATAGCCGTTGTCCTCGAAGCGATCGATGTGCGGGATGCAGTTGAACGCGAAGGCCGGCGAGCCGTCGGTACGCCGCGGCGGCGCCGACTCGAGCCCGCCGCGGATCCCACGGTCGAGTTCCTCGAGCGCGTCGCTGCCCGCGCCCGAGACGCTCTGGTACGTGGAGACGATCAGGCGCTCGAGCGTGGCCATCCCGCGCAGCGCGCCCAGCGCGACCACGAGCGGCGCGGCCGAGCAGTTGGGATTCGCGATCAGCGTGGGGCGCGTATCAAGGATGTCGCCGTTGACCTCGGGCACGATGAGCGGCACGGCGGGGTCGTAGCGGTAAGCGCTGCTGTTATCGATCACGACCGCGCCCGCGGCTTGCGCGACCGGAGCCCACTGACGCGCGATGGGATTCTTGACCGCGAAGAGGGCGATGTCGACGCCCACGAAGGACTCGGGGCCGACCGCTTGCACCGCGATCTCGCGGCCGCGGAACGACAGCGTGCGGCCGGCGCCGCGCGGACTCGCGAGCAGGCGCAGGTCATCGAGCGGGAAGCCGCGCTGCTCGAGCACCGACAGCATGGTGCGCCCGACCAGTCCGGTGGCTCCGAGGATGGCGAGCGTACGACTCACACCCGCCTCCCGGTGCTCCGCGTCTCAGCGCGGTTTCGTCCAGGAGCATTCAGCGTTGCCGGCGACAAGGAGTAACTCCCGGTGAAGGGCAAGAAGGAGGACTCGAAGGAGGCAATCTAGTTTCGCGCTCCCCCCCCTGTCAAAGCGCGCGAGGCGGCCTCGCGGGTGCGCGCAGCAGCCCCAGCGCCAGTGCCAGGGCGGCGATCGCCGCCAGCCAACCCGGCCAGTCGCCCAAGCGTGTGTAGAGCGTCTCCGGCAATGCGGGCGGCAAGTCGGCGCGTAGTACCTGAGGCGTGAAGACGGGCAACCGCGCGACCACTCCGCCTCGCGCGTCGATCAGTTCGGTGAGCCCGGTGTTCGCGACGCGTGCGAGCGGGACGCCGTTCTCCACGGCACGGAATCGCGCCATGTCGGCATGCTGATAGAGCGCCGCGCTGTTGCCGAACCATTCGTCGTTCGTGATCACCACGAGCCAGCGCGCGCCCTTCTTCACATCACCGCGCGCGAGCTCCGGGAAGATGCTTTCAAAACAGATGAGTGTACTGAACGGCCCCGCCGCGCTTGGGAACAACACGGGCGCCGTCCCCGGGAGCCATTCGGCCTGGCCGAAGTCGATCTTGCCAAGCGCAGGGATGAGCCACTGAAAAGGGATCCGCTCGCCGAATGGCACCAAGTGGCGCTTCGCATAGATGTCGCTGAGCGAACCGTCGGCGCCCCACTGCCCCGCCGCGTTCCACGGCTGCGGCTTGCCGTCTTTGCCAAAGCTGTAATCCGCGAAACCCGTGAAGATGGGCGTGGCGTTGCGGTGCGCCCATGCGGCGACCGCGATGCTCTGGTCGAGCGACTTACGCAGATAGCTGCCCGTGGCGGTCTCGGGCCACAGCACCAGCATCGGCGCGCCGGGCCCGCGTGCGACTGCGGTGTCGGAGAGCGCCAGGAAGCCATCGAGGATCTGCTGCTGATGGTCCCCGGCCCACTTGATCTCGCCCGGGACATCGCCCTGCACGAGCGCCACCGAGTGATGCGGCGCGGTGACGGGCGCGATGGGCTTGGGCGCCAGAAGTCCCGCGATCGTCGGCAGCAACAAGAGCGCAGCGGCCAGCGCCGGCTCCGCGAGCGAACGCCGGCGCAGCGCGCCAAGCAGGCTCGCGTTCAACGCCAGCACCCAGAGCGTGACGAGCGTCACGCTGCCGTACGCGGCCAGCTGCAGCGCGGGCAACTGCGCCTGCGTATAGCCGGGCTGGAACCACGGGAAGCCCAGCTCACCGGCGCCGCGTACTTCCTCGATGAGCATGAGCGCGATCAGAAAAGTCCAGCGCGCAGCCACACCCGAACGCCGCGCGAGCACACCGGCCAGCAACGCGGCGAGCCCCCAGTACACCGCCAGATACGCCCCCGCGCATATCCACGCCACATACTTGATCCACTTGATCGTGCTTGCGACGTCCGAGAGCAACGCGATCCAGTGGATGCCGGTGAGAAAGAACGCCAACCCGCCGGCGTAACCCAGCGCGAAGAGTTGGCGCTTGTTCGCGCCGGCCGCCACGCGCCGCTCGAGCGCGATCAGGAGCGGCACGAACGCGCTCCACGCCAGCCAGCCGAGCGGCGCCGGCAGGAACGCGGCGCCAAGCAGAAGTCCCGACGCGGCCGCGAGCCACAGGTCAGAGCGACCCATACGGGTCACTCAACCGACCTTGACTTCCTTGCCCGTGTCCGCGCTCTTGTAGATTGCGTCCATGAGCTCCATCACCTGGAGGATCTCGTCGGCCGTGCCCATGGGCTTCTTCGCGCCGCGCAGTGCCTCGACGAAATGATCGACCTGCGCCTCCATGGATTGGCGGTACTGGTTCTTGCTGGTTTCCAGTGCCGGCGTCACGTTCACGAGTGTGCCGTGCATGCCTTTGTGCACGCGGAACGGATTCAGCAACGCCGCGCCACCGGAGCCGAACAGGTTCAAGTAGGCGAAATCCTTTTCCATGAGCAGACCCCACGTGAGTTCCACCGTGAGCGTCGCGCCGCCCTCGAGGCGCAGGAACGCCGTCGCCGAATCCTCGACCTCGCCCTTCTTGGCGCGGTGCACGCTGGCGGTCACGCTCAGGACCTTCTTGCCGCCGAGCACCCACAGTGAGAGGTCGAGCATCTGGAAGCCCAGGTCGAGCACGACGCCGCCGCCGGACTCCCGTTTGAGCCGGCGCCACTCGTCGGAATCCCACTCGGTGCGCTGGCGCAACCAGCCGGCCTTGGCGAAGTACACATCGCCAAGGTCGCCCTTCTCGACGAACCGCCGCAGCAACTGCGCATCGGGCCGGAAGCGGTGCTGCACCGCGCACATGAGCATGCGGTCATGCTTCTTGGCCGCTTTCACCATGGCCGCGGCCTCGATGCCGCTGCGCGCGAGCGGGCGCTCGCAAAGCACGTGCTTGCCGGCCTCAAGTGAAGCGACGGCCATGGGTGAATGCAGGAAGTTGGGAGTGCACAGGTCGACCGCATCGATCGTGTCGTCGGCGAGGAGGTCTTCCAGTCGTCCGTACGAAGCCGGCACTCCGAACTTCTGTGCCACACGCTGCGCCTTTTCCGGGTCGTGATCGCAGAGCGCCACCAACTCCAGCCCATCGGTGCGCTTGAGCACTGGGATGTGGTTGATCTGCGCCGCGGCGCCTACGCCGACGAGCGCGACCTTGTATGTCTTCTTCGCCACGATGCTCCTCCTGGTCATTCACGCAGCCACCGCCCTGCGGCGCGCTGCACCGCAGCCCATGCCCGGACGCCGATGCGACTTTCGAGACGGCGACGCTAACTTGGCGCATGTCCGGCCGCAAGCGAAGAGTCCGGCAGCGAAGAGTCCGGCGAAGAGTCCGAACTGCGAAGCGTCCGGACCATCGGCGCCTGGCGCAGGCTCGCGTGTGACCTTGCGCGCGCCTGCTGACCGCGGTGCCGACTCGCGTCTCGCCGCGATTCGAGGGTCAAGAGGAGGACTCCGCCATCAGGCAGCTGTTCGGCCGCGCGCTCGCTTCGCTGCCCGAAGGCCTGCTGGCAGCCCGGGTGGAGCGGATGGCGGAGAGCACGACCCCTGTTTTGAACGCGCTGTCGCGATCAGTACGGCGGATCTGGCCGCTGCCACCGGACCGCTCACTCATTGCACGATGGTGGAACTGCGCGAGTGCGATCGAGCAGCATCGCGTGGCGGAGGACCTTTGGTGGCAGGCCTGCCGGACGGACGCGCCGGCTCGCTCGCAAGAACTGCCAGCGTCGCTCACGGATCGGCTGCCTCAGTCGGCCTCTGGGTTGGTCCCTTCCGGGCCGACCCCCACCGCGATCCCATAGCGCTGCAGCTTCTTGAGCAGCCCCTGCCGCGACAGCCCCAATGCGCGCGCGGCCGCGGTCTTGTTGCCGTGCGTGCGATGAAGCATCTCGCGCAAGCGGCGCTCCTCGAGCGCGCGCGTCTCGGCATGCAGGCCGGCGCCCTCGGCCACGGCCTGCGCGAAAGGCGCGTCAGGCCAGTGCGCCGCCGTCACCAGACCACGCGCGCCCGCGACACGCACCGCGTAGTGACAGGCATTCGCGAGTTCACGCACATTTCCGGGCCAGTGATGACGCAGCAGACGTTCGGCCAGCCCCGGCTCGATCGCCGGCGGCTCTTCATTCATGCGCAGCGCGGCCTGAGCCAAGAAGTGTCGCGCGAGCAGCAGGATGTCGCGACCGCGCTCGCGCAGGGCCGGCAGTCGCACGCGCACCGCACCCACGCGAAAGTACAGGTCGGCGCGGAAGCCCTTCTCGGCCACCGCGCGTTCCAGCGCGTGGTGTGTGGCGGTCACGATCCGCACGTCGACCTTGCGAACGCGAGTATCCCCCACGCGCCGGGCCTCGCCTTCTTGAAGCACGCGCAGCAGCTTCATCTGCAATAGCGCGCTGGCGTCGCCGATCTCATCCAGGAAGAGCGTGCCGCGATCGGCGGCCTCGAAGAGTCCGCCGCGCTCGCTCACCGCCCCGGTGAAGGCACCACGGGCATGCCCGAAGAGCTCACTTTCGATCAAGCTATCGGGCGTCGCACCGCAGTTATGCGCCACGTAGGGTTGGCGCCGACGTGGACTCCACGCGTGGATGGCGCGCGCGACGAGTTCCTTGCCGGTGCCCGTCTCGCCCAGCAGGAGTACCGGCATGCCGCTGGCGGCGATGCGCGGCAGCTGCTGCAGCAGTTCGCGCCACGCGGGGGACTCTCCGACCATCTCAGGGGCCGCGGCCTCAGCCGCGTCCCGCACTCGCTCCCGTTCCATCCACCACCTCCACCACCACACCACCCACGGGGACCTGGCGACTTCTCCTGAAAGCCGCCACTGCGAGACCTCAGGAACCGCTCACGACTCCAGCCACTCCACACCGCGCTCGCCCGACGCGATCACGCCCAGCGGCCAGACGGTCTCTCCGGCAGCCTGCAGCGCAGCGGTGACCGCGCCGGCATCGCCGCTATCGGCCACGACCACCATCCCCACGCCCAGATTGAGCGCGGTGCGCGCGTCTTCTTCCGGCACCTCGCCCACTTGCATGAGCCATTGGAACACCGTCGGCCGCGGCCATGCAAACGCGTTCACCTGCGCGAGGCAACCCTCGGGCAACACGCGCACGAGATTGCCTGCGATACCGCCTCCGGTCACATGCGCCATGGCACGGATGCGCCCCGCGGCGACGAGCGGCAGCACGCTGCGCCCGTACCAACGATGCGGAGCGAGTAGCGCATCGCCCACACGCTCGCCTGCGCCGCCGGGCAGCGCATCGCTGAGCGTCAGGCCCGATGCCTTGAGGACGCGGCGCGCCAGGCTGTAGCCGTTCGTGTGCAGGCCGCTGCCAGCAAGCCCCAGCACGTGGTCGCCCACGCGCACACGCGAACCATCGAGCAGCGCATCGTCATCGACCGTGCCCAGCATGCAGCCGGCCACATCGATCACGCCCGGGAGATACGTATCGGGCATCTCGGCGGTCTCCCCGCCCAGGAGCGCAGCGCCGACTTCTCGGCAGGCGCGCGCAAGCCCGCGCACCACATCGAGTACGGCCTCGGGCGCCAGCTTGGCCTGCGCCACGTAGTCGAGGAACGCGAGGGGCCGCGCGCCGTGCACGAGCAGATCATTGGCGCCGTGGTACACGAGGTCGGCCGCGGCGTCGTCCAGGCGCCCCGCCTGCATGGCGAGATGAAGCTTGGTGCCCACACCATCCATGGTCGCGGCCAGCATCGGCGGCTTGCCGGCCACTGCGGGGTAGCGCATGACGCCGGCGAATCCGCCGACGAGCGGCCGCACTTCGGGCCCCCAAGTGGAGCGGATCTCGGCGATGACCTGGTCCTTGATCGCGTCAGAGCGGGAAATGTCCACACCGGCGTCGCGGTAGCGCATCAGCCTCCCACCCGGGTCTTGAGCCGCAGCAGCTGCAGATCCTCACTGCTCGGGCTCGGGATCAGCGGGAACGCGCCGGAGCGCTGCATGCGCAGCATGCACTGCACGACGTCGCGATCGAACTGCGTGCCGGCGCCGCGCTCGAGTTCGCGCAAGGCTGCATCGAGCGGAAGCGCGCGACGGTAAGGCCGGTCGCTGGTCATGGCGTCGAAGGCGTCGGCCACGTTCAGGATGCGCGCGCCGATCGGCACGTCTGCCGAGCGCAGGCCGAACGGATAGCCCTGGCCGTCGGGGCGTTCGTGGTGCGAGCGCACGATCTCGGCGGCGCGGCGCAACGCGCGGACCTTGGCCACGATCTCGGCCCCGGCCGCCGGATGCGCGCGCAGCGTGCGCTGTTCCTCGTGCGAGAGACTCCCGGGCTTCTGCAGGATGTGCTGGTGTTGCGGGCCGATCTTGCCAAGATCGTGCACGAGCGCGGCATACTCGATATCGTCGACCTCGCGCTCGGGCCGTCCCATGCCCCGCGCGATGCGAACGGAATATTCCGAGACGCGCACCGAGTGATGACGCGTGTAGGGATCGACCTCTTCGAGCACCTCGGTGAGCGCGCGCACGAAGTCCTTGAGGTCGCTCTTGAGCTCGAGGTGGCTCTTGAACGAATAGCGCGCCACGAGCAAGGGCAGCCCGAACAAGGCGATCCCCCACGGCCCAGCGGTCACGTACACGACCGCGACCAGCGCGCCCAGGGCGATGAACGACAGGTGATGCATGAGGCCCTGCTGGAAGTTGCGCTGCCAGATACGCCACGGGCTCGGCCCGGCCGTGAGGCCGATAACGGTGGAGACGCAGATCGAGTTCACGGCGAAATACACCAAGCCGCTCGCCAGCAGCGCCAGACCGTCCTGCGGGAAGATCAGCGTACCGATGCGGCCGCCGGCGGTCTCGAACGCCCATGCTGCGCCGAAGTACCCGATCGTGAAGATGGCCGAGTTGTGCAGAACACGCACCGGCGGCTTGCGCAGAACCATGCCGTGCACGAGAACGTTGGCGGCGATGTCGATCAGCGCCGTCCAGAGCGGACCGATGATGAGCACACATGGCAGGTCGAAGACCGTGCTCGCCGACACGTAACCGCCACCAGGCATCGCCACTGGCGCCAGCTCGCTCATGACCAAGAGCAGGAATGCGCCCGCGGCGAACCACGGGTGCGGCATGACCTCGTGCGGCAACGCGCGTGCGATCAGCGTCGCAGCGATCACAAGGACCGCCAGATAGTACGACCGGAACTGCACCGGATGCCGATGGTGGTGCGGGTGACTCACAGGTTCTCGCGCCAGGGGCTCCGGGGTGACGGAAAGATGAGACCGACACCACCGCAGAAGTGAGATACGTGAACGTCAGGTCAAAGGCTTACCAGCCCGCCTTGCCGAACAGCTCGATGATCTCGATGAGCAGATCCATTCAGACCCACCTCCTTCAGATACTGGAGTTCCACTGGGCGCGGGATGCGCCTGTGGACGGGTCCGCTTCGCAGATCTACTTCGCTTCGCTAGGCGTATCCTCCTCTTGAGGTGGTGTCGGAGATACGAAACTTCAGCGGCCTCGCCCGCTGGGCTCGGCGGTGCTTTCGCTTGTGGAAGGTGGCCGTCAGCGTCCGGCCCGCAGAACATACTCCGTGGGCTCCTTCACGCGCATCCCGCCCACCACGCGATTCAAGGCGGCGAGTGCAGCGAGTACCACGGCTTGGGGCGTATCCTGTTCCACGATGCAACTGCCCGTGAGCGCCTTCTCGTTGCGGTGCGCAAGCAGGGTCAGGCAGACGACCGCCAGGCGGCGGCCACCGACCTGGACGATCTCCGCGGCTTGGATATTGATCGCGACCGGGTCCGAGAGGAACTCCTGGACGGCCGACGCCGTGGCCTGGGCGATCAACCGGTGCGACTCATCGCGAGTAGCAAAACCAGAAGCGCTGCCCATGCGCGGCAAGCCCTTCCAGCGAAGCTCCACCTGAGCCTGCGTGCGAGGCCCGGAGACGAACAGGTTCACTCCCTCGAAGCGGATGCGCTCAGCACGGGCGAGCGGATCGTCCTCCTCGAGATGCGCGGCGCTCTCGCGTCCCGGCGCGGCGGCGCGCGCGGAGGGAGCAGGCGCGGCAGTAGCGTCGGCGGCGGCGTGCGCAGACGGCGGCGCGAGCGGCGGCGCATCGTCATGGCGAGCCTGGGCGACCGAAACCACACGGTGATCGATGGCGACCCCCACCTTGGCGCGCAGGATCGTCTGGATGTCGCGGACGATCTGCTTTGGGTTGCGGTCGCTGCGGGTGACGACGTGGATCTCGCGGATCACGTCACCATCCACGCGAACGCTCACACCCTCGATGTCGCGGAGGTTGCGGATCTCAGACTCGGCCTTCGTGGCAAGCGTCATCGTGGCTGTCATGGCCGGTGCTCCCTTCCCCCTCGGAAGAGTCGAACGGATCGCGAGGTTAACACAGGCCTCACCTTTGGAACCATGCGACTTTCGAAGGGCCTTCAGAACATCGGGAACAAGTCGTAGTGAACCATGCCATGAAGCGCCCGGACGCGGTCATCGATCTCTTCCGGAGAGGTCTCGATCAGACGGGCAGGACTGAAGGACTCGATCGCCAGCGATGCCATGGCCGTACCGCAGGCCATCGCCTGACGTAGGGCCTCGCCGTCGGTACGGCCGAAGCGCGCGAGCATGCCGATGAACCCGCCCGCGAACGAGTCGCCGGCGCCGGTCGGATCGGTGAGCGCGGTCACCGGATAGGCCGGCGTGATGAAACGCTCTTCTCGCGAATGGTACAGCGCGCCATGCTCACCCTTCTTGATGATGACCGCGTTCGCGCCCTGCTCGAGCAGCTTCTCGGCTGCCTTGGCCAGATGCGTCTCGCCTGCCAGCGCGCGCGCCTCTTCTTCGTTGAGCAGCGCCACGTCGACGCGGCGCAGCACCTCGAACACTCGGTCGGGCTTGCGCGCGATCCAATAGTTCATGGTGTCCGACAGCGTGAGGGTAGGCTTCTTGACCTGGCTGAGCACCTCGAGCTGCAGGTCCGGATCGATGTTCGCGAGGAACACATAGGGCGCCTTGCGATGGTCATCGCGCACGTTCGGATGGAAATCCGCGAACACGTTCAACTGCGTCTCGAGCGTGTGCGCGTGCCCCAACTCCGCCATGTACTCACCGCGCCAGCGGAACGTCCGACCGGCCGCGGTCTCCAGCCCCGAAAGGTCGACACCGCGGCCCTCGAACTTCGCGCGATGCTCCGCCGGGAAGTCTTCCCCCACCACCGCGCACACCGATACCGGCGCGAAGTGGCTCGCGGAGAAGCTGAAGTACGAAGCCGAACCGCCGAGCGCCTCTTCCGCCTCGCCATAAGGCGTGCGGATGGAATCCAGCGCGACGGAACCGACGACGAGGATGCGCTGAGGCTGGGTCATGCCGGGATCTCCGCCTCACGCTCCAGACGATCGGGCGCCGAGACACCCATGAGCGAGAGGCCGTTGCGCAGCACACGCTGCGTCGCCGCGCACAACCGCAAGCGGTGGCGCGATAGGACGGGGTCTTCACCGACGATCTGGCACGCGTGGTAGAAGCGGTGGAACTCCGCGGCCGTCTCGATCAGGTAACCAGGGATGCGGTGCGGCTCGCGGTTGATCGCCGCGCCCCGCACGATTTCGGGGAATGTGGACAGCTTGCGCACCAAGTGGGCTTCTGCGAGATGCGTGACCGCGTGAGCTTCGCCCGCCTCGGGGGCCAGGCCGGCCTCGGCACCCTTGCGCAACACGGACGCCACACGCGCGTGCGCGTACTGCACGTAGTAAGCCGGGTTCTCGTCCTTCTGTGCGCGCGCCAGCGTCATATCGAAATCCAGATGCGAATTCGTGGCGCGCATGAGGAAGAAGAACTTCGCGCAATCCGGGCCGACTTCATCGATGAGGTCGCGCAAGGTCACGAACTCGCCGGCGCGCTTGCTCATCTTGACCTCGACGCCGTCGCGCAGCAGGTTCACCTGTTGCACGATCAAGACTTGAAGGAAGTCGCGCTCGAGGCCGCAGGCCTGCAGCGCCGCCGACAGCGTGGCCACGTACGCGTGATGGTCCGGCCCCCACAGGTTGATCGCACGGCGGAATCCCCGCGCGCGTTTATCGCGGTGGTAGGCGATATCCGGCAGCAGGTACGTGGGCCGCCCGTCGGCGCGCACGACCACGCGGTCCATGTCGTCGCCGTACTCGAAGGTCTTGAGCCACGTGGCTTCGGCAGCGCCTGCCGCCGCGCCCTCTTCGGCGTTCACGCGGCCCTGCGCGGCTTCGCTCACGCCCAGCGGCCCCCGCGAACGGTACGTCATGCCGCGGCCCGTGAGCGTCTGCAACGTCTCGTCGACCGCGCCACCTTGGTGCAGCGTGGACTCCAGGAACCAGCGCTCGAACGTGACGCCGTAGTCGGCCAGGTCCTGCTTCTGCCGCGCGACCATGCGACTGAGCACCTGGTCCCGGAACCACTTCGCGCCCTCTGGCGCATCGAGTGCCGCGCGGCCATCGGCCTCGGGGAGCTGCGCCGCCAGCGCGTGTAGGTACTGTCCCTGATAACCCCCTTCGGGCACCTCTCGCTCGAGGCCGAGCCGCTGCGCGAAGCGGGCCGCGACCGACGCACCGAGCAGGTCCACCTGATTGCCCGCGTCATTCACGTAGAACTCGCCCGCCGCCGCATAGCCCGCGGCGTCGAGGAGGCGTACCAAGGTCGAGCCAACGGCGGCCGCGCGCGCGCTGACCACATTCATGGGACCCGTGGGATTCGCGCTCACGTACTCCACAAGGATCGCCTCGCCCGCGCCGTGCTCGGAGCGCCCAAAGGACTCGCCCTCGCCCAGGATACGCGCGGGCAAGGACGCCACGAACGCATCGGTGTACCGGAAGTTCAGGAAGCCGGGGCCGGCCACCTCGACCGCGCCGATCGAGCCACCGAGCGGATACGCCTTCGCCAGCTCCTCGGCCAACAGCCGTGGCGGACGCTTCGCGTCCTTGGCGATCGCCATGGCGAGGTTCGTGGTCCAATCGCCGTGCGAGGGTTCGCGCGGGATCGCGAGCTCGAGCCGCGCCAGGCGTTCGCTCGTGAGCAGGCCGGCCGCCTCAAGGGCAGTGGCCATGCCGCTGCGGAGCTCAGTCCAGATCAAGGTCCACGCTCCGCGCGTCGCCCCACAAGCGCTCGAGCAGGTAGTACTCGCGCGTCTTCTCGTGGAACACGTGCACGACGACGTCGACAAAATCGAGCAGCACCCAGCGCCGGCCCTCACGCCCCTCGACATGCCACGGCTTCGCGCCGAGTTCGCGCAGTGCTTCTTCGACGTTCTCCGCGATCGCCTTCACCTGCGGCTCGCTGCCTGCGGAGCACACGAGGAAGTAGTCCGAGACGGCCTGCAGGCCGCTCAGGTCGAGCGCGATGATGTCCTCGGCCTTCTTCGCCTGGGCGGCCTTGGCGGCAGCCTTCACGAGCGTGAGTGAAGACACAGTATGGGCGGGGCGGGGCCTGGTGGTCATGACTTCATCCCTGCAACCGGCTTAGTGGTCGCGGCTGACGGCGTAATCGATCGCCGCGTCGAGCGCCTTGCGCGCCGCGGTGCGAGGCTCGCCCGCGAGTATCGCGCGCGCCTCATCGGCGAGCACTCGCGCGCGCTGGCGCGAGTACTCGAATCCGCCCGCGCGCTCGATGAGCGCGCAGAGCTGGGCCCACTGGCCCTTCGTCCACTTCTTGCGCGACGCGAGCACGCGCAGCTTCTTGCCGTCGGCCTCGGTCGCCTGACGCAGTGCCGCGATGAGTGGCAGCGTCACCTTGCCGTCGGCAAGGTCATAGCCGACCGGTTTGCCAGTCACTTCGGAATCGCTCAGGTAGTCGAAGAGATCATCGACGATCTGGAACGCGATGCCGATCTTGTCGCCGAACGTACGATAGGCCGCGCGGCGTTTGTGGTCCTTGGCGCCGCCGTTGAGGCCCGCGCCGATCTCCGTCGATGCGCCGATGAGCGAGCCGGTCTTGGCGCGGATCAGCTCTTCGTACTCCGTCTCGGAGACATCGAGGTTGAACGCATGTTGGAACTCCAGCGCCTCCCCGCAAGACATGTCCGTGACGACGTTCGCAAGAATGCCCATGGCTGCGTTCTGCTCATGCTTGACCAGTAGCGACATGGACTGCGCGTACAGGTAGTCCCCCATGATGATGGCCATCTCGTCGGTCCACAGGCCGTTCACCGTGGGCATGCCGCGCCGCAGATGGCTGCGATCGACGGAGTCGTCGTGGATGAGCGCCGCAGCGTGCACGAGTTCGACC
The DNA here is from genome assembly GCA_025360715.1 of Candidatus Eiseniibacteriota bacterium. Lineage (GTDB taxonomy): Bacteria > Eisenbacteria > RBG-16-71-46 > RBG-16-71-46 > RBG-16-71-46 > CAIXRL01. Next base: position 52,119 of record JANYBS010000114.1, on the reverse strand, counting down.
ACGGTGGCGCAGATGATCGCGTCCTCACCGAGGTGGCCGCGCAGCTTGGCGGTGAGCAGGAGCAACGTCGGCCGGAATTTCTTGCCACGCGTCGCAAGCACATGACCGCCCACCTCGTTCAGGATGGGAACGGGCGTGCGGAAAAGGCCCTCCAGCTGCTTCTGGACCTGTTCCAGCTGGCGCTTGACAGGTCGCTGAAGATCGAGGATCCGGGTATCAACACTCATGCGTGGTGGGAAGTCCCTTTGGAGGGGTCAGGAAAAGGCGCGACGCAGGATAAGAGTCCGCTCGAAATCATGTCAAGCTAGCGACATGCGAGCGCGGCGCTCCTCAAGGACGGTCCGCAGGAACGCCTCGGTGTTGCGCGCCGGGTCCTCGAGCACCACTTCGAGCAATGCGTCAAGACTCTCACCCACCACGCGCCCGGGCGGGACGCACAACACCTCCATCACGATGCGGCCATCGACCGCGAGGTCCGCGATTCCCAGCGCCGAGCCCGCAGCCAATTCGCGCTCGACTCGGGTGGCCAGTTCATCGAGGTCAGTGCCCGCCGCGCTGCGCGTACCGTTGCCGATGCGGTCCGCCAGGCGCAGGTCGAATAGGTCGGCCACGCTGTGGGGGCCCACCCGGCGCAGCCAGCGGCGCACCGCCGCGTCACTCCAATCCGTGCGATAGTCGAACATGTGCTCGCGCACAAGATGCACGACCTCGTCACGGAACGTGTGCGCGCAGCGCAGGCGGTCCAGCAACTGCGCCGCTAGGTCCGCACCCACGGATTGGTGATTGTAGAACGTGCCCTCACCGGCGCGCTCGACGCGCGTGGCTGGCTTGCCGATGTCATGCAGCAGCGCCGCCCAGCGCACCACGGGCTTGTCGGCCGGCGCTGCATCGCAGGAGTAGAGCGAATGAAAATAGACGTCGTAGGTATGGTGACGGTTCTGCGGGACGCCGCGGCAGTGCTGCAGTTCGGGCAGCCACACGCCCAACAGACCCGCCTCGCGCAGGATCTCGAGTCCGTCACTGGGCTTAGGTCCCGTGAGCATCTTCTCGAGTTCCACGCGCACGCGCTCCACGGCCAGCAGCGGCGCGGTGGCGACGACCTCCACGAGCGCCGCGCGCGTGTCTGCCTCGACCTGCATCTCGAGCGTGACCGCGAAGCGCGCCACCCGCAGTGCGCGCAGGGCGTCCTCGCGAAAGCGCACGCGCGCATCGCCCACCGCGCGCAAGCGCCGGCGCTCCACATCGAGCGCGCCGCCGTGCGGGTCGAGCAGCACACCCGCGAGCGGATCGAATGCCAGCGCGTTCACCGTGAGGTCGCGCCGCTCCATGTCCTCGAGCGGGTCGCGGCTGAACGTGACCGCATCGGGATGCCGCGCGTCGCTGTAGGCGCCTTCGGTGCGCAGCGTCGTGAACTCGATGCGCGCGTCCTCCCACATCACGAGCACGGTGCCGAAACGTCCGCCGATCGGCTCACTGCTCGGGAAGGCCGAACGCACGCGTTCGGGCAGCAGCGTCGTCGCGGCATCCACATCGCCGGCGGCCGCGCGGCCCAGCAACACGTCGCGAACGCTACCGCCCACGATCCAGGCCTGGCCACGCGCTTCACGGATGCGCGCGAACGCCGACAGCACTCCGGGCGAGAACGCATGCTGGCACAGCCTTGCCTCGGCGCGCTGACGCGCCTTATCCGCTTCCTCTGCGCCGAACCACGCGTTCATGCGAACACCGTGCTGGCGCTGGCGATCGCGCTGGGCTCGCTGATCGCGCCCAAGGCCGCGCGCGCCGCGGATACCGCGCCGGACACCACGGCGATCGCACCGGCATTCCCCAGCGCGCCCGTGCGCGCGTGGCAGATGGGACTGCTACGCAGCGACCGCCTGCAGCACGCCTCGCTCTCGTTCACGATCGCAGCAGGCGCCACGGTGCTCTCGCGCCGCCCCGCCTGGAGCTTCGCAGGCACACTCGCACTCGGGTTCCTCAAAGAGCTGCGCGACATCCGCCATGGCGGCTTCGATCGCATGGACCTGGCCGCCGATCTCACGGGGTCGCTGCTCGGCGCATCAGTGGCTCGCGCCGCCCCTTAAGAGCCTGATGCCGGAAGGGATGCTGATGCCCTTGGGCCCGCCACTCGAGCCGCCGCCGTCGTTGGAGTTGCGGGCAGCAGCCGTGAGTCCCACCGCCACCACGCCGGCGAGGATCCCGCCCCCGACCAGGCTCGTGCGATACCAGTCCACGCCGCGCGATTCGAGATGCGCGATGTCATCGAGCGCGAAATGCACCGTGGCGACCTGGTCGAGCGGGCCTTCCACGTCCTGACGGTGCCGGAAGCCCTGCATGGAATCCGCATCGAAGGTGGCGTAGTCGAACTCGTACTGCAGCCCTTCGCGCGTGGTCACGCGCACGGCCTTGCGGTCAGCGGCCAAGGCGTATTGGCCGCGCGGGATCTCGCGCAGCGTGGTGCAGCTGGTGGCGGTCAGGTAGCACGCCAGCACAGCGAGGCAAAGGCCTCGAGAGGTCTTCATCGTTCGGGTGTCATCCTTTTTCCGGTCGGATCGATGCCATGGATACCAATGGATACAAAGGGTTCCCGGCCCGAACAGAGTAGCACGGCCACCGCGCCGCGAGCGACATCATCGCGACGAGCGATACCCCGTGATGAGGCGCGATCACGCCCAGTACAGCAACCGGGCGCAACCCTCGCACAGGTGGACCATGGCCTCACCCGGCGGCGGCGCCGCCGACGTGGGCAGCGTGATGAAGCAGCCTTGGCACACCCGGGCGCGCACGGCCGTGAGACCGCGGCCATAGCGCGCCAGCGAGCGCTCGTAGAGAACGACCCAGCGGCGCTCGAGCGAACCCACGAGCCGTTCGCGCTCGCGCTCGAGCCCCTCGCGCTTCTCCACCGCGTAACCCAGCCGGCGCAGGCGCGAGACATTCGCAGGGTCCGCGAACATCTCGGCGAACTGGTCGAGATCCTGAAGCTCGATCAACGCGTCCAAAGTGCTCATCGGCCCTCCGCGGCGGCAGTCAGGATGGCGCGGGCAGTGTCGTCGTCGCCCTCGATCAAGCGCTGGCGGGTCCGCTGCTGACGCACCAGATGCGCGTATTGCTGCACGCGATCGAGGTGAGAGTCGACGCCCATGCCCGCCGGCGTGAGCACGAGCACCACCAAGCGAACGAGCTCGCCGCCGGGCGCGTCCCATTCGATCCCGCGCAGGGAACGTCCCACGATGACATCGGGGCGTTCGACCGCGATCGAGCGTACCTGTGGCACGGCGACCTGCTTGCCGAGTGCACTCGGCAGTAGCCGCTCGAGACGCTGAACGCTCTCCAGAAGTGCGGTGGATCCGCGCACGATGCCACGCACGGAAGCGGCGGTGAGGAGTTGCGTCAGTGCGGAAACGCGCAGCTTGTGCCGGAGTTCGACACGCTCGATCCCCAAAACCGGGAGCGATGTGAGGTCAGCGATCGCCATGGGCCCATCCTTCCTGCGACACCGGCAGGTTAACAGAGTCGAACCGCTCCGAGGATGGAGAACGTGCGGGCAAGCTGGAGATTCACACGGGAGTGACATCGCGGGCAAGCTCTGGTTCGTTCCGCGCCGCATTCAGAAACCAGCCCGGGTGCGCTCACCCACACCCGACCGCTTCACGCCAACTCTTACGTTCACGCTTCAAGCGCTTGCGAGAACGCGTCCTGCGCGCCAGCGCCCGAACGCCTGGCCCACGAACCATGCGATCGCGATCGCCAGCGCCGCGCCTGCGATCACGTCGCTCGCCCAGTGGCGATCCAGGTACATGCGCGAGAAGGCTACCAACGCCGCATATGCGAAGAACGCCAGCGCACCGCGACGCCAGCGCCGCGCGAGCACGGTGGCCACCGCGAACGCGTTCGCAGTGTGGCTCGAGGGGAATGCCGAGTTGCTGCGCTTGTGCGTGCCATCGGGGCGCGTGCGGTCGGTCGCATACTTGAGGGCTTCAACGACGAGGTTGACCGGCACCAATACGACCGCGGTCTCGCTCACCAATAGCCGCCCGGTGGCGCCCGAGAGCAGCCCTACGGCGGCGCCTGCGATCAGCATGACCCGCGCCTTGTCCGAGGCCACGCGCATGGGCTGCGTCAGGTACGGTCGGCGGCACGAGAGTGCCCAGTCCCGCGCGGCATCATCGAAAGCCTGCACCGGCCACGTGAGGGCGAGCGATAGCAAGAGTGCGGCGCGCAGGCTCATGGTGCTGGTCGTTGCGAGACCGGAGGCTGCGCGGCGGCGCCCGTAGGACCGCTCAGGAACCGCACGGCATCGAGCGGCACCACGCCGACAAGGTCGCGGCCGGCACTCACGCTCACGCCCTTAGCGCTGACGCCCAGCACTCGCACCACCTGCCCGGCGTCCAGGTCCAGGCCCGCGCCGTCGAGCGTGACCGTGTGCCTTACCACGGCCAGCGATGCGCCACTTCGCAACGCACCGATCACCAGCGGCGCAGCCACGGCAGCGATGGCGAGCGCGCCGAGCAAGATGGCGCTCCAACGCCGCGGCCATTCCAACAGACATCCCAGCGCCAACGCGGATGCCAGCGCCGCCCACTCCCACGAGCGCAGCGGCGAGGCTGGCGCATGTGCGCCCGTGAGCGCGCCGGCCTCGCGCACACGCTCGGCGATGAATCCCAGCGAAGGATCGCGCGCTTCGCCGCCCTGCCCGCGCAGCACCCATGTCGCCGCTTCCGCCAAGCTGTCCTGCGAAAGCTCATACCACGCCATGCGCGCGGCCAGCGCCGGGGAGCCGGGCGCTTCGTCCCAAAGTCGCGTCCACTCCGCCGCGGCGGCCGCCGGCCGGCCCTCACGCGCCGCGCGGTCGGCCGTGCGCGCCCGCGCGCTCAAGCGCTCATCGCCATGTTGCGGCGCGCCGAGCGCCCAGGCCAGCAATGCGGCGAGCGCACAGACGATCGCCAGCGGCCGCCACGGGCCTTTGCCACCGCCGGCCGGCAGCGCTTCGGCGATGCGCTCGACCAGACGGCGGCGTACGTCTTCCTCGCGGTCCAGCTGCTTGCCATAGCGCGCGGCCGCGATGTCATCGCGAAGCCGCAGCACCTGGCCGCCGCGCGATTCCACCCACGCGACGGATTCATCCGCCGCACGCCAGAAGTCCGGACCGTGCGCCAGGCCCACCGCGCGCAGCCATTCGCGCTGGCGGCCGCGTTCGGCCGCGAGCGGGTCGCCCTGGCCGCCGCGGATCCAGAACCGCACGGCGAGGCCGGCCAGCGCGCCCGCAAGCAGGAACGCCCAGCCCCACGCACCGCGCGCGCCAGGATCGGCGGGGTGCGCCGCCAAACGGTCCGGGAACGAGCCATCGTGGTCATTCGCATGCGCGCCGTCGGCGGCGAGGACTTCGAGCGACAGTGGCGGGAGCGCCGCGCGCCGGTAGGCGCCCGAGCGCGGCTCGAACCACGCCCATTCGATCGGCGGGACGCGCAGCGTGCCCGCGTGCTTGGGCATGAGTGTCCACTGGAAGCGTCGCCGGCTGGGGCTGCGCTCGCCCAGCGGCGCAAGCGAATCCTGGATGGTGCTGGTGAAGACCTCGAAGTCCTGCAGCGCCATCGCCGGCGTATGGATGAGCGGCAGGTTGCCGCTGCCACGCACATCCAGGTCGAGCGTGATCGGTTGATCCTGCGCCGTGTGCGAACGATCCAGTGTCCAGCTCACGGCATATTCTCCAACCGCGCCATCGAAGCCCGCAGGCGCGCCGCCGGGAAGCGGCCGCACATTCACGTGCAGCGATTCGCTGTGGATCTGCACAGGCTGCGAGCCGCCGCCGCCGCCGAAGAACGGGTCGGTGCCCGAACTCGCCGGAACCACCAACGCTGCCGCCTGTCCCACAGTGGCGACACCGGCCGCAAGCGGATACAGCCGCGCCTTGCGTTCGGTCACCGCCACCAGGCGGCCGCCTTCACGGCCCTCGTACACGCGCGGATCGCCGTAGTTCTCGCCCCAGAATCCTGGCGTCGGCGGGACCTCGTACTGGGAATCCTCTGCGAGTGCGACACGCTGCACCAAGCGCACGCTCAACTGCACGAGTTCGCCCACGTACGGGTGGCTTGGCTGCACGTCGATCACGAGCGAGGCGATGCGTGAGGCACTGCCGCCGCCGAGGCCGCCACTGGCGCCGCCCGAAGGCAGCTTGGGCGCTGTCGCGGTGACGTCGAGCGGCAGCGCGGCCGCGACGTAGACCTGATCGCCGACACGCACGCGGGTCGGCCCGACCTGGAAGTGCCCCACGCGGTCGCCGCCGATCTCGTAACGGAACTCCACCTGTGTACTGGCGCGGCCGTTCACGAAGCTGAAGTTCTGCGCGCGTGCGCTGCCGAGGATCGCGACACCCGGCGGCAGATCCACCTGCGGATCGCCCACGCCGCCCTTGGGGTCGGAGATCGACACGACCAGCGTCACGGTCCCGCGCGCCTCGACGGCGCCGGCACTCAGGCGCGCCTGCACCTGTGTGGCCGCGGCTGCATCGTGCGGCAGCAGCGCGAGCGCAGCGATCGTCAGCATCAGGGCCGTGCCCCACCGGCAAGTCCTACGCAGCCACGCTTTCACCAATCCTTGCCTCGCTTCTCCTGCATCACCTTCGTGCGCTTGGCGCGCTGCTTCTCCAGCCGCTCGAGCTCCTGAAGTGAACCCAGCAAACGCTCGGCCTGTTGCTTGGTCATGCCCGGCGCGCCACCCTGCGGAGGACCATCGTCCTCCTTGGGCTGCTGGCCTTGTCCCTGCGGCTGAGGCGGCTGCGGCTGCGGCTGTCCCGGCTTCTGCTGCGGCTGTTGCTGCGGCTGCTGGTCCTTCTTCGGGTCGGGCTTGGGCGGCTGCTTGCGCTCCTTCTGCTTGTGTTCCTCGAGCCTGCGGCGCATGAGTTCGTAGTTCCAGCGCGCGTCCTTGTCGTTCGGATCGCGCTCGAGCGCACGGCGCAACTCATCGACCGACTTCTGCGTCTCGCCCTGGTCACCCAGCAGCGTGCCCAGATTGTAGCCAGCGGCCTGCCCCACACGACCCGTCATCGCCGTCAGGCGGTCCAGGTCGCGCATGCCCTCCTCGCGCTTGGCGCCGCGCGATCTGGCCGTGGCCAGGTCCACCTGCAGCGGCCCCGGCGCTCCTCCCCGCTTCGCGCGCGCCGTGTACAGCGACTCCGCGCGCGCCCACTGCTGGCGGCGGAAGGCAGCATCGCCGCGCGCCCAATCCGACTGCGCGCGCACCGTGGCTGGCGTCACGAGCGCGAGTGCGCCCAGGAGCAGCGCCGCGACCCGCGCCGCGGACTTCGTGGCCGCAGGCGCGCGAGGCGCCGGCTTGCTCGCCTTCGGCGCCGGCGCCGCCCGCAGCGGCGCGCCCTCTCGGCGGCGGCGTGGCCGCGCATGCTCGGTGAGCAGCAGCAGCATCGCGAGTGCCGCGAACCACGGGAAGCGCGACACCGGGCGCTCGATCAGTTTGCTGCCATGGCTCGAACGCGCGAGCGAACCCATGGCCGCAGCCAGGCGCGAGAGCTCGCCGCCCATACGCGCAGCACTGAAGTACCCGCCGCGCGTGGATCGCGCCAGGTCGCGCAACAGGTTCTCGTCGAGCTTGCTGCGCACGATCTGGCCCTGTTCGTCCTTGCGCATGTCCACGACCTGCCCGGCCTCATCGACCACTGGAATCACGTCGCCCGAGGGGGTGCCCACACCCACCGTGAACACACGCACGCCTTCGCGCTTGAGATCGGCGAGCGCGCCGGCCGCATGACCCTCCAGGTCCTCGCCGTCGGTCCACAGCACGATCGCCTGCTCATCACGGCGGCCCGCCGGCAACGCGCGCAGCGCCGTGTGCAGAGCTTTGCCCAGGTCGGTGCCGGGCGTGCTCACGCTGCCGCTCGCGAGCGTCTCGAGCGTCAATCGAGCGGTCGCGTGATCGAGCGTGAGCGGGCAGAGCCGGATCGCATCCCCCGCGAAGGCCACCACGCCCACGCGGCTGCCCTCGACGCGCTCGAGCAGTCCCAGCGCTTCGCGTCGCGCCTCGTCGATGCGCGAGGGCGGCACGTCGCGCGTGTCCATGCTGGCCGACACATCGATCGCGAACACGAGGTCGGAGCCCTGCGATTGCCGCCGCACGCTCTCGTGGCCCCACTGCGGCTGCGAGGCACCGATGATGAGCATCGCGACCGCCGCCAGGCGCAGGGCGAGCCCCAGCCGACGCGAGCCGGGCAACTGCTGCGCGAGCAATGCCTGGCCCGCGCGCGTGCCTACCATGAGGCGGGCGGCGCGCTCAGCGCGTTTCACGGCCCGCCACTCGAAGAGCGCGAGCAGCGGCAATAGAGCGAGAATCCAGAGCGCAGTAGGATGGACGAAGGTCATGGCGCGCGGAATGCCCAGGTGGCGTTCGAGAACATGAAGATGCCTAGTACCGCGGCAGCGAAAGCCATGAGCAGTGGGCCCAGGTCGCGGTACTCGCGATAGACGAGCGCCCGGATCGGCGCGCGTTCCAAGCGGTCGATCTCGCCATAGATACCACTCAGCGTCGCGGCGTCACTGGCGCGGAAGAACCGGCCGTTCGTGCGCCGCGAGATCTCCTGCAGAGTGGCCGGGTCCACATCGACCGGCTGCATGGTCACCGTACGGCCCAGCACGGGATCGATGGTCTCGACCGGCACCATCGACGGGCGGCCCACCAGTACCGTGTAGACCTTCACGCCCATCGCGTGCGCCAGATCGGCTGCCGTGAGCGGATCGATGGCGCCGCGGTTGTTCTCACCATCGGTGAGCAGCACGATGACCTTACTGGGCGTCTTGCTCTCGCGCAGACGCTGCACCGCGGTGGCCAAGCCCATGCCGATCGCCGTTCCGTCGTCGGCCAGGCCGAAGTCGAGATCGCCCAACAACTCGCCCAGCGTGTCGTGATCCAGCGTGAGCGGGCACTGCGTGAACGCGGTCGCGGCAAAACCCACCACGCCGATGCGGTCATGCGGGCGGCCACGCACGAATTCACGCGCGGTGCCCTTGGCAAGGTCCAAGCGGTCGCCGCCGCCCATGTCCTGTGCTCGCATGCTGGGCGAGATGTCGATCGCGAGCACGATGTCGACGCCTTTGGAATCCACCTCGCTCTGCTGCACGCCCTGTTGCGGCCGCGCGAGCGCGATGATCGCCAGCACGAGCGCGGCCCACGGCAGCGTGCGCACGAACAACACGAGCGCGCCCCACAGTCCCGGCGCGCGCAGTCCCTGCAGCGAGCCCCACAGCACCGCGGCGGGCTGCGTATCGGGCCGGCGCCAGCGCCAGAACATGAGGCCCGGCACGAGCAACAGCAACAACAGCGCCCACGGGTACTCGAAGCGCATCATGAGGCACCACCACTGGCGGCTCGAGGTGGCGCGGCACCCGGGACCGGCGCGGGCGCAGCGGGCATCGCCTGCCGCACGAAGCCCTCGACCGCGTCCTCGCAGCGGTGCGCCTCGTCGGCGCCCATGGGCGCGCGCGCGAACTTGACGCGGTCCCAGAATCCCAACAGGCCTTCGAGACGCTGCAAGTCCGCCGCACTCAGCCGCGAGCCGCGCAGATGCGCCAGCAATTCCGCGCTCGTGTCGCCGGGCATCGTGGCGCCGACCGTCGCCTCGAGGAACCTTCGCAGGATGCGCGTGAGCGCCAGCGCGTGCTCGCCATACTGCCCCGCCTCGGGCAAGCGTTGCGCTCGCAGTTCGGCGAGCGCCCGCAGTGCCTCTGCGGCGGGGTCGAGCCGCGGCGTGAGCGGCCGCACGAGCGCGGGCGCAGAGAGCGCTACGCGCTTGCGCGCGCGCAGGTAGCGCACGAGGGCGAGGATCGCGGCGAGTACCACAACGCCGATCGCCACCAATGTCCACGAGATGCGCTCCCACCAGGGCGCGCCCAAGGGGCCGCGCACGGGACGCAACTGAGCATTCGAGTCGGCGGCGGTCACGCTCGGGATCACGATCACGTGCGCGATCGGCAGGCGTGTCGCGCCTGCGCGCGTCGTGCCGGGGAACGGCGTGATCTGCAACGTGAGCCCGGGCACATCGACGTAGCCCGAGCGGAACAACTGCAGCGGCAGGTCCACCCACACGCTGTCCGTGGGCGTGCGGCCGTTGTCGCCATTGTCGGCAGCGCGTGTGCGTCCGGCCGTGCGTGCCCCCCACGTGAAGTCGCCGCCCACATCGGGGGCGCCGAAGCGCACGTCGGTGCCGCGCGGTACCAGGACCATCGCGTGATAGCGCACGCGCTCACCCACATGCACAGGCGCCGGTGTGAGCTGCACGCGCATGCGCACACCGCTTGCGGACGTATCGCGCGGGCCGGAGCGCAACGCCTGCGGCCGCTGGCCGCTCAATCGCGTGATGGAGGGTGGCGCCGGCGCGGCGGCGGCACTGCCTGAAGCCAGCATCGTCGCCATCGCCGGAATCGCCAGCATCGCCAGCACGGCGCGCGCAAGCGTTCGCCTCACGCGGCGCCCCGGCCACGGCGGCGCGCCTGGAAATGGCGCATGAGCATGGGCAGATAGGGCCGGTCCGTACGCAGTTCCAGGAATGGGCACTGCGCCAGCTTCAAGGTCGCTTCGACCTGGCGGCGGCGCTCGCGCGCGGCCGCTTGGTAACGCTGGCGCACTTTGGCGTCGCCGGTGTCGACCAATCGCCGCTGCCCGCTCTCCAGATCTTCGAGCATCACCCAGCCGACGTCGGGGAGGTGCTCATCGCGCGGGTCGCGCAGGGCGAGCGCCGTCACCTCGTGGCGACGCGAGAGCACGCGCCAGTCTTTCACATCCAGCACATCTTCGAAGTCCGAGATCCAGAACACCAACGTGTGGCGGCGCATGGTGCGGTTGACGAACTTCGCCGCCTCCCCCAGCCGCGTCCCCGGTGAGCTGGGCTCGCGCTCGAGCAGGTCGCGGAGCAACCGCAACAGGTGCGTGCGTCCGCGCGAGGGCGGCACGAAGTGTTCGACCTTCTCGCCGCAGAGCACGAGCCCCACACGGTCATTGTTGCGCATCGCCGAGAACCCCAGCACGGCACAGAGCTCGGCCGCCATCTCGCGCTTGTCCTGGCCCCCGGTACCGAAGCGCATGGAGCGCGACAGGTCCACCACGAGCAGCACGGTCAGCTCGCGCTCCTCGACGAAGCGCTTCACGTACGGCTCGCCCAGACGCGCCGTCACGTTCCAGTCGAGGTCGCGGATCTCGTCACCGGGAACGTACGGGCGCACCTCTTCGAACTCGACTCCGCGGCCCTTGAATACGCTGGCGCTGCCGCCCGCGAAGAGGTCGGCGACGAGGCGGCGGCTGCGGATCTCGAGCCGGCGGACTTTCTTGAGCAGTTCGCCGGTGGCCATCAAGGCACGCGGACCTGCTCCAGGATACGGCGCGCGACCTCTTCACCGTCCACGCCTTCCGCCTCGGCCTCGTACGAGACCTGGATGCGGTGACGCAGGACGTCGAGCGCGATCGCTTTCACATCCTCGGGCAACACATAAGGCCGGCCCACGACGAGCGCATGCGCTTGGGCGGCGCGGACCAGGAATAGCGTCGCGCGCGGCGAGGCACCGAATGTGATCAGATGGTCGAGCGGCAGACCATGCTCCTTGGGCCGGCGCGTGGCGATCACCAGATCGAGCACGTATTCCTGGATCTTGTCATCCACATAGACGCTGGCCAGGGCGTCACGCGCGTCCATGACCTGCTCGCGCGTGGCTTGCGGCTTGAGCGTGGGCATGGTGCCCAGCCCGGCGCGGCGCAGGATCTCTTTCTCCTCGGCGCGATCGGGATAGTCCACCTTGACCTTGAGCATGAACCGGTCGCTCTGCGCCTCGGGCAGCGGGTACGTGCCCTCCTGCTCGATCGGGTTCTGCGTCGCGAGCACCAGGAACGGCGACTCGAGCGGCAGCGTCTCGTCGCCCAAGGTCACTTGCTTCTCCTGCATGGCCTCGAGCAGCGCGCTCTGCACCTTGGCGGGCGCGCGATTGATCTCGTCGGCAAGCACGAGGTTCGCGAAAAGGGGCCCTCGCTTGGCACTGAAAGTGGCTTCACGCGGGTTATAGATGACCGTGCCGGTGAGATCGGCGGGCAGCAGGTCCGGCGTGAACTGGATACGCCGGAAGCGAAGGCTCAGTGCCTGCGCAAGGCTGTTCGCGGCCAGCGTCTTTGCCAGTCCGGGAACGCCTTCGAGCAGCACGTGGCCGCCCGTAAGCAGGCCGATGAGCAGACGGTCGACCATGTACTTCTGGCCGACGACGGCGCGTCCGACTTCATCACGGACACGCATCAAGGTCTCGCCAGCGCGTTCGATGCGCCGGGCCGATTGCGGGTCGACGGTCATGCTTCCTTCCTGGAAGGGAACTGCGGGTCCATCGCGGATGCCGGAGAGTGCCCCGCAGTATAGCCATTGCCGGACGCTTGGGAAGTCCTTCGGCGCGCGCGCCAGGTCAGGCGGCGGTTTGCAAGGCCGCGAGCTCGGTGGCGACCGCTGGTGGCACGCCGGCCACGGAGGCATCCTCGACCGTCAAGCTCACGTCATGGCTTGCCGCGAGCCATTCCGACAGCACCTCCCGGGCATCCCTCATCGCGAAGGGCGCGGCCAGGGACTCCATCCGGTCGAGCTTGTTCAACGCCCGCACGATCTCGAGCATCGCATCGGCCTCGTGCATCGCATCGCCACCCGCGCGCGCCTTCACCATGCGTTGCTGAACGCGCAAGCGTGCCATGGGCTCGACCGCCCACTCTCGCCGGTACGCCGCCGCAGCAGCCTCGAACATGCGCTCGGCCTCGGCCGGCTGACCGGCGGCAGCGCGGGCCAGCGCTTCGTGATGCAGGCGCGCTCCCGGTACGAGGACCGGCACGGCCCGCGAGATCAGCCGCAGAGCGAAGTGGTCGAGCATAGGTGGGGGAATCCCGGCGAGTGAGAGCAAGATGCAGATCGGGAGCAAAGTGGTGAAAGCCGCGCTCAGGGATTGCAGGACCGGTGCCAGCGGCCGATACTGCGCGGATGCCCATGAAAAGCGCGAAGGGCGCCGGGTAAGGGCGCCCTTCGCATTGCAGAACGGGAATACGCGCGTTTCAGCCTGCACGCCCAGCAGCGGCCCGAGCGATGGGCTCCCAGCTGAAAAGCGGATAACCCGCTGTCATCTCGCGCACCCCCGCCTCGACCGTGCGAGCCAACTGCTCGTCGGCCGGCTTCTCGAGCACCTGGGCGATCCACTCGCCGATGAGGGCCATCTCGGCGCGGCCCATGCCGCGCGTCGTGAGCGCGGCGCTGCCGATCCGGATGCCGCTCGTCACCCACGGCTTCTGCGGGTCGTCAGGAACGGCGTTCTTATTGACCGTGATGCGCGCGCGATGCAGTGCCTCTTCGGCGAGCTTGCCCGTCATGCCGCGCTTGCGCAGGTCGACGAGCAGCAGGTGGTTGTCGGTGCCGCCCGAGACCAGGTCGAAACCGTGTGCGACCAGCGTCTCGCCCATCACGCGCGCGTTGTCGACCACCCGCTGCGCATAGGTCTTGAAGCCCGGCGTCAGCGCTTCACCGAAGCACACGGCCTTGGCAGCGATGATGTGCATGAGCGGGCCGCCCTGGGTGCCCGGGAAGACACTCTTGTCGATCTTCTCGCCGATCTCGGCGCGGCTCATGATGATGCCGCCGCGAGGACCGCGCAGGGTCTTGTGCGTCGTGCTCGTGACCACACCCGCATATGGCACCGGCGAGGGATGCACGCCCGCCGCGACCAGGCCCGAGATATGCGCCATGTCCACCACGAGCGTGGCGCCGACTTCGTCGGCGATCGCGCCCAGCCGGGCAAAGTCGATGATACGCGGGTAGGCGCTGGCGCCCGCCACCAGCAACCGCGGGCGATGCTCCTTGGCCAGGCGCTCCACCTGCTCGTAGTCGATACGGCCATCCTCGGGACGCACACCGTATTGCACGGCCTTCCAGAGCCGGCCCGAGATGCTGACCGGGTGGCCATGCGTCAGGTGACCGCCATGCGCGAGGCTCATGCCCAAGAGCGTGTCACCGGGTGCGGAGACCGCCAGATACGCGGCGATGTTCGCCGACGCGCCCGAGTGCGGCTGTACGTTGGCGTGACCCGCGCCGTAGAGCTGCAGCAAGCGTTCACGCGCGAGATTCTCGGCCACGTCCACGAACTCGCAGCCGCCGTAGTAGCGCTTGCCCGGCAGCCCTTCCGCGTACTTGTTCGTGAAGACGGTGCCCGCTGCCTCGAGCACGGCGTCGCTCACGAAGTTCTCGGAAGCGATCAGCTCGAGCATCGTGCGCTGGCGGTCGAGCTCATGCTCGATCGCGGCGAAGATTACCGGGTCCTGCTTGGCTAAAGCCGACAAGGCCGTCACTCCTCGGGGTGATGGTGCTCCACTTCATAGGTGTGCATCTTCTCGACGCGCCGTTCGTGCCGGCCACCTGCGAAGGGAGTCTCGAGGAACGCACGCACCCAGCGCAGCGCGTCCTCGGTGCCCGGCACCGTCTTCTGGCCGAGCGCGATGATGTTGGCGTCGTTGTGTTCGCGCGAGAAGTGCGCGACCTCGTCACTCGTGACCACCGCGGCGCGAGCGCCATCGACCTTGTTCGCGGCGATGCTCACGCCGATGCCGGTCGCGCACACGACCACGCCCTTGTCCGCCTCACCCGCCACCACCTTCTCGGCCACGGGGATAGCGAAGTCCGGATAGTCCACGGACTCTGTGGACGTCGTGCCCAGGTCGGCGACCTCGTGCCCCTGGCGGATCAGGTCCGCCTTGATGGCCTCTTTGAGCATGAACCCGGCGTGGTCGCTACCGATGGCGACTCTCATGGCACTAGCCTCGCTGGGCGGCGACGCCCTGCGGGACAGCGGTGAGCCAGCCATGGCGATCAGCCAGCTCGCCGCGCACGATGCCGAAGAACGCGTCCTGGATCGCCTTGGTGAGCGGGCCGCGCTCACCGGTGCCGACCGTGACGCGGTCGACGGAGACGATCGGCGTCACTTCGACCGCCGTGCCCGAGAAGAAGAGCTCGTCGGCGATGTAGAGCATCTCACGCGGCACGACCGACTCGCGCACCGTGTAGCCGAGTTCCTTCGCCAGTGTCATCACCGAGGCGCGCGTGATGCCGGCCAGGATGCTGGCGTGCACCGGCGGCGTGATGAGCTCGTTCTTCATGACGATGAACAGGTTCTCGCCGCTGCCCTCGCTCACGTAGCCATTCGTATCGAGCGCGATCGCCTCGGCGTAGCCGTCGGTCACGGCCTCGAGCTTGAGCAGTTGCGAGTTCAAGTAGTTGCCGCCCGCCTTGGCGAGCGCCGGCAGCGTGTTCGGCGCCATGCGTGCCCACGTGCCGATCTTGACCGCGACGCCCTTGGTGAGCGCGTCATCGCCCAGGTACTTGCCCCACGGGTAGGCGGCGATCGCGACTTCGATCGGCGTGCCGATCGGGTTCACGCCCACGTGCTCGTAGCCACGGTAGATGAGCGGGCGGATATAACATTCCTTTAAGGAATTCACGCTCACGGTTTCCAGGCATGCCTGCTCGATCTGCGCCTGCGAGAACGGGACGGCCATGCGATAGATCTTGGCCGACTGCATGAGCCGCTCGATATGATCACCGAGCCGGAAGATGGCCGGGCCGTTCTTTCCGGGATAGCAGCGAATGCCTTCGAAGACACTCGAGCCGTAGTGCAGCGCGTGCGACAGGACGTGCACCTTCGCTTCGTCCCAGGCCACGAACTGGCCGTTCATCCAGATCTTCTCACTCTTGATCATCGCCATGGCTCGACCCTCAAAAAGGTGGAGCGGCGCGCACTCTTCCTAGGAGCCGGACGCGTCGCGTGCCTTGAGCGCCGCCCGCACCGCCGGCGCCACGCGCCGGATATGGTGACGGATGCGCCGCCAGCATTCCTCATACGCTTCGATCGAAGCACCGAATGGATCGGAGACCGGCAGGTCGCCCTCGCCTGGTTCGGGCCATTCACTCAATACGTGTACCCGTTCCCGCGGCGCGCCCAGCGCTTCGATCGCGACACGGTGCAACGGTTCCATCACGAGCACGAGATCCGCAGACCGCGCGAGCGCGGACGTGGCGCGACGTGCTCGATGTCCCGAGAGATCGATCCCCGACCGGGCGGCGACCTCGAGGGAACCACGACTCACCGGCTGCCCCTCTCCGGCCGAAGTACCGGCAGAAAGGATCTCGAGTCGTGCCGGATCCGCTGAAAGATCACCGGCCATCTCGGACACGAGCGCTGCAGCCGCGAGCGGGCTGCGACAGGTATTGCCCGTGCACACGAAAAGGACGCGAACCACCGCTTTCTCATCGGACATGGAAAGGCAAGGGTAGCCGGGCGCTTCGCGGCCCGTCAACCGTTGCGGCCTCCCGTGCTGTCGCCCGTGTTGTGCCCCACGGTCAGGTCCTCGAACTCGCCGAGCACACTTGTCACGTCCAGTTCACCACGGCGAAGAAGCTTCGGCTTGGGACCGCTCACATCGACCAGGGTCGAGGGCACGCCGCCACGCCGGGGGCCGCCATCCAGGATCAGGTCCAGTTGGTTGCCGAACGTGGCCACGACCGCATCCGCGGTCTCGGCCGGGGGCAGCCCGGAGACGTTCGCGCTGCTCGAGACCATCGGCCCACCGATGCGCTCGAGGAGCGCATGGGACAGGTGATCCTTGGGGCAGCGCAGTGCGATCGTGCCGCCTTGGCCCTGCACGCGCACCGGCACGATGCCTGCCGACAGAAAGATCAGCGACAGCGGACCGGGCCAGAATGCACGGATCAATTTCTCGGCTACCGGATTCACGGTCAGCGCGAGCCCCCAGGCCTGCTGGGGATCGGGGATGAGCGAGATCACGGCGTGCCGAGGATCGCGGCGCTTGAGGCGCGCGATCATCTCGACGGCCGAGACATCGAAGAGGGAACAACCCAGGCCATACAGCGTGTCCGTCGGGAACGCGATGACGCCACCTCGCAGCACGGCCTCGGCCGCGGCATCAAGCGTGCGGGCATCCGGGCGTTCGGGATCGACGCGCAGGATCTCCATCTTCAGTCCACTCCTCGCACGGCCGGTCTCGCCTTACCGTGCTCCAGGTTCCGCTGCTCCGCGCTCGCCGCGATATCGCGGCGCACGCGCCAACCATCTCCGCCGAGCCGCGCGATCGCCGCATAGGCGCGCGAGCGAGCTGCGGCGACGTCCTCACCTTCTGCCATCACGTAGGCCGCACGGCCACCGGCCACGCGCCACTGGCCACCCTCGAGACGAGTGCCGGCGTGGAACACCGTCACGCCGCTCTGCGCGGCCTCGAGATCCTCCAAACCTGCGATGCGCCCGCCACCTCGGGCGGTTCCGGGATAGTCCACATCGGTGATCGCCACGGCGACCGCCGCGCCGGGAAGGCGGGTGCATTCCCCCACTGCGAGGCGGCCCAAGGCGGCATGTTCCAGCATACCGCTCAGGCTGGCGCCCAGCAGCGGAAGTATGACCTGCGTCTCGGGATCGCCGAAGCGGGCGTTGAACTCCACGACTCGCGGACCTGCGGGCCCGAGCATGAGCCCCACATAGAGCGCGCCCCGATACGGCGCACCCCGGCCCGCCATCACGCGCAGCACGGGCGCCACGATGCGCTCACCGATCTGCGATTCGAGCGCGGGCGTCACATCGACCAGCGGCGCGAACGCGCCCATACCGCCGGTGTTGGCGCCCTCATCGCCATCGAACGCGCGCTTATGGTCGCGCGCGGCCGGAAGCAGCACGAAGCGTTCACCATCGCAGATCGCGATCACCGATGCCTCGTCGCCCGCGAGGAACTCCTCGATCACGAGGCGGCGCCCGCCCTCACCGAAGCGTGCGCCCTCCAGGCATTCGCGCGCGAACGCCTCGGCGGCGGCGCGCTCGCGTGTCACCAGCACGCCCTTGCCTGCCGCGAGCCCATCGGCCTTGAGCACCCAAGGGGGCGCGAAGCGGCTCATCGTCTCAAGCGCCGTCGCCGCCTGCGTGACGCTGGTGCACTCGAGCGCTTCGGCGGTGGGCACACCCGCCTCGCGCATGACCTGTTTCGCATACCACTTGCTGGCTTCGAGCCTCGCGCACTCGCGCGAGGCACCGAATACCACGATGCCGGCGGCGGCAAGCGCATCGGCCACTCCGGCGGCGAGCGGCGCCTCAGGCCCGACAACCACCAACTCCGCGCGCAAGCGCTGCGCGAGCGTCACGACGGCAGTAGGGTCGGTCTCACACACGGCGTGGCAGGTGAAGTACTGCGCGATTCCCTGGTTCCCGGGCGCGACATGCACCGTTGGCGCATGGGGGTCGCGCGCCAAGCGCCAGGCGATCGCATGTTCGCGGCCGCCGGAACCGATGACAAGGATGCAGGAAGCGCTCATGAGGACACCTTATCGCGAACGCTTCGCCAGCCGCCAGTCCCGCGCCGCCTGCTCACGCAGTCCAGCTGGGTTCGCGCGAAAGCCAGCTATCGGCAAGCGCCTTCGCAAAGACCACGTCACCGACTCCCGCAAGCACGCGCGGCGGGTCGTCGTCGCTCCAGAGCAGCGCGAAATCGCATCGCACGTGCGAGGCGGTCTCGCGGCCGCGGGCGATCGCCTGCTCGACACGCTGGGACCACGGCGATGCAGCATCGGGGATCAGCGCAGCCGCACAGTCCTTGGACGCCAGTCCTGGGGCCAGCGCGCAGAACCCACCGCGCACGGCCTGGCCGCGATCCGTGCCGAATCGCCCCACCACCACGACCGCCTCGGCTTCGCGCAACTCGTCATCCAGATCGAGCACCGTACCGTCGGCCAGCACGCCGGCGCGCGAGTGCGCGGAACGTCCCGGATCGTGCACCAGCACCGGCACGCCAAGCGTGTCGTGCAGCTCGCGTGCCCGCTCGCGCGGCGTCACTCCCGCGGGGCCCGAACCCGTGAGGAGCGCGAACATGCGGCCGCGCGGCAGGCCGATCCGCACCAGGGCGTCGATGAGTTCCACGAGCGCGGTCTCCGCGCGCTCATCGGCCTGGCCATCGGCGATGATGGCCGTGATGAGCGGAGCCGCGAACACCGATCGAAGCTCACCACCGACAGGCGCCGCGAGCGCGCGGCGGACTTGCATACGGAAGGCCATGTGCCACTTCCTTTCCTCAACCCCGGCGCGCGAGCTCCTCGGCGAGCAACTGCTGGACCACCTGCGGCACCGCTTGGCCGCCGCTCTTCTTCATGACCGCGCCGGTCAGATAGCCGATCGTGATGGTCTTGCCCGCAAGGTACTGCGCCACGGGGCCGGGATTCTCGTCGAGGACCTGCAGCACCAACGGCCGCAGGTCTTCGGCCGAGCCCTGCACCTGGATGCCGTGGAGCGCCAGCAGCTCGTCCACCGAGCCGGCCTCGTCGGCCATCCATGCAAACACCTGTTTTGCCACGGGTCCCGGCAGCTCCTTGGCCGCGACCTTGTCGAGGAACGCTCGCATCCGCGGCGCCGGCACCTGCTCCGCCCACTTCTCGAGCGGCCAGCCCCGGTCATTCCGCACGCGCAGTACCTCGGTCATGATCCAGTTGCTCGCCAGCTTCGCATCCCCGCCACGCGCGCAGGCCTCGTAGTAATCCGCCAGCTCGCGCGAATCACCGAGCACGGCGGCATCGTAAGGTGGCAGGCCGTACTGAGACACGAACCGCGCCTCGCGCACCCATGGCAGCTCGGGCAGCGCCGCGCGCGCCGCATCAAGGTCGGCGTCGGTCACACGCAGCACGGGTAGGTCCGGCTCCGGGAAGTAGCGGTAGTCGTGCGCGCTCTCCTTGGTGCGCATGATGGCGAGCTTGTCATGGTCGGCGTCGTAGAGCAGCGTCGCTTGCACGATCCTCGCGCCTGACTCCAGTTCGCGGCGCTGGCGATCGATCTCGGCTGTCACGCCCTTCTCGACACCCTTGATGGAGTTCAGGTTCTTGATCTCGGTCTTGACTCCCAGCGCGCTCTGCCCCACCGGGCGCAGGCTCACGTTCGCATCGCAGCGCAGCTGACCCTTCTCCATGTCGCCATCGGAGATGCCGAGCGCGCGCACGAGCTTGCGCAGTTGCGTGAGGAACGCCGCGCACTCCGCCGGCGTGCGCAGCACCGGCTCGGTCACGAGCTCCAGCAGTGGCGTGCCCGCGCGGTTGAACTCCAGCCGCGAGATCCGGCGGTCACCCACGCGTTCGGGATGAAACGACTTGCCGGCGTCCTCTTCACAATGGATGCGCATGAGTTCGAAGGTGCGCGATTCGCCTTCGACCACCACGGGCAGTGTGCCGTGCTCGCAGAGGGGCAGGTCGTACTGAGTGACCTGGTAGTTCTTGGGCATGTCGGGATAGAAGTAGTTCTTGCGCGCGAACACGCTCTCGTGACGGATGTCACAGCCCAGCGCCAGCCCCAGGCGCAGCGCGTAGGCGATCGCGGTGATATTCGTACGCGGCAGCGCCCCGGGTAACCCCAAGCACACCGGGCAGGTGTTCCAGTTCGCCGGACGGCCGAACTCCACCTCGCATCCACAGAACATCTTCGTGCGCGTCTTGAGCTGGATATGACACTCCAGCCCGATCACCGCTTCGTAGGCCATACGAACTCCGGATCCTCGTCGGTCGAAAGCAGCGCGACATCGCCGCCCACTTCGAGTGCGCGCGCGGCGCGCAGCAGGTTCGGTTCACTGTCTTCAGGGCCCAGCATCTGCACACCCACCGGCAGGTTCTCGGACGTGCGACCCGCGGGCACCGTGAGCCCAGGGATCCCCGCGAGGTTCGCGCCGATCGTGAAGACATCGCTCAGGTACATGGCCAGCGGGTCGTCGGTCTTTTCCCCAACCTTGAAGGCGAGCGACGGCGCGGCCGGCAGGAGCATGAAGTCGCATTGCGCGAATGCGCTCTGGAACTCGCGGCGGATGCGCGTGCGCGCGCGCTGTGCCTTGAGGTAGTACGCGTCGTAGTAGCCTGAGCTGAGCGCATACGTACCCAGCAGGATGCGGCGCTGTACCTCGGGACCAAAGCCCTCGCTGCGCGTGCGCGTGTACATGGCGCGCACGTCGGCGGCTTCTTCATGACGGAAGCCGTAGCGCACGCCGTCGAAGCGCGCGAGGTTGGAACTCGCCTCGGCGGTCGCCACCAGATAGTAGGCCGCTACTCCGTAGGTTCCGGGCAGGAAATCGAGCACAACGCGCACTGCGCCCGCACGTTCAAGGGCGATGGCCGATCGCTCGAGCGCCGCCACGATCGCGGCGTCCACGCCCTGCGCCCACAGGTTCGCGGGCCAGCCGAACCGCAGGCCCTTCACGCCCGCCGCGAACGTGCTCACATCGGGCGCCGGGCCCAAGCGCGTGGTCGCGTCGTAGCCATCCTCGCCAGCGAGCACCGCGTACGTGACCGCAACGTCGCGCGCATGCCGCGCGAAGATGCCGACCTGATCCAGCGAGGAGCCGAACGCGACCAAGCCGTAGCGCGAGAGCCGGCCGTAGGTGGGCTTGAGGCCATACACGCCGCAGAACGACGCGGGTTGGCGCACCGAGCCGCCGGTGTCAGAGCCCAGCGCCACGGGCACCAGGCCGTAGGCGACCGCCGCAGCAGGGCCGCCGCTCGAGCCGCCGGGCACGCGCGAGAGATCGAACGGGTTCCGCGTTGGGCCGTACGCGCTGTATTCGTTGGAGGAGCCCATGGCGAACTCGTCCATGTTGCCCTTGCCCACGATCACCGCGCCTGCTTCGCGCAGACGGCGGATGACCGTGGCATCGTACGGTGCGCGATAGCCGGCCAGGATGCGCGACGCGCACGTGGTCGGGTATTCGACCGTGCACAGGTTGTCCTTCACGAGCACGGGGACGCCGGCAAGCGGGCCCTGCCCGCTCGCCCCGGCTGCGGCCTCGCGGCGTACTTCGGCATCATGGTGCGCGACCGCGTTCACGTCGTGTTCCCACATGCTCGCGGGGCCGACCCAGCCCGACTCCACGGCGTCCGTCACACTCACGCGGCCGTCGCGCACGCGCGCGGCTAGCGCGGCGGCGCCTAGCTTCCAGGTCTCGTTCGGCGCGCGACTCATGGGTTGACGTTCTCCACGATCGGCGGAACCAGGAAATAGCCTTCTTCCGCGGCCGGTGCGGCGGCGGTGGCGCGCTCGGGGCCCAAGCGGCGCGACTCGTCGGGCACATCGGCGCGCAGCGGCGCTGCCGCCGGCGCGAACGCCGTGGGCTCGCAGTCGCCCAGATCAAGCGCGTCGAGCGTCGCGACGAAGTCGAGGATCCCGCTCAACTGCGCGGCCACGCGGTCCACGGCGTCCGCCGCGATCTCGAGGCGCGCGAGTTCCGCGACGCGCTGGACTTCCTCACGACTGATGCTCATCGCTGCCTCCGGTGACAAAACGTGCGAGGACCTTCTTGATCGCGCTCGTGAAGCGGACCGTGAGCTTCATGTCGGGTCCTTCGCCTTCGGCTTCCATGACGGTGCCCATGCCGAACTTCTCATGATGGACGCGCTGCCCGATCGCCTTGCGCGATGCTGCGCTGCGCGAGGCAGCGGTCACGCCGTGCGAGGGGCCGCCGGCGGCGTCTTCAAGATCGAACGACAGATCGTTGATCTCGTCGTACTGCTGTCCGCGACCCTCATCCCACTGCTTGGTGGAGCGCGACGTCGGCGAGAGGCGGCGCGCCGGGCCACTGCGCGCATGTGAGGTGTCGTCGCTCGAGCGCCCCTGTCCGCCGAAGCGTCCGGCCGGGCGGGCGATCGGGGTACCGGTGCCGTAGCGAGGCTCTTCGCGAAGCACCAGCTCCGGCGGGATCTCGTCAACGAAGCGCGAGACCTGCGTTCCCCACGCGCCATCGAAGCGGCGACGGAACGAGGCGGCGGTGAGCAGTACCTCATCGCGCGCGCGGGTGATGGCCACGTAGAAGAGCCGGCGCTCCTCCTCGAGCTCGCTGGCGTCCTCGAGCGCGCTCGCATGCGGCATGAGGCCTTCTTCGAGACCCGCGATCACGACGCTACCGAACTCGAGGCCCTTCGCGTTGTGCACCGTGAGGAGCAACACGCGGTCCGTGTCCTCTTTGGGACGGTCGGCATCCGTCAGGAGCGAGCACTCCGAGAGGTATTCCAAGAGCCCGCCGCCGTTCTGCTGCGCGAAGGTCGCGGCCGAGACGCCGAGTTCCTCCACGTTCGCGCGCCGGTCCTCGAAGTCACTCTCGCTCGAAGCCTCGAGATGCGTGAGATAGCCACTCTTCTCGAGCAGCCGTGCGAACAGCAGGTCCACACGCTCTTCGCGATGCGCGTGCAATTCATCGAACAGCACCAGCAGCTGCTCGGCGCCAGCGCGCGCCGCGCCCTTGAGCAGGCCCTCGCGCGCGATCGAGCGCAGCGCGTCGAGCGGCGCCGCGACGCCGGCTGCGAGGCGCGCCTGCACCTGTGCCTCGACCGCCGGCCCCAGGCCGCGTCGTGGCGTGTTCCAGATACGGAAGAATGAAACCGTATCCTGCGGGTTCACGATCAAGCGCAGATGCGCCAGCAAGTCCTTCACTTCACGGCGCTGATAGAAACTCAGGCCCCCGACGATCTCGTACGGGATGCCGCTGTGGCGCAACTCGGTCTCGAGCGCGCGGGACTGGGCGTTGGTGCGGTACAGCACGGCGCAATCCATGAGCGGGCGGCCCTGCGAGCGCCGCGATTCCAGATGGCGGCGCACGCGCTTGGCTTCCTCGCCTTCATCGGGCGCCAGCGAGAACGTGAGCAGCGCTCCGGCCTCGCGTTCGCACCAGAGCGTCTTGCCCTTGCGCGCGGCGTTGTTCGAGATCACCGCGTTGGCGGCCGCAAGGATGTTGCCTGTGGAGCGGTAGTTCTGCTCCAAGCGGATCGTGACCGCGCCGGAGAACGCCCGCTCGAAGTCGAGGATGTTCGCCAGGTCCGCGCCGCGCCAACCATAGATGGACTGGTCATCATCGCCCACGACGAACAAGTTGCCATGCGCGGCCGCCAGCGCCTGCACGAGGCGGAACTGTGCGTGGTTGGTGTCCTGGTACTCATCGACGAGCACGTGCTCGAAGCGCTGGCTCCAGCGATCGCCGGCGTCGGGGAACTCAAGGAACATGCGTACGGATTCGGCGATCAGATCGTCGAAGTCCAGCGCACCCGCTCGCCGCAGCGCGCTCTGGTAGCGGCGAAAGACCTCGGCGACGTTCTTGTCGAAAGGCGTCATCGCCACGCGGTCGGCCTCTGCGGGCGTCACGAGCGCGTTCTTGGCATCGGACACCTTGCTCAGGACGATGCCGGTCTTGTACGCCCCCTCGGGCAATGCCAGATCCTTGATGACCTCGCGGACGATCTTCTCCTGGTCCTCGCGGTCGTAGATCGTGAAGCCCGGCGGCAGCCCGAGCGTGGCCGCTTCACGCCGCAGCAGCTTCACCGCCGTGGCATGAAAAGTCCCGATCCAGACCTCTCGCGCCGCATCGCCGACGTTGCGCTGGATACGTTCGCGCATCTCGCGCGCGGCGCGATTGGTGAACGTGAACGCCAGGATCTGCCACGGGCGCACACCGCGCTCCAGTAGTTTGGCGACACGCGCCGTGAGCACGCGCGTCTTGCCCGAGCCGGCACCGGCGATGACGAGCGCGGGCCCGGAGGGGTGTTCGACCGCTTCGAGCTGCGCGGGATTCAGTGGGGTCTGCTCCGGCAAGAAGGCACTCCGCGAGGACGTTGGGATCGAATGGGCTCGCCCGCGAATCTAACGGAAAGCACGAAGGGCCACCAATGAAGCGCGCGGGCCGCGGATCACTCCGCAGCCCGCGCCATCAGACCGTAACGACCGCTTACTTCACGAACAGCATCTCGCGGTACTTGGGCAGCGGCCAGATCTCATCGTCGACCAGGTTCTCGATCAGGTCGGCGGCATCACGGACCGACTGCATGAGCGGCCGCACTTCGGCGGACAGCCGCGCACAGACCTTCATCTCGTCGTGACCGCTATGCACCTCGTGCAGCGTCTTCTGCAACTTCTCGGCGCCGTCGAGCAACGCCTCCAGGCCAGCGGTGAGCGCCTTGACGCGGCTGCTGTAGATCGTGCCCTTGCCGCCGGACTCGGTGACCGTGCGCCACGCCGAACCCGTGAGCGCCAGCTGCTTCTCAGCCGCCGGGATCACCTGCGTGAGCACCATCTCGGCCACCGTCTCGGCCTCGAGCGTGACCTGCTTGATGTAGCGCTCGAGCGACACATTCACACGACTGTCGAACTCGAGCTGCGAGAAGACGCCCACATCGACCAGGAATTGATGGTTCTGCTTGTCGGTGAGCGCCTGGATCGCGGCCGGCGTATCGACCAGGTTGGGCAGGCCGCGCTTCTTGGCCTCGGCCTTCCACTCGTCCGAGTAACCATTGCCCTCGAAGCGCACTGCGGACGACTCGGTGAACACCTCGCGCAGCAACTCGGCCACCATCTGGTCACGGTGACCCGGCTTGGCCTCGAGCTTCTTCTTGAGCCGCTCGGTCATCTCGGCCAAGGACTTCGCGGCAGCGCCCGAGAGCACCGCCATCGGCACCGCGCAGTTCGCAGAACTTCCCACGGCGCGGAACTCGAACTTGTTGCCCGTGAAGGCGAATGGCGAGGTGCGGTTGCGATCGGTGTTGTCCTTGGCGAGCGTCGGCAGCTTCGCCACGCCCATCTCGAGCACGAAGTGCTCGGGATCCTTGGCTGCATCGCCCGCGATGGTGCGGTCGATGATGCTGGTGAGCTGGTCACCGACGAACGCGGACAGGATCGCCGGCGGCGCTTCGTTGGCGCCCAGGCGCAGGTCGTTGTTCGGACCCGAGACCGACCAGCGCAATGCCACCGCGTGATCGTGCACGGCCTTGAGGCACACCGCGAGGAACGCCAGGAAGCGCAGGTTCTGGTGCGGCGTCTTGCCCGGCTCGAGCAGGTTCTCGCCACGGTCCGTGGACATGCTCCAGTTGCAGTGCTTGCCGCTGCCATTGATTCCCGCAAACGGCTTCTCGTGCAACAAGCACACGAAGTCATGGCGCAGCGCCACCTTGCGCGCCACGTCCATCGCCAGCACGTTGTGGTCCACGCCCAGGTTGAGGTCCTCGAAGATCGGCGCCATCTCGAATTGCATCGGCGCGACCTCGTTGTGACGCGTGCGCATGGGGATCCCCAGGCGGTAGAGCTCGAATTCCAGCTCTTCCATGAAGGCGATCACGCGCGGCGGGATGGTGCCGAAGTAGTGATCCTCGAATTGCTGGTGACGCGGCGAGGCAGCGCCGAGCAGCGTGCGCTCGGCCAGCATGAGGTCGGTGCGCAGCGCGTGGTGCGCGCGGTCGACAAGGAAGTACTCCTGCTCCACACCCAGCGTGGCGGCGACGGACTTCACATCGACGTCGCCAAGCAACTTGAGGAACGCGACGGCGTTCTTGTTGAGCGCCTCGACCGAACGCAGCAGCGGCGTCTTATGGTCCAGGCTGTGGCCGTGGTAGCTGATGTACACGCTCGGGATGCAGAGCGTGCGGCCGTTCGCACTTTCGACAAGGAACATGGGCACGGTCGGGTCCCACGCGGTATAGCCGCGCGCTTCGAACGTGCTGCGCATGCCGCCCGACGGGAACGAACTGGCGTCCGGCTCGGATTGCCAGAGCTGCGAACCCGAGAGCTTCTCGAGTACGCGCGCCTCGCCGGTCATGCTCACGTTCAGGTCGATGAACGCGTCATGCTTCTCGGCGGTGAGGCCGGTCATGGGCTGGAACCAGTGCGTGAAGTGCGTGGCGCCATGCGAGACGGCCCACTCGCGCGCGGCAGACGCGACCGTCTCCGCGACTTCCTTCGACAGCGGCGCACTATTGCGCAGCGTCGAGACGAGCGACTGGAAGATCTCGCGCGGCAGCTTCTCACGCAGCTTGATGAGGTCGAAGACGTGGCGCCCGTAGTAGGTGCTCACCGGTGAACGGTGGCCATCGGGCTGGCGCGGCGCGTCGAACGTGCGGGGCTGGCGGTTCATCACAGCGATGCGCGCGTGACTGCGAGGCGATGACATGGTGCTCTCCTAAGGATGTGGACCGGCAGGATCCCGCTATCGGACCTTGACGATTCGTATGGAGCAAGTGGACCCGTCGCGAGTGGCCCCACGAGGAGTCCGGGAGACCTACGACGATACTGTATCGACCTATCCTTGCGCCACATGCAGTTCGGTCGCAAGCGTGCATGTTGCAATGTCAGGGGTTGGACATGCGCCCCCTCCTGTGGCGTCTGTCGTGTCGCATCTGGCGCCTGGAGCCTGGCGTCACAAACACCAGTGCCCGTTCACCGCGGCGGCCGGCGGGGGGCGCAGATGAGCTCGGCGTCGGTCGGCGGCATCGTGCCGCCGACCTCCTTGCTCCGCGCTCTCTCCGCCATCCTGGCTGCGAGAGCGCTTCACGCCTCGCACATCTGACCCCCTCGCCGCCGACGCTTCGTCAGGAAGGCGATGCGATCGAGCGCGGGCCGGTGTCGCATCAGGGCGCCCCGCACACTTGGAGCGGCGCAGGTGTGGGGGTCGGGACCCTCGGCGCGGAGGGCTCGCGGAGCCAGGATGGCGCAGCGGGCCCGTAGCGAGGAGCGAGGCGGCACGATGCCGCCGAGCGACGCCGAGGCGTCCCGCCCCCCCACACCGGAGCCGCGGCGGACTCGCGATGCCCGCCGTGCTGCTCTCTCGACGCAAACAACGAAGACCCTCCGCGTCCGTATCGCAGAGGGTCTTCGTGATGAGGATGCGGGAGGAGGAAAGTCTAGAACTCCGGCCCGATCGAGAAGTGCCAGCGGGGCCCGCTCGTGTCGCGAAGGTTCGTGTGCCAGGCCACGTCAAGCTTCACGAGGGCGAACAGGAAGAAGCTGCGGATGCCCGTGCCGAAGCTCAGGTATGGGCTCTCCAGATGCCGGCCGCGGGCGTCGACGCTCGTGAGTTGCAGCTTGTCGCCCTTGTTCCAGACCACGCCGCCATCGCTGAAGATCGCGCCCTTCAAGTTGAAGTCGCCCAGCGGCAGCGGCCCCACCAAGCCCAGTTGCTGGATGAACGGGAAGCGCAACTCCACGTTGTAGATCGCCATACGCGAACCGATGATGTCGAAATCCCGGAAGCCGCGCAGCGTCGAGAACCCGCCCACGCGGAAGCCCTGCGGATCGCGGCCACCGCTCACACCATCGAGCGTGCGGAACGCGAACGTGTAGCCGTTGGTGAGATCCCAGTAGCGGCGATAGTCGAATGTGACTGTCTGGTACGCCAGCGCATTCGAGAACAACGCGAACGACGGGCTGTAAGTCAGATTGTAGCGCGAACCGTTGACCGGGCCGTAGTAACCGAAGAGCGCGTTGTCGCCCACGAGCGATAGCGACGGTGAAGTGACCGAGCGGTACTGCTTACCATTGCGGTAATAGGTCCCGTCCGGATTCTGACCGTAGAACGTGCGCTCCACGAACATCTGCGTGAACTGCAGATCCGCGCGACGGAAACGGTCGAACGGATAGCTCACCCCGCCCAGGGCGCCGAAACTGCGCTCCGAGAACACCTGCGCGCTACTCAACTGCTCGCCCAGCGTGGTGACGCGCGATTGGTAGTAGTTCTTGAAATGGAAGAATCCGCCCTGCCAGTCCCAGCGACGCGGAAGGTAACTGTAGATCGCAAGCGCGTTCGTCTCTTCCAGCGCCTGTGGCATCACGTCGGCGGCCACGTACAGGCTGCGATCGCCCAGGAAGTCGCTGAAGAGCAACTGCGTACTGCCCACGAAACCGAATCCGGAAGCCGCGAGGAATCCGCCGTTCGCCGATTCCGCACCGAAGCGCCAGCGGTACGGCGCCGGGCGCTGCGCGAGCACACTGTCGGAGAGTGCGAAGGGACCGCCGTGCTCCACGAGCGGGGTCTTGATCGGTATCGCCTTGGAGGAATCCGGCGCGGGCGGCAGCGGCAACATCGGTTGGCCACCAAAGCTGGAAGGTCCGCCGGAGTTCCATGCGGGCGGCTCGGCCGCCACCGCGGGTAGCGGCGAGCGCGGGCCATCGGGCCGCTGGCGCCCTGCGACCAGCGAGGTATCGGGAGCGCTCGCGGAATCCGGCCAACTGGACGCCAGCGCGCCGAGCGGCGAGACGCCGTAGAGCGGCGTGGCCAGCGAGTCGGCCGCCGACGGCGTCCCGGCCTGCTCCAGTTGCAGCACCGCCAGAGGGGTCTTGCGGCGCAAGCGCTGCAGGACGGGATCGAGCGAGAGCGGTTCCTGCACGGCGAAGATGTCCCAGCCCGCGCGGTTGAAGGCCGCGAACACAAGACGGTCGTTCTTCGACGACCACGACAGGCTCAGGATACCGCCGAGCACGTCGGTGAGTTGGGTGACGGTGCGGTCCGCGGGATCGAAGAGGAAGATGTTCGACGCGCCGCCGCGATCCGAGATGAACGCGACACGCCGGCCGTCGGGCGCCCACACGGGCGAATGATCATCGCCCGAGGTATCGAGCAGCTTGGTCACGTTGCGGGTGGCCAGCTCCATCTCGAACAGTCCGTAGCGCCCAAAGCCCGCCTTGGGCGGCGTCGCCTGCAGCACGACGGGAGCCAGACGGTCGGAGGCGAAGACGATGCGCTTGCCGTCAGGCGACCAAGCGGGCTCTTTCTCGTCCCAGGTATCGTCTGTGAGTCGCGTCACCGCACCGCTCTTGGCGTCGACCAGATAAAGGTCGGAGCGGCCGTTCTTGATGCCGCCGACGACGATGGAGTCGCCCTGCGGCGACCACGCCGGATACGTGAGTTCGTCACACGGCAGGTCGAAGCGGTGCAGGATGTCGCCGCGGCGGGAATCGACGATGTACAGCCGGTCACGGCCCGCGCTCTTGGCGGTGAGCGCCATGCGCTCGCCGTCGGCCGACCACGTGATGCCGCCTCGCAGCAGCGGCAGGGCCTCGAACGCGCGGTTGCGCTCGCCGCGGATCACGCGGCGGATGACGCGGCCGTCGAACGCCGACATCAAATAGACGTCGGAGTACTGCTTGCGGTCGCTGAAGTACGCGATGCGATCGCCCTGCGGCGAGACGCTGGGCGCGATATTGAGATTGCTCTGGTCGCGGCGATGGTCCGTGAGGCGCTTGCCGAACTGGTCGGGCTGTTCGCGCGTGGCGATCTGCGGCCAATAGCGCTTACGCAGGTACTCATGCCACTGCACGTCGAACCTGTTGACCGGCATGTTGTACGTGCGCTCGAAGGCCCGGTCGAAATTGCGCATCTGCCGCGAGCGCTTGAGCACGTCACGGAAGCGCTCCTCCCCATAGCGGTCGATCAGGTAACCGATCGCCGACTGGCCCATCTTGTAGACCAGATAGCCGCCGGCGTACTGGAGCGGCGGCAGGTAGCCGTTGAGCGTGCCGTCGCGGCAGAACATCTCGGCGTTCGGCTCCATACCGAGCGAGAACTGCTCGGCCATGCCCTCGGCGAACCACAGCGGCATCTGGAAGAATCCCTGGCCCGAAAGCAGCGAAACGCCGGTGTTGTTGTAGAGGATGTCGAACTGGAACGCGTGCGTGAGTTCGTGCACCAGGACGTGGCGGAAGTCCTCGTAGGATCCCGTGAACGGCACCACGACCCGATCGCGCAGCACCTCGGTGAAGCCGCCCGTGGATCCATCGATCAGCTCGGGAGTGACGTTCGTCTGTGAGAAGTCGTTGTGCGACGAGTACAGGATGATCGGGATACGCTTGGTCAGCTGATGGCCCAGGCGCTTCGAGAAGATGACGTTGGTCTTCTCGGCCAGATCGAGTGTGCGCATCGCCAGGCTGTCGGACCCTGGGTAGTAATACACCTCGAAGTGATCCGATGAGATCGAGTGCCAGTCGTACATCTCGTACTGGACTTTGTTTTGCCCGAAATACTGCGCGTTCGCAGGACTCGCGGCGATCCACGACCAAGCCGTGACCAGCACCGCGACGAGCAGTGCGCCCACCCCACCACGTGCTCTCATCCGTCTCCCTTTCGAACCCGGTCGCGCGCTCCGGCCGGAGCGCTCCCTGAGGACACTACTACACCTGACAAGCGCCAGACGTTCCGGGCGCGTCAGAAGTTGCCAGCCCGGGTTCTTCCCAGCCGAAAGGGTTCAGTATTCCCACCGGGCCTTCAGGTTCACGTTGAAGTCTGGAGCGGTCTGGGCCTGCGCGGTCCCGGTGAGCAGCCGGCGCTGGGCAAGCCCGGTCGTCACATAGATGAAGCGATTGATGCGGTACTCCAGCTCCACGTCGCGCTCGAAGAGCGTATTCGTGTTCGTGGTCGTAGTGGTCGAATACGGCCGGTCCAGACCCGGCAGGCGCTGGCTCAGGCTCCACGAGATCTGCGGCGTGACGTCGCCGCCCACGCGCAGGTAGACACTGCCGTCGCCGCGCAGCAGCGAACCTTGCTCGCGCTGCACCTCCCATTGGTTGATGGCGTCATTGAAGACCTTGGACAGGTCGCGCGAGAGCTGCGCGCTCAACTGGCGGGTCAGGTAGTTCTCGGCAGGGTCCGTGGCGGAGAAATTGCCGGTCGCCCCGGTGAACCGTCCGAGTGTCAACTCGGCGATGATCTCGGGTTGGTCCCAGCCGCTGGCGCTCGTCAGTTCGATGACGGGCTGGCTCGAACGTCCCGAGATCCTCGCATAGATGGTCTCGGTGGTGGCGTTGTCGGTCGCACCGGTGACAGAGGCGGTCGCCCCGCGCGGCAGGTTGGGGCGCAGCGTCGTCTCGGCGGTGATCGCCAGGTCGGGATCGACGCCCTTCTGGTTGTCGAACGTGAGATCCGCCTGAGTCACCTTGAAGCGGTTGCTCAGGAAGAAATACGTGCCCTTGACCGCGTGCATCTCGCCATAGATGAGCAGCGAGTCCGGGGTCTGTTCCAGGTCCAGATCGGCATCGAATTCGATCTCACCGTCCGGCGGCCGCCAGCGCAGGTTGTTCGACGCGGCCATGTGCACCTTATACGTCCAGAACAGCGGCTCGGTCGTCGCGGCGCGCTTCTCCACCTCGGTCTGGTTCGCGAAGTCGAACTCCACGACGCCCCGCTTGAGCCGCACGTCGCCCGAGACTTGAGGTAGCCGCTCGCCATTCACGCGCGGGCCATCGGCCACCTTGAAATCCCCATCGAACAACATGGCATAGAGCCCCTGCTGCGTGGCCGCGAAGTCGCGCATGCGCAGGTCGAAGAGGTAATCCTTCAGCGCGAGCCCGGTCAGCCGCACCACACCACTCGCATTCACGCGCCCGGTGCGGCCCTGAACGGCGGTGAGCGAATCGAGCGTGATGCGCGCTTCATCGAAGTGCATGTCAGCGTAGACCTTGTCGAGCACCTCCTCGCGGCCCGCGGGACGCAGCGAACCGTCACGGATATGACCGGTGCCCGTGAGTTGCGGATGGCGCGTGGTGCCGCCGAGCGTAGCGTCCAGGTCGAAGCGCCCGTGCGCGGCCTGGATCTGCGGGACGAGCAACGGCAGCAGTTGCAGATCGCCCTTGGGCGCCTGGATGCGACCGTGCATGGGCGCATCCGGAACCACTGGCGTGCGGCCCAGCGCCAGTTCCAACGGCATCTCCCCCGAAAGCGTGCTGACCACGTTCTGCATCGTCACGCGCGTCTCCGGGATCGCAAGCACGCCGCCTCGGTACCGGGCTTGCGTCTCGATGCGCTGCGCACGGTAGTCCCGCCATGACAGGTCGTCGGCGCGCAAGGTGAGGTCCAACTCCGGCTCCTGCGGACGGCCCGCGATGGTGAGCTTGCCCTCGAGCTCGCCGCGCCACCCTTCCGCTTGGGGCGCCATCGCTCCGAACCGGTCGATGGCCAGGTGATGGATCGCCAGATCGCCCTGCCAATGCCCGGCATCGCTCAGCCAGCGGATCACCGCCGTGGCCGAGAGCGAATCGGGCCACGCGTGCGCGGTACGGTCCACCTCGCCGGCCAAGCGCGCGGTGCCCGTGTCGAGCACGTAGAGAAGGTCCTTCACGTCGAGGCGAGCGGGCTGGCCGGCAAGCGAGATCGCCAGCGAGTCACAGCCATGATGGTCCCATTCCGGCCGGCTCGCGCGACCCTCGAACATCCAGCGCGGGTCGCCCGCGCGGCCATTCACCACCAGACGGGCGTCGCCTGTGCCGCCGAGACCCCATTCGAGCGGCATGCCCATGCGGCCCAGATCCAGATCGTGGCCTTCGAGTGCCACATCGTAGAAACCCTTGGGCGACGCCCAGCGTCCACGCACATCCAGGCGCGCCTGCTGGTCGTGAAGGCTCACGCGGTCGAACACCGTGCCTTGCTCATCGCCCGAGATGCGCATGGGCGGCTCGGCGGTCCATGCGAACTGCCGGCTCGTGGCGCTGGCCGTATCCATTTCCATACTCCAATGGTTGCCGCTCCAGTCCGCGTGCCCCGTCATGACGAACACGGTGTCGCCGGCGGCCGCGCGTAAAGGCGCGAACGCCACGCGCTGGTCGCCCAGATGAAGCTGCGCCTGCGCGCTATCCAGGTGCACGCCCACGAAGGACCCATCATGCGTCTGGGCGCGTGCGATCAGATCGGGCTTGGGCAGCAACTGCCCTTGGATGCCGTCCAGGTGCCAGCGCGCGAAATGCGCGGCGCTCCAATCCGTACGCGCACCGTCGAGTGTGCCGCTCACGAGCAGCACGCCCTTGCGGTCCTCCACGCGTCCTTCGCCATGCGTGAGCACACCGGTGAGCCCGCTCGCGCGGCCATCCGGCCATTCCTCGAGCGGGAACTGATCGAGCGTGTAAGGCCCCGCCCAGCCGTTCGCGCCGGTGAGCGCATGCAAAGTGAACGTGCCACCGCGGCGCCAGCCCAGGACCGAGAACGAATCCGCGGCCTGTGCGGGAAAATCCACGCGCACCTGCGCTGAGTCCACATTCCAGCCGGTCCACTGCGATGCGAGCAGATGCGCCAACAGGAACGAGGTGGCCTTGTCCTTGAGCCGCGTGTCGACGGCATAGCGGAAGTCGCCGTTCAGGTCGCCTGCCGGCCAGCCCTCCAAACGCAGCGCCGACCAGAATGCCGGATTCGCGTGACGGGCCTTGCCGCCGATCTCCCAGCCGAGTTTGGACCAACGCAGCATGCCGTCCAGATCGCCGGCCGGCGAGCGGCCCGAGAGCGAATCCACCGACAGGCTTTTGCCGTCCCAGCCCACGAGCCCCGTGCCCTTGACTGCGAGACTGTCCCACGTGAGATGCGCGTCGAAGCTGCCCTTCCAGCGTTGGTCTCCGACAGCATCGACGATCGCGGCACCTTCGCCATCGACATCGAACGAGCCATTGTCGAAAACCTCGGCGAGCCAGCCCCACCTCACGCGATCGATCTCGGCGTGCACGCGCTTGAGCGCCGTGCCCTTCTTCCAGGATCCCACCGCGCGCAGCGTCACATCACCGGTGCGCAGGTCGCTGATCCGGAAGCGCACGCTGTCCGCATCGGCGCGGAACTCCGCGCCCAGCTGATCAAGGCGGCTATGCCACGGCCCCTCGCTCCACTTCATGCGCCGCAGGTTCACGCGCGTCTCATCTCCCGTGGCGCCGTCCAGGTCCAGGTCGATGTCGCGAACCTCGCCCAGCGGACCCGGCGCCGAAAGCTGCGCCTTGCGAAGGTGCAGGGCGAACGTGAGCGTGCGCGCCTTGCCGCCGCCATGCTTCTCGGTGCCATGCCATACCGGCACGCGCCAGGCTCCCTTCCGACCGCGGTCGAAGTGCACGATGGGTCTCTCGATCGTGACGTCGATGGGCTGCGAGTCGCCGCGCAGGAGCCCGATCGCCGAATATTGGATTCGCATCTCGTCGGCTTCCAGCAGCGTGCCGGAATCGTCGCGGTATCGCACACGCGGCTGCAGGATGCGGAAGCCCGTGAACGGATTGCCCTTGATATCGCGCAACTGCAGCACCACGTCACTGCGCTGCGCGAGCGTCTGGTTCAGGATGAGCGCCAGCTCATTCGCGACGAGTTGGGTGCGGTTGCCCAGATACAGGACCGTGCTCACGATCGCGAGCACGACCAATCCCGCCAGCGAGAGCAACGCGACCCGGATCAGCTTGCCGACCGTCCAGCGCACGGGCTGCGGGACGTGCTCGACGACCTCCTCGATCTCCTCGCGGATCGCCTCGACCACGCCGTGGTGTTCGTGTCCCCCCGCGCCTTCGCGCTCGCGCGCAGGGTCCGGCCCGGGCGGATCCCCAGGAGGCGGACCGGCCGGCGGCGCGGGCGGTTTCGAGGGCGTCTGCGACATCAGAATGAGGGTCCGATCGCGAACTGGTACGAGAAAGGCAGGAGCTTGTCACCCTTCCACTTCGAGCGCGGGAAGTCCGGCCGGTCGCCCCACGCCAGGTCCACCCGCAGGGGCCCGAACGGCAGCACCAACCGTGCCCCCACACCATAGCTGTAACGCACGTCGCCATCGAGACCGCGTGGCGCTTGCCACGGCAGGATGAAGTCCCGGCCCTTGATATATCGTGGGCGCGCCCAGACATTTCCGGCATCCACGAAAGTCTCGATGCCAAAGGGTCCGGCCAGCGGGATGCGCATCTCGATATTCGCAAGACCCATCGCCAATCCGCCGCCTGAAGGGATGGAGTTATCACCCCAGCCGCGGATCGAGTTCACGCCGCCCACGAAGAATCGCGATTCGCGTGGCACCCGGGCCACCTGCGGGTCGAGGCCGGCTTCGGGGGAAAAGCTCGACGGTTCATCGCCGTTGGGCGACATGACGCCGCCCGAGAGCCGCGCCGCAAGCTTCCAGCCATTGCTGAACGGCTTGTACCAGATGCTGGAAAGCACGAGCTTGTCGTAGCTCGACTGCCCGCGCAGCGGACCGCCCGCGAGCTCGGTGATCAGCTGCTGGTACGAACCCCGCGAGGGCAGCACCTTGTTGTCGCGCATGTCGCGCTCGAGCGTCGCGCGCAGCGTGTTCGCGCGATAGCGTGGCAGCACGGCATTGGCCAGCGAGTCGGCCACGACGTTCACCTGCGCACCGATCAGGCCATAGCTTTGATGGACGAGCGAACTCTCCTCGACCAGCGTGAGGCGCGCGGTGCGCGACAGTTCCTTGTAAAGCAGGAAGTTCACACCCCGCGTATCCGACGAAAGCACGAAGTTCGGGTCCGTGCGGTCGTCGAGCTGTTGGTAGAACAAGCCGAACTGGCCCGTCAGCCGCGTGCCGAACAGCCACGGTTCGGTAAGCGTGGCATCGGTGCGTCCTTCGTGGAACTTGAACGAGCCGTCAAAAGCCAACTTGCCGTCGAGCACGCCCTGCAATGCGCGCGAGTCCAGGTTGCGATTGCCCCAAGCAGCGTCGAGCTTGATGCGATCGGTGGCGCCAGAGCCGATACCGGTGTCCACCCAGCGCGGCTTGCGCTCGCTCACACGCATCTCGAAGTCGATCGTCTTGCGCCCGGAGTCCGGCAGCGGCGTCACCTGGACCTGGCGATAGAGCGTCGTCTTGTACAGGCGCTCGATCGAGTCATCCAGTCGCGTGCGCCGGAATACCTGCCCCGGCTTTACCAGAAGTTCGCGGCGCGCGAGCGATTCGCGGACGTCGCCCACAGCGCTGTACCCCACCTTGCCGACCCGATATTCCGGGCCCTCGTCCACGAAATAATGAACATGGATACTTGTGGGCTGAGCGGAGTCGCGGCGCGCGACGCCCATGGTGTGCACGAGATGCCCGCGCTCCTGGTACAACGAATAGATGCGCGACGTATCGAGCGGTACGAATGCCGGGTCGAAGGGCCGCCCCGGCTGCGCGAGCAGCGAACGGCGAAGGTCGCGCTCGGAGTAGGCAGTCAGGCCCGAGAACGCGAGGCTGTCCACGCGCGAGAGCGGACCTTCGCGGATGGTGAACACGACGCGCGAGGCGCGTGGGTCGGCGCCGGCCTCGAGCAGCACGCGTACGCGGGCGTCGAGGTAGCCATAGTGGCGGTAGAGCGAGACGATCGCCGCAGAGTCCGCGAGCAGGTAATCGCGCCGCAACGTGGGTTTGTCGCGCCACGGCAGGATCGACGGCTTGCGCGTCTTGAGGTTCGCGCCCTTGAGCTGTTTCTTGCCCAGCGCCTTGAGGCCGATGAAGCGAACGTCGCGAACGCTGCGAAGGTCCTCGGGCAGGTCGATGGTCTGTGCCCGCACGAGAGGCACCGCGCTGCAGAGTAGTAGCAGAGCGGTGAACGGGCCGAAAGCGAACCTTCGGCTAACGCGAGGTCGGCGCAACCGTGGTCGTCTCCCGGGGAGCCTTGTCGAGAGCATGCATGCGCTGGAACGGACGAACGATGTCCTTGGACAGGATCAGCACGAACAATGTGCCCACGAGCACCAGTCCGACTTTCTGGA
Source organism: Candidatus Eiseniibacteriota bacterium (assembly GCA_025360715.1). GTDB lineage: Bacteria > Eisenbacteria > RBG-16-71-46 > RBG-16-71-46 > RBG-16-71-46 > CAIXRL01. The sequence continues at coordinate 14,823 of JANYBS010000114.1, read as the reverse complement.
AATTGATGTACGCACGCGCTGAGAGACTGCGGCGGCGAACGGCTTCCAAGAGCGCGAGGGTGATGTGCCCGCCATCAAGCAGTGGGACCGGCAGCAGATTGAACGCCATGATCGCGCAGTTGATCATGGCGAGAAAGTACAGGAACTGGTCCAGGCCCTTGCGCGCGGAGTCGCGCGCCATCTGGGCGATGAAGATCGGACCGCCCACATACTCGTGGTAGTACACCGGCCGCGAGATGCTGAGCCACATGCCGGCATAGACGGTCTGCACGAGTCCGCCGGTGCCGCTGAAGCTCGCCTTGATCGCCTCGAGCAGTCCGAAGTGCTGCACCCACGTCATGCCACGCGGCGCCTCGATGCCGATCACGCCGTCCTTGTTGCCGGACTTGCCGCCGGCGGTGATCGGCGTGACCGTGCGCTCGATGGTCTCGCTGCCGCGACGCAGTGTGAGTACCACGGGCTGGTCGACCTTGGGCCGCACGAATCCGACGATCTCATCGAAGCGCGCGACCGGATGGCCGTCGACCGCGAGGATGTGGTCGCCCTCCTGCACGCCGGCGCGGTAGGCCGGCATACCGGTCATGAGCGATCCGACGATCGCCGGGCGCGCCTGCGGCTCGAGGCCGCTGAGCACAGGGCGCGACTGCGCAGCATCCAGCGTGAGCGTCACGTTCTGCGTGCCGCGCTCGAGCGAGAGTTCGAAAGCCTTCGCGCGGTCGCGCGCGTCGGCCAGCACTTCCATGTCGTGCCACGTGCGGACGCTCCTGCCGCCCAGAGCGAGGATGCGATCACCCTCGCGCAGCCCGGCGTGATACGCCGCACTGGTATCGGGCACAGCGCCGAGTACACTCGGGAAGTCGGGCTGCGTGATGCCGTTCAGGCACATGACGACCATCACGACGTATGCGGTGATCAGGTTCGAGAGTGGGCCGGCGACGGCGATGAACATGCGCCCGGGCCACGGATGCGTGAGGAATTGCTCTGGCCCGCCCTGGGGCATGGTGCCGTCTTCGTTCGGGCTGTCGCCGGCCATCTGCACGAAGCCACCCAGCGGCACCCATGCGAGGCAGTAACGCGTACCGCCGCGGGTGAACCCGACGATCTCCGGGCCCATGCCAAGCGAGAACTTGAGGACGGTCACGCCACACATCTTGGCGGCGAGGAAGTGTCCCAACTCGTGGACGAACACCACGATGCCGAGGACGACGACCAGCAGGAGTCCCACCTGCAGAGTGTTCTGCGCGTTCTGCAGCAGGTTGCTCAGGACCACGGCATCTCCTTGTCCGGGTGAGAGGTACGCCGAAGCTACTCTCGTGGATTCGCAAGCGTCAAGCGTCAGGGGGACGTGAGGACTTCATCGGCCCGCAGGCGCGTTCGCTCCACCCCGGGCCGGCAGGACCGCCAGTGCCAGACCCAGCGCGAGGTAGCTGTGGTAGACCACCTCGGCGTCGCCGAAAGTGAAGTCGAACATGCCCGCCACGAGCATGGCGGCGAAGATCGCCAACGCCGAAGCCATGAGCCCGCGGTCATCGGCCGTGGCGGCCGCCCGCGCGCGCAAGAGCTGGCGGAACCCTGCGACCACCCAGAAAGTGAACGCCCCCAAGCCGATGACTCCGGCCGAGACAGCGAACTGCACGAAGTTGTTGTGGAAATGCCCCGCCTCGAACGTGGCGTCGGGGTACTTGTGCTGGCGATAGAGCGCCAGCAGGTCCTGGACGCCGGCACCCGTGATGGGGTGCTCGCGGAATATGTCCCAGCCCGAGCGCCACATCGATAACCGCCCGGCGTTGCCCGGTTCGTGCGGGTCGAGGATGCTGCTGAACCTTGCCGCAAGCCGCGCCGGCGCCGCGAATCGGAACGCCACTGCGCCCACCGGTACCACCCACCACGCGCGCGGCACGCGCGAGAGCAGGATGATCACGGCGCCCACCGCGAAGCCCATCCAATGACTGCGAGTCTGCGTGAGCGCGAGCGCTGGCAGCAGCACCATCAGGATCCCGGCGAACGCAAGCCGGCGGTTGCGCGTGCCGCTCGTGATCGCTCCCAGCGCCCACAACGACGCGGCCGCAAGCACCCCGCCCGAGGTCATCTGGTTCGAGAGCAGGCTCTTGAGCCGGTACGCGGGTTCCACGCGCACCATGAACGCGTAGATGAGATAGCCCGCCACCGCTGTGAGTGAGGCGCCCGCCGCGACGAGCGGCACGAACTTCGCGCGCGCGGCCGGTGATCGCATCGTCTCGGCAGTGAGCCAGATGAGTCCCATCGCATAGAGCTTGCGCACATGGATGAACGACGCGAGCTGCTCCGGGCTCGTGAGCGACGCCAAAATCCAGCTTGCCGCGACTCCCATGCACGCCCAGTCAAGCGCCGAGCTCTGGAACGTGAACGCGCGACCCTGCCGCCGCGCCACGAACATCGCGACCAAGCCGGTGATCAGTGCCGCTTCCGTGAGTGCGATACTGAAAGGCACCACGCATGCGAGTACCAGCACACAGGCGCGCGCCACGCGGATCGCAGTGGCGCCGGCGCCCTGCTCTTCGCCCAGCCAGCTCCAACGGCTCATCGTCTCCCCTTCATGGCCCCGTGACGTTCCTCGAGTACGCGAGCATATTCGATGAGCGTGCGCTCTGTCGTATGCGCGATGCCGAAAGCCTTCACGGACTCCCGTGCCGCCGACACCCACCGCGCGCGGCGCTCGGGTTCGGCGAGGGCCGTCAGAACCCGCACCGCAACGGCCTGCGGTTCGAGCGTGGCGATGAGCGCGCCCGTCTGGTCGTCGGTCACGACTTCGGGGATGCCGCCCACGGCCGTGGCGACGATCGGCACTCCCAAGACCTGCGCGTCCAGAAGAGAGGTACACAGGCCTTCCAGGTGACTCGTCAACGCGAACACGGTGAACTGCCGCATGAGTGCCTTCGCCTGCGGATGGAACCCAGGCATGTGCACCACCGCCTGCAGGCCGAGTTCGGCGCGTAGCCGTTCGAGCTCCGCGCGGCACTCCCCTTCGCCCAGCCACACGAAATGCGTGCCGGGACGCGCCGCCAGGATCTTCGGCACCGCTTGCAGCAACAGCACGTGGTGCTTGTGCGGCGCGAGCGAGGCCACCGTGCCCACGACCGCAGCATCCGCAGGAATGCCGAGCCACGCGCGCAGTTCGGGAGCCGGCGCGGCGCCTTCGGCGAGTACTTCATCGAGCTCGATACCGCTGGGGACGAGTGCGAGCTTGGCCGCGGGCACGCCGGAGGCGAGCATCACCTGCTCGACGCCGCGGCTGATACAGAAGTAGCGATCGACCGGCATGCGGTACTTGAGCGAGCTGAACACATTCTGCGCGACCTTGAAGTCGACGCGTCTTGCGACCACCGTGGCTTTCACGCCGGCCCAACGCGCCGGCCACGCACCGAGCGTGTGCGCATGGCCGCTGTGGAGATGCGCGATATCGGGCGCGAATGCCCGCAGCGCGCGACGCGCAGCCAGCATCGCCAGCAGGTCGACATCGCCATGTGATTCCCAACGCATGACCGCCAGGCCCGCCTCTGTCGCGCGCTCGAGCAGCGGTCCCTGCGGCGCGAACAGCGCCTGCGTGTGGCCGCGGCGCGCGAGTTCGCGCATGAGTAGGAACACCTGTCCCTGCCCGCCGCGCCAGGTGCGGCCGGTGTCGACATGCGCGATGCGCAACGGCACCTGCTTGCTCACGCGCTACCTCCCGGCACCAACTCCCCAATTGCATCGGCGAGCGTGCGGCCCACCGCGTCGGGCGTGGCCACCTCGAGCGCGCGCGCGCGCGCCGCCGCCCCCAGGCGCGCGCGCAGGTCGGCGTCGCCGATGAGCCCTGCGAGCGCGGCCGCGAGCGCTTCGGCGTTGGCGCGAGGCACGAGCACCAACTGCTCACCGTGCGTGAATACTTCGCGCACGCCAGGCCCGTCACCCGTGACCACGGCACGGCCCGCGGCGAGACCCTGGTAGAGCTTGTGCGGGATCACGCGCCCGGTCTTGGCACCCGCACCGAACGCGCCCAGCACGATGTGAGCGCTCGCGAACACCTGAGGCGCGCCGGCGTAGTCGAGCTTCCCGGTGAACTCCACGCGCTCGAGCTTGTGCCAGCTCGCGAACGCGCGCGACTCGTCGTACTCGATTCCGCGCCCCACCAGTTGGAACGTGAATGGCGGATACTTGGCTGCGCGCGACTCCAGGATGCGCGCCGCCTCCAGGATCGTACGGACGCCGTGCAGCGGCAGGAACCCGCCGATGTAAAGAATGCGGACACCGCCCGAGCTGGCACACGGAGCCGGGGGCTGCGTCACCACACGAAAGAACTCATCCTCGGCCCCCACCAGCACGCGCCGCAGCTGTGAGCGAGGCGCGCCCAATTCTTGTAGTAGCTCGCCATGCGCCCAGGTATCACAAAGCACCATCTGTGCGCTCCCAAGACTCCAGCGATCGAGCATACGATTCCAGCGCGCCTGCGCGGAGCCATGCGAATGAATACGCCAGTCGCCCACGAGCGTGTCCCACCGTGAGACCAGTGGATCGAACACCACGGGCCGGCGGCCGCGCAACGCCGAGACGAGCGGCATGTCCTTGTGGCGGAACTCCGGCACGAGCAGCACGTCGGCCTCGCGGCTGTGGCGCGCAAGCGCCCACGCGAGCGCCGGGTACCGCCGCCACGCGCGCTTCTCGGCCACACGCGCCTCGAGCACGCCCCAGCCCGCGCGCCGAACGCCTTCGCGCAGGATGCGGTTGCGCGGATAACCGGGGTCGTAGGCGCCGGCAAAGCACACGCGCTTCATCGGGCGGCCCGCGCGCCCAGCTCGCGCAGACGAGCGTACTTCTCATGTACCTGCGCGGCGGCGAGCCAACAGACCTGAGCGCCGCGCACGCCGTCGAGCACGCCCAGCTGAAACACATACTGCCGCAGGAATCTCAATGGCGGCCGCAGCCACGCATCGAGCACACTCGCGCGCCGGCCCTGCGCGTAGGCCTGCTCGGCGTTGGCCTCTGCGTAGCGATGCATCTTGCGCACGCAGTCGGCCCACGTGCGATAGCTGTGATGCGTGATGCGCGCGCGGCCGTCGCGTGACGCGGCGCCGGCGGGCAGCAGCAGCTTCTCGTGTACGCGGGCGTCGTCGAAGGCCGCGCCTTCGCGGCGGAAGAGCCGCACGATGACCTCGCCCTGCCAACCGCAGAAGCGGATGCGCTGGCCCAGGAACCATGTGCGCCGCACGAAGGCGAGCGGCGCGCCGACGGCGCTGCGGATATGATCCGCGATCGCCTCTGCCGCGCCGGCCTCCAGTCGCTCGTCGGCGTCCAGCCAGAGCACCCACTCCTGCGTGCACTGCGAAAGCGCGAATACGCGTTGCGCGCCAAATCCTGCGAGCGCGTGGGCATGCACCCGCGCGCCGAGCAAGGCGGCCACGTCGCGGGTCGCGGGATCACCCTGCGCATCCCAGACCACCACGACTTCGCGCGCGAACGCGAGCGTGGGCAGCAGCTCGCGCACATCCGCGAGCTCGTCGCGCACGAGCAGCAGCACCGAGACCGGGAGCGCGTCAGGCACAGGCATGTGCTGCGAGGTGAGCCAGGACAAGCGCTGCGCCCTGCGCGGGATCGAGCCCCGGCAGGCAGTTCCAATGCGGGCAGCGCGTGAGGTCACAGCCGCGGCACGGCAGGCTCGTACGCCAGAAGCCGTGCATCGCGCCGGGCGGGTTCCACGTGGCGGGATGCGTGGGGCCGAACCAGGCGAAACTCGGCACGCCGAATGCCGCCGCCAGATGCCGCGGGCCACTGTCGGTACCCACGACCGCGCGCAACTTCGCGATGACCGCCGCGAGCGCGGCCACGCCGCAAGGCGGCAGTACGCGCACGCTCGCCGCATGCTCGAGCAGGCGCCGCGTGAGCGCCTCCTCACCCGGACCGGCGATCACGAGTACTTCGTGGCCGGCGGCCATGAGCTCACGCGCGAGCACCGTGCTGTGCGAGACCGGCCACATCTTGGTGGGCCACGAGCCCGCGGCAACAAGGCCTACCGTGCGTGCTGCGTCACGCACGCCCGCGCTCGCGAGTAGCGCGTGCGCTTGCGCCACCGCAGCGGGGTCCAGCGCCACGCGCGGCGTGAGCGGCACTTCTGCACCGCCGGCTGCACACGCCAAGCGCAGATGCACGGCAGAGGCGTGTTCGCGCGCGTCCCCGGGCCCGCGCAGTTCGCGCGGCACGGTCACGTCGTAGGCGTGCTCGCGGCCGCGCAGCGCATACCCGAAGACCCGACCCGCGACCGCGAGCCTGGCGATGAAGGCGCTGCGCGAGTTCCCGAAGAAGTCCACCACGGTCTTCGGGGCGAGTCGCCGCAGCGCCAAGCCGGTCTGCAGCGTCGAGCTCGTGCTGCGTTCCATGCCCCAGACCTTGTGGATGAACGGCAGGCCGTTGAGTAGCGGCGCGAAGCGACTCTCGGTCACCACATGCAGCTCGGCGTCCGGATGCCCCGCCGCAAGCGATGCGAGTGCCGGCGTCGTGAGCACCACGTCGCCCATCGCCCGCAGGCGGATCGCGACGATCGCGCTCACGCGCCGCCCGGATGCAGCGCGCGCACGCGCTCGACCAACTCGCGGCTCGCGTGGTTCTTGGCATCGCCGGTGATCGCGGTCTGCGCGCCCACCTCGCTGGCGGTGGCGCGCTCGGGCACATTGTCGGTGCGGTAGTCCGTGCCCTTGGCGTGGATGTGCGGCCGTAACTCGCGCAGCAACGCATCGACGGTGGGATCATCGAAGAGCACGACGCGGTCCACGCCGCGCAGTGAGGCCACGAGCGCCGCACGATCACGCGCCAAGAGTACCGGCCGGCCCGGGCCCTTCCTGCCCGCCACCGACGCATCGCCGTTCACGGCCACGATCAACCGCTCGCCCAGTGAGCGAGCGTCCTGCAGATAGCGCACGTGGCCCACGTGCAGCAGGTCGAACACACCGTTGGCGAGTACCACTCGCTCCCCGCAGGCGCGCCATGCCGCCGCGTCGGCGGCCACTTGTTCGCGTGAGACGATGCGCGAACCTGCCGGCGCGAACGCGCTCACCGACTCCTCCGCGCGGCTCCCGGAACCAGCGCCTGGCGCAACTCGGCCAGCGTGACCGCCACGGCGCCGCGCCGGCTCACCGCCACGCTGCCGGCCACGTTCGCGAGTGCGGCCGCCACCAGTGGCGCGGCTCCGGAGGCCAGCGCGAGCGTGGCCGTCGCGACCACAGCGTCACCGGCACCCGTCACGTCGACGGCCTCTTCGCCGCCCCAGGCTTCCAGACTCGATGCCCCACCGTCACCCCAGAGCGTGAGACCGTCGCGGCCACGCGTCACCAACAGGTGCTCCGCCTGCATGCGGCGGCGCAGCCTTGTGGCCGCGCGTGTGAGCGAGGCTTCGTCGTGGATCGTCACGCCGGCCGCGGCGGCGGCCTCACCCTCGTTCGGCGTGGCGAGCGTGACACCGCGATAGCTGGCCAGGCGATAGCGCGCGTCCAAGCCGATGGTGACTCCCTCCCGGCGCCAAGCGCGGATCAGCGTGCGTGCGCCCTCGGGGGTGACCGAGTCGTAGCCGTAGTCGCTCAGCACCACGGCGCGAGCGTCTTTCGATGCTACGCGAGCGGCCTCCGCCAGTGCGCGCCGGGCCGCAAGCGTGGACGCAAAGCGCGAGCCGCGGTCGATGCGCACCACCTGCTGGCGCGCGGTGTGCGTATCGCCGGCCACCACCCGCGTCTTCACGATCGTCGGCGCGTGGTCGTGTTCCAGCAATCCGTCCGTGTCGATGCCGGCGTTCGCGAGCAGCCGGCGCAACTCGTGCCCCGCATCATCGGCGCCGACCCAACCCACGACGCGCACGTCGGCGCCCAGGGCGGCCAGGTTGAGCGCGGCATTCGCAGCGCCGCCGCCCTGGCTGCTGCGCGACTGGTACTCGAGCACCAGCACCGGCGCTTCGCGCGAGACACGCCCCGACTGGCAGCGCCAATATTCATCCACGACAAAATCGCCCCACACGACCACGCGCTGGCCGGCCAAGCGGCGCGCGGCGCGCTCAAGGCTCGCGCGCGCAGGCGCGGTGCGTGCGCGCAGGATCATGTGCGCACCACAGCGGCGCGGGCGGCCTCGCGCGCCCATGCATCGGCCTCGCGCAGTTGCTCGAGCGACTCGACCGGCTGCACCGTGTGCTGCTCGAGCACGCGCGCGAGCACGCCCGGTAGTTCGCCCAGGGCGATGGCGCCATCCAGGAATGCCTGCACCGCCACTTCGTCCGCGGCGTTGAGCACACAAGGCGCCGTGCCGCCGGTGCGGCCTGCCGCGAGCGCGAGCTCGAACATGGGAAACCGCCCGGGCGCGATCGCTTCGAATTCGAGCCCTACCAGTGCCAGTGCGGTGACCGGCGCCACCGATTCGCCCCAGCGCTCAGGCCACGAGAGCGCCAGTTGGATCGGCAGACGCATGTCGGCGCGCGCCACCTGCGCCATGAGCGAGCCGTCGGTGAACGTGGCCAGCGCATGCACCATCGCGTTGGGGTGGATCACTGCGTCGAGCTTCTCGTACGGCAGGTCGTAGAGGAAATGCGCCTCGATGATCTCGAGGCCCTTGTTGAAGAGCGTCGCCGAATCGGTCGTGATGCGCGCGCCCATCGCCCACACCGGATGCGCGAGCACCTCGGCGCGAGTGGCACGGCGCCAGTCAGGATGCTTGCGCAGCGGCCCGCCCGAGGCCGTGAGCGTGAGCTTCGCGACCTCCGCCGGTGTGCGGCCAAGCAAACACTGCAGCGCAGCGGAGTGCTCGGAGTCCACGGGCAGCAGCGCGCCGCCGGCGCGCGCCAGTGATGCCCGCACGAGCGGTCCGCCCACGACCATGCTCTCTTTATTCGCCAGCGCCAGGCGCGCGCCGCGATCGAGCGTGGCGAGCGAAGCGGGAAGGCCGGCCGCGCCTACGATGCCGTTGACCACGAGCCCGGCGCCACATGCGGCGGCCAGTCGCGCGGCAGAGCCCTCTCCCACCTCCACATGCGCGCCCGGCGCGGCCTCGGCGAGCGCGCGCTTGGCGGCGGCGGGATCGGCAGCATGTTCGAGCGCGAGATGACTCGGCCGCCACTGCGCGGCCTGAGCACAGAGCGCCTCGAGCGAGCGGCCGGCAGCCAGCGCGACCACTTCAAGCCGCTCGCATTCGCGTGCGGCCACGTCGAGCGTCTGCACACCGATCGAGCCGGTGGAGCCGAGCACGGCGAGCGTGCGGCGAGTGGTCGAGGGTCCCCGCATCATGGGATCTGGAAGACGACGATCTTCAGGTAGTAGTAGACGATCGGCGCACCGAAATAGAGCGAGTCGAAACGATCGAGCACGCCGCCGTGGCCAGGGATCAGGTCGGACGAATCCCCGCTCGCCGAGTCGCGCTTGAGCAGCGACTCGGCCAGGTCACCGACCTGGCTGCAGACGCCCACTAGCGCGCCGATCGCGAGCACATCGAGCGTGCGCAGCCACGGCAAGCCCGCGGCCGAATGCATGAACCACTTCGAGCCGATCCACGCGCCGAGGATCGCGAAGGCGAAACCGCCCGCGGAACCCTCGAGCGTCTTGCGCGGCGAGATCGCCGCCCACGGCCGCGTGCGGCCGAACATGCGGCCGATCGCGTACGCGCCGGTGTCGCAGCTCCACGTGACGAGGAACGCGTAAAGCACGAGCTTCATGCCATCACCGTAGTCGAGTCCCGCGCGCCACGGCAGTTCGCGCAGCAACACGAAATGCGCCGAGAGCCAGCCCACGTACAGCACGCCGAAGATCGTCACCGACAGGCTCTCGACGATGCCGGTGCGCTCGGGATGCCGCAGCGCGAGCGCGAGCAGGAGCATGAGCGCCGCGGTCGCGAGGAATGCCGCGTGCGGCGTGTACGGGCGGTACGCAAGACCCAGCACGGCGAGGAGCGCGAGGAACCCCAGCCACTGCACGACCACGTGGCCCTTGGCGCGCATCATGCCGTAGAACTCGATCAGGCCCGCGATCGCCTGCACGGCCACCAGCGCAAGCCACGCGATGCCGCCGGCGCGCGCGAGCATGAGCAGCAACGGCACGAACAGCACACTGCTGCCGATGCGCAGGCCCAGCGACCAGGATCCGGTCTTGGGCCGCGCGGTCAGCACCTGCTGGTCGTCGTGCGCCGGTGCGGGCGGAGCTTCTTCGGGTCGCATCGCGCGGGCTCGCTTCAGTCCGTGCGGCCGAAGCGGCGTTCGCGGCCCTGGTACTCCGCGATCGCCTGGAACAGGTGGTTCTGTCGGAAGTCCGGCCACAGCGTATCGGTGATCCACAGTTCGGTATACGCGAGTTGCCAGAGCATGAAGTTCGAGATGCGCATCTCCCCGCTCGTACGGATGAGCAGGTCGGGGTCCGGCAGGCCAGCCGTGTACATGTAGCTGGAGAACAACTCGTCGTCGACGGCCTTGGGATCGAGCTTGTCGATGCTTGCGTCGGCGAGCAGCCGGCGCACGCCGTCCACGATCTCGGCGCGGCCGCTGTACGAGAGCGCAAGGTTGAGCAGCATGCCCGTGCAATCGCCCAGGTACTTCTGCGTGTCGGCGATCTCCTGGCGGACCGGCGCAGGCAACTCGTGCGTGCGGCCGATGACCTGCAGCCGGACGTTATTGCCCTTGAGCTCTTTGCGTTCAGATCGCAGCGTCTGACGCAGGATCGTCATGAGCGCGGCCACCTCGCGCGCAGGACGCTGCCAGTTCTCGACCGAGAAGGTGTACAGCGTGAGCACGTCGACACCCAGTCTGACGCAACCGCGCACGGCTTCGCGCACCGATTCGCGGCCGGCGCGGTGGCCCATGAGCCGGGGGACGCCACGCGCCTTCGCCCAGCGGCCGTTACCATCCATGATGATGGCGACGTGCCGCGGGACGTTGCCGCGGGCGATCAGGGCTTCAGGGCTGAGCGTGCTCGGGACTCGAGTAGGCAAGTCGACTCCGCATCCGGTGCGATTCGGACGCGATGGCCGTAAGGCGCATCGCGCGGCGGCTCAGACCTCCAGCACCTCGGCGGTCTTCTTCTTGAGCAGCTCGTCGATGAGGCCGGTGTACTTATCCGTGAGCTTCTGTGCGTCGGCCGTGAGGCGCTTCGCATCATCGGCCGGAAGCACACCCGCGCCTTCCTCATCCTTGATCGCCTTGTTCACGTCGTGACGGATCTGGCGGATGTGGACGCGGCCTTCCTCGGCGAACTTGGCGATGAGCTTGGCCAGTTCCTTGCGGCGCTCCTCGGTGAGCGTCGGCACGGGGATACGGACGATGTTGCCATCGTCGGTCGGATTGAGTCCGAGCTGCGCTTCGGTGATGCCCTTCATGACGGCCTTGATCAGGCCCTTGTCCCAGGGCTGCACCACGATCAGACGTGGCTCCGGCGCAGTCACGTTAGCCACCTGCTGCAACGGCACGTGGGAGCCGTAGGCCTCGACACGCACGGTGTCGAGCAGACCCGCACTCGCCTTGCCCGTACGCACACCACCGACTTCGTGCTTCACGGAGTCGACGGCTTTCTTCATACGATCTTCAGCTTCGCTCAGATGCTTGTTCGACATGGGATCACTCTCCGACGCGGGTGCCCACCGTCTCGCCTCGCATGAGCTTCGTCAGATTCCCCGGCACGCCCACGTTGAACACCACGAGCGGGAGCCGGTTGTCCATGCACAGAGAGATGGCGGTCGAGTCCATGACCTTGAGGCCGCGATTCAAGATATCCATGTAGCTGATGGTGGGGATGAATGTGGCCGACGGGTCCTTGACCGGATCGCCCGTGTAGATACCGTCCACCTTCGTACCCTTGAGGATGACTTCAGCACCCACTTCGATCGCGCGCAGGACCGCCGCAGTGTCCGTGGTGAAGTACGGATTGCCGGTGCCTGCCGCGAGTACCACGATACGCCCCTTCTCGAGGTGGCGCACCGCCCGGCGTCGGATATAGGGCTCCGCGACCTGGTCCATCTTGAGCGCCGACATGACGCGCGTGAACAGCCCGCGCTTCTCGAGCGCGTGCTGCAGGGCGAGCGAGTTGATGACCGTGGCGAGCATGCCCATATGGTCTGCCGTCACCCGGTCCATACCGCGCATGCTGGCGGAGAGGCCGCGGAAGATGTTGCCTCCGCCCAGCACGATGCCGACTTGCACGCCCATCGCGTGCACGTCACGGATCTCGTCCGCGAGGCCGGCGAGCACTTCATCGCGGATGCCCGTACCGGCATCACCCGCGAGCAGTTCCCCGCTCAGCTTGAAGAGGATCCGCTGATAGCGCGCGGCCAATGCCTACTCCGCGCCCAGCTTGAATCGAGCGAAGCGGCGCACGACGATGTTCTCGCCCGTCTTGGACGATGCCGTCTTCACCAACTGGTCGATCGTCTGCTTGTCGTCCTTGATGAACGGCTGCTCCATGAGGCAGATCTCCGAGTAGAACTTGTTCAGCTTGCCCTCGGTGATCTTGTCGATCATATTCGCCGGCTTGCCTTCGGCCGCCAACTGCGCGGCGTAGATATCGCGCTCACGCTGCACGCGCTCGGCAGGCACTTCCTCGCGGCGCACGAACTCGGCGTTCGCAGCTGCCGCCTGCATCCCCAGATCCTTGCACAGGCGGATGAAATCGTCGGTACGCGCGACGAAGTCCGTCTCGCAGTTCACCTCGATGAGCACGCCGATACGCGCATCGTGGATGTAGGCCTCGATGCGGCCTTGCGACGCCGCGCGGTCCGCGCGCGTGGCCGCCTTCGCGATTCCCGATTTGCGCAGGACGTCGACGGCCTTCTCGAGGTCACCCGATGTCTCGCCAAGCGCCTTCTTGCACTCCATCATCCCAGCGCCGGTCATCTCCCGGAGCTGCTTGACCTGTTCCGCGGTGATCGTCATGACACTCCCCTAGCGTGTTGGAACGCCCGCCCGCACCCTGACAGGCGCGAACGGGCGTCGATAAGGCCAGCTTGTGGATCAAGCGCCAGCGGGCGCAGTGCTGCTCACGGCCTCGGCATCTTCGCCACCGAACGACACGGTCGCCTGGTCGGAGCCCTCGAGGGCCGTCGACTTCGCGTCCGCGATCGCATCCGCGACCATGCCCGTGAAGAGCTTGATCGCGCGCAGCGCATCGTCGTTGCCCGGGATCGGAAAATCGATCTCGGACGGATCACAGTTCGTGTCGACCACGCCGACGATAGGAATCGCCAGACGGCTCGCCTCGGCGACTGCGATCTTCTCCTTCTTCGTGTCGACGATGAACACCAGCGACGGGAGGCCCGGCATGTTCTTGATCCCCGAGAAGGCGAACTCAAGACGCGTTCGCTCACGGCCGAGGCGCGAGACTTCCTTCTTCGCGAGCTTCTCGAAGGTGCCGTCGGCTTCCATCGCATCGAGGTCCTTGAGACGCTTGATGCTCGTGCGGATCGTCTTGAAGTTGGTGAGCATGCCGCCCAGCCAACGCTCCGTCACGTAGTACTGGCCCGAGCGCGTCGCATCTTCGGCGACGATCAGCTTGGCCTGCTTCTTGGTGCCGACGAACAGGATGTGACCACCGCCGCGCACGACCTTCTGGATGACCGCGCGGGCCTCCTGGATGCACTTGAGGGTCTTCTGCAGGTCGATGATATAGATGCCATTGCGCTCCATGAAGATGAAGCGCTTCATCTGCGGATTCCACCGCCGGGTCTGGTGTCCGAAGTGGACACCCGCCTCGAGCAGGTCCTTCATCTGGATCTCAGCCACGTCGCCTCCTGTGGGGTTCAGCCGCCGCCCTGCGTCTTACCTCGCGCCATCGCGTTCGAGCTCGATGAGCTTCGCAACGTGACCCCGGCGCGTCCGTCAGGGCGTGTGAGTTTTAGGTGTCCGCGTTCCGACTAGCGCTTGCTGAACTGGAACTTCTTGCGCGCGCCCGGCTGGCCGTACTTCTTGCGCTCCTTCATGCGCGAATCGCGCGTGAGGTAGCCCTCGCGGCCCAGCTGGCCCTTCAGCGTCTCGTCGTGACGCACGAGCGCACGGGCGATGGCCATGCGGATCGCACCGGACTGACCGGTGAGCCCGCCGCCATGCACGCGCGCGATCACGTCATACTTATCCATCAGGTTCGTGGCCGTCAGCGCGCCGAGCGCCTGACGCACGAGGGAATCGCGCTTGAGGTATTCGATAGCCGTCTTGTCGTTCACCTTCACCTGGCCCGTACCCGCCACCAGGCGGACGCGTGCGACGGCCTCTTTGCGCCGGCCCGTCAGGGGCTTGATCGTCGTGGTCGCCATGCTTGCCCCTTTCAGGCTTCGAGATTCCACACTTCGGGCATCTGCGCCGAGTGCGGATGTTCGGGTCCCGCGTATACCTTGAGCTTGCGGATCATCGCGTTACCAAGACGGTTCTTGGGCATCATGCCCTTGACCGCCTTCATGATCACGCGCTCCGGATGCTTGCTCAGGAGATCGCTCAGGCGGGTCACTGTGGCGCCGCCCGGATACAAGGTGTGGTGGAAGTACGTTTTCTTCTCCGGCTTGGTGCCGGTCAGCCGGACCTTTTCCGCATTGATCACGATGACATGGTCACCCGTGTCCATGTGCGGGGTGTAGATCGGCTTGTGCTTGCCCTTGAGGACACTCGCAACCTGCGCGGCGAGACGGCCAAGGGTCTTCCCTTCGGCGTCCACGACGAGCCAACGGCGCGTGATGTCTGCCTCACGGGCGGAATAGGTCTTCATCCATCCTCCGATGATCACTGCCACGGGCGCGCAAGACACGGTAGAGCACCGTGTTCGAGCCCCGTTGAGGATGCGGGAGGTACACCCCGCATCGGTCCACGAAACGCTGGAA
>JANYBS010000107.1 GCA_025360715.1 Candidatus Eiseniibacteriota bacterium | reverse complement strand
GGAGGGGCGCACGCGTCCCGGCGACCTGCTGCGCCACCGCTTCGCGCCCGAGGGCGCGCTGGTGACGCTGGGCTGGACCGTGAACGAACTCGACGATGCCGGCCGCGCCAGGCTCTTTGCCAGCATCGAGCAGTGGCACCGCGCCGGCGCCGCGGTGCTCGTGCTCGAGCCCATCGCGCGGCGCATGTCGCCATGGTGGGACAGCTGGCGCGAGAGCTTTGCGCTGCGCGGCGGCAGCTCGCGTGAATGGCGATTCCCGGCAGAGTTGCCCGAGCGCCTGCGGCTACTCGATAAGGCCGCCGGCATGGACCATCGCGAGCTCACCGCGCGGAGCTTGTTCCTGCCGCCCGCGGGGGCGTGAGCTTCTATTTCGCTTCGCCCTCGGGTCTAAAATAGGCGTATCCTGCTTGTCCCGATCTTCCGTGCCACACGGCCTGCGCCCTCGAGCTCGTCGGTGACACCCCCTGACCGCATCGAGGCCGCCGATGTCCCCACTTCGCTTTTGCCGTGTGTTCTCCGGCCTGCTGCTGCTTGCCCTGCCCTGCGTTGCATACGCGGGCGATGAGTTCTCGCAGTTTCGGATCCCCGCGAACAGTTATCTGGACTGGACGGGAGGCGCGAGCGCTTCGGGCAATTGGGGATATCAGGAGGCCGGGCCCGACCGCTATTCGAGTTCCGATTGGCGAGGCAGCCTCTCGAGCGCACTCACGCGATGGAGCGAGGACGATCATCGATCCGCGCTCTGGGATGCGGCGTTGTCGGTCTCCGGTCTGCGCTATCGCCGCTCGACCCTGGAGCATGGTCCTTACTACGTTGGATCGGGCAACTACGAGGTATCGGAAGACGAGACCAAACGCGCCACCGGTGAACGTGCCACGGTGAGCACGCAACAGTCCTGGTATTTGGGCGGCGGGCCATGGGCGGTGACGGGCCTGCTCTACAGCTCGATCGATGACGGCCAGAACTGGGACTGGAGAAGGTCGCTGACACGGCAACTGCTCGACCCACTCGAGCCCACGCTGGTGATCAGAAGCGATGACGCCGAAACGTATCGCTCCACGCTCAACGCCTCGCTCGGCATCGGATTCGGCCGTGTGCGGAACGCGACGGGCGTCTTCGAGGCCCGTGTCCTCGAAGAGCGGCTAAGGCGGCTGGGCGCTCTTACGCGGCCGCTGAGCACACATGCACGCGAACGGCTCTCGGCGCTCATGTACGCGCGAGACGACGTGAGCCAGGTCTCATCGCGCCCCGCGTCACCGGTCATGGACGCGGTCGAGCGCATCCTCTACGAAGACGGCGCGCTCCGCGATTCCGTACTCACGGCCGCGGAGCTCTTCCACGTCACGGAGCCAGTCTTCCAACGGTACGGCTTCGCCACGTCGATCCGCCCCGACGGTCTGCCCCAGTCGGCATTCACCCGGATGACGGGCTGGTCCCTTAATGCGCTGGTGACGAATGGTCACTCACGCCTGTCGGAGCGCCGCTCCGGTGCTAGCTCGACGATCGTCTATGCAGCGGGCGCGCCCGAGCCGCCGCTTGAAGCACGCTCGTCCTCCTCAAGCAAACGGACGTCCGACGGGACCCGGCTGTCGCTTCGCGCCGAGTACCACCGACCGAGCGGCATGCGCACCCAATGGGATGCGAGCACCACGTTCGACGATCAGCTGGGCGGCGGCGAGCGCGCGTATGCGCTCACGAATCAGGTGTATTGGAATTTCATCGTCGCGGACCGGTGGCTCGCGGCCGCCAGCGCCAGCCAATCGCGGAACACTCGCCGCACACAAGACCACGTGACGATCGAGGACGCGTGGAGCGCCGGTGTCAGCGCCAGCCTGCAATACCTCGTCCTTGATCATGTGGGCCTGGGAGTCGGCGCCAGTCAGGCGTGGTCCAAGCATCGCGATGATCGCTATTGGTCCAACGACATCGATCCGCACGCCGCCACGTGGTCGGACGGCGGGTCCTTCAGCTTTGATATCATCTATCGTTTCGCGGGCATGAGCCGCATCGCCGGGGTGATTCCCGCCGTGATGGGGAACTGACGCGATGCGCACGCTCGCCTTCTGCGCCGCGCTCGCGCTGCTCGCCCCCGTGGCCGCACACGCCGATGACGCCAGCGACTTCCGCGACTTCCGGATCCCCGCGAGCCGGGCGGTATCGTGGGTCGGGGATATGAATGGCCGCGTGTCCTGGGGTCACGGTGATTCGCGCTACAGCGTCGGCGCCACTCACTCCTTGGACTTGCGGCTCACACAGACGCACCTTCTGCGCCTCGAGGATGACCACCGCACGTTTCGTATCGACGATGCGGTGAGTTTCAGCGGCACGCGTTACACCGAACAAGGCGACAGCCACGACCTGCCGCAGCTGTTCGGCTCGGTCGCGAGCTGGGCGCATCACGAACAGATGGACAAGGACACTTACGACAACGCCCGGCTGCGCCTTGAGTACGACCGCTATCGCGATCACACGCCGATGTTCGTCACGGTCACGGGCGCGGCGACATGGGGAGATGTGCGCTCCTGGAGCCGGGACTACGTCGCCGAGAGCTTCCCGGCCGAGAGCATCGATGTGCTTCGGATATGGGATTCCCGGGCATTTCGTGATTGGTCGGACACCTTTGGTGGATCCGTGGGCATCGGCTTGGGCCGAGTGCGGAACACGACCGCGCTCTACGAGGCGCGCGTGTTCGAAGAACGCCTTCTCGATGCGCACGCGCTCCGGCACGCGCTGGGCCACGACGCCCGGCAGCGATTGGCGGAGCTTTTCGCAGCGCGCTCGGGCGTGCAGACCACTCACGATCGCCCGGCGATCGGCCTGTGGGAGTCGATCGAACAGATCCTGCACGAGGACGGCGCGCTCGAGCCCGGAGCATCGTTGCCGGCGAGCGCAGTGTTCCGCGCCACGGCGAACTACTTCGCCGACGGATATTGGTACGACGGCTCGGGGCTGCCCAGTTCACCCGTCACCCGCTTGTCGGGATTCTCGGCCGGATGGTCCCTCGGCGGTTCTACGACAAGGGGTCACGGACGAACACAGTTCGCCAGGAGCCGGCTGATCACGAGAGCCGGTGTCGCAGAACCGTGGACCGAGATCCGCGAGTCCTACGATTCGGGTCGAGCTCCGAACCACGACTTGATCGATATGGGACCTTTCTTCGAATACGGCCGCGCGGTGAGCATGCGCTGGCAGCTCGACGCGAGCGGCTCCAGCCGCTTCTCCACGCGCAAAAGCTCCTGGCACTTCGGCCATGACCTGCGCGCAGACTTCACGGGCATCGTGGCCGACCGCTGGTCGATGAGCACAAGCGCGAGATACACGCGATCCGTCTCGCGCGATAGGGCGAAGGTGCAGTCGACCGACTACTGGAACTGGCTGCTGGACGCTCGCGCGACGTACTACGTGACGGACCATATGAACGCCTACATCGACCTGTCCCAGAGCTACACCAAGCGCGGGCCGGACCTGGTGTCTTCCTCCTACTACGAGGCGCCAGCGACGCGGCACGACAGCGGCGGCATCATCTTCTTCGGCCTGACCTACCGTTTCGCCGGGCACGCCTCGATCGCTGGTGTCTACCCGGCAGGTGCGCAGTAGTTCTCAGCCCTCGCGGATCCTTTCGCCCGCTCGCGCCTCCTACGCCTTGAGGCGGGCGCGAGCGCGCCCGAACGGAGGCCGGCCATGTGTCGTCGAGTCACCTGTAGCACCTGCAAGAAGCCCACTTACGCGGGTTGCGGCCTGCATATCGAAGAAGTGCTTGGCGACGTGCCCAGGGCCAAGCGCTGCCGGTGCCGCGAGGAGAAGGCGGCGGCCAAGGCGGCCCGCAAGGCCGCTGGCGGCGGCTCCTGGCTGGAGCGGCTGATCGGGCGGTAGGCGGCCGGGTCCGCGGGGAACGAGCGTGAAGGCCCCGATTTGTTCTAGACTCGCCGCCCTATGCCCACACCACACATCAACGCCCGCCCCGGCGACTTCGCCGAGACCGTCCTCATGCCCGGTGACCCGCAGCGCGCCGAGCACATCGCCAACACCTATCTGGACGGCGCCACGCGCGTGACCGACGTGCGCAACGTCTGGGGCTATACCGGCAACTACAAGAACAAGCGCGTCTCGGTGATGGCCCACGGCATGGGCATCCCGTCGTGCTCGATCTATGCCACCGAACTGGTGCGCGAGTACGGCGTGAAGAACCTGATCCGCGTGGGCAGTTGCGGCGCGCTGGCGGCCGACGTGAAGCTGGGCGACGTGATATTGGCTCTGGGCGCGTCGACCGATTCCAAGGTGAATCGCCTGCGCTTCATGGATCACGACTTTGCCGCCATCGCCGACTTCGGCCTGGTCGAGCGCGCAGTCGCCGCGGCTCGCGCGGCCGGGCTGCCGATGCGCGTAGGCAACGTGTTCTCGGCGGATCTTTTCTATTCGCCGCAGCCCGAGATGTTCGATGTGCTGGAACGATTGGGTGTTCTGGGCATCGAGATGGAGGCGGCCGGGCTTTACGGCGTAGCGGCGCAGGAACATGTTCGGGCACTCACGATCCTCACGGTGTCGGATCACATCCGACGCAACGAGAGTCTGAGCTCCGAGGAGCGCCGCACGTCGTTCGATTCGATGATCCGTATCGCACTCGACGCGGCGATCGCCTCCTGAGCGCCGACGCGCACTCGGTCCTGGGTCCGATTCATATCGATCATAAGGAGTCTCGCATGAAGCGCTTCCTCTTCACGCTCCCGCTGTTGCTGTCGATGGCCCTTCCGGCGGGCGCTGCGGTGAAGTCCACCGTCGTCGAATACAAGCAGGGCGACACCGCGCTCCAGGGCTGGCTCGTCTACGACACCGCCGCCAAGGGCAAGCAGCCCGGCGTGGTGCTCATCCACGATTGGCTCGGCGCGACCACGCATCAGGAGTCCCAGGCCAAGAAGCTCGCGGCGCAGGGCTACGTGGTGCTCGTCGCCGACCTCTATGGCAAGGGTGTGCGTCCCGCAGACGCAGCGGCCGCCGGCGCCGAGGCCGGCAAGTACTACAAGGACCGCGGCCTGCTGCGCGCGCGCGGCCGCGCGGCGTTCGACTATCTGGCTGCGCAACCGCAGGTCGACACGGACCGCATGGCGGTGATGGGCTACTGCTTCGGCGGCGCCGGCGCGCTCGAACTGGCCCGCAGCGGCGCGCCGCTCAAGGCTGTTGTCACGTTCCATGGCTCTCTCGCCTCGGCCAGCCCCGACGACGCCAAGAACATCAAGGCCAAGGTGCTCGTGTTGCATGGCGCCGATGATCCGTACGTGAAGCAGCCCGAGGTCGCGGCGTTCATGGACGAGATGCGCGCGGCTAAGCTGGACTGGCAGGTCGTGCAGTACAGCGGCACGGTGCACAGCTTCACCGACGAGCGCTCCGGCACCGACAACAGCAAGGGTGCCGCGTACAACGCCGACTCCGATCGCCGCTCGTGGCGGGCGATGAGCGACTTCTTCGCGGAGACGCTCGCGAAGTAACGCTCTACCACTTCAGGAAACATGCGAAAGCCGCGGATCCTTCCGCGGCTTTCGTGCTCTACAGAGAGGGAGGTGCGCATGGCGACCGTCGCAGTGACCGTGAGCAACTTCGAAGAGACCGTGAAGAATGGCATCGTGATGCTCGACCTGTGGGCCGAGTGGTGCGGCCCGTGCCGCGCATTCGGCCCGATCTTCGAGGCCGCATCGGAGCGCCACGCCGACGTGACGTTCGGCAAGATCGACACCGAATCCGAAGGCGGCCTGGCCGAGATGTTCGGCGTGCAGGCGATCCCCACGCTGGTGGTGATGCGCGACGGCGTCGTGCTGGGCGTGCAGCCCGGCCTGATGCCCGCCGAGGCGCTGGATGATTTCATCGCCCAGGCAAAGGCACTCGACATGGACGAGGTGCGCCGCAAGGTGGCGGAGCAGCGGGCGGCGCAGGGGTAGGG
>JANYBS010000088.1 GCA_025360715.1 Candidatus Eiseniibacteriota bacterium | reverse complement strand
GGCCTACGCGATCGGCGTCGCCGAGCCGGTGAGCGTGATGGTCGACAGCTTCGGCACCGGCAAGGTGAGCGACGACAAGCTCACGAGCCTGGTCCGCAAACACTTCGACCTGACGCCCAAGGGCATCATCGAGACGCTGCGTTTGCGTCGTCCCATTTATCAGGACACGGCCGCCTACGGCCACTTCGGGCGCTCGCACTTCTCGTGGGAGAAGACCGACAAGGCCAAGCTGCTCGCGGGTAGCGTGCGGTAGGGGCAGCCGCTCGCGAAATCCAGATCTCATCGAACTCCCCGGCGGCGTATGCTGCCGGGGAGTTCTTGTTGATGCGGCGCAATACAAAGCGAAGGGAGCCTCCCCAGTGAGGGCACGTGGCCAGTTCCACCTGTTGATGTGGCTTGCCCCGCTCGCGGCGCTCCTGGTTCACGGTCCATCGGCTGCAGCTCTCCAGCCAAGCCCGCGTTCCGTTCGAGTCCAAGTCGTGGAGTACCGAAGTTGTGGAAACACGAATCGCAGCGTCTGCCAGGACACGCTCGCGTTCGACGTGAAACCGCTCCAACCCTTTGCCGTCGACCGCTGGACCGATGGTCTGAGGCCTCGTGGTTGGAGTTCCTCACTGACGCTCGGGTCAATCGTAGGCGCGGACCAGGCGTGGGTCCGCATCCACGAGTTGGCCCTCGAAGCTCCGAGGAGAAATGATTGTCTGGCCGTGCCGCCAGCGGATTCTGTCCTTCTGACCACCGCGTGGTCGACATTCTTCGGCAAGCCGACGAGAGCGGCCGGCCTTGTTGGATTGCGTATTCGTCTGCTGCCATCTCCTGCGCTGGCGACGATGAAGGGCGAGCAGCGTCTGGACGTGCGGCGTCGAGCAGGCGTTTCGCTCGGTGTATTGCCCGTCGAGAGCGCCGCATGCGGATCGGTGCTGATCGGCAAGTTCCGGCTGGACGAGGTGCACCTCGCGGCCCCAGCCGGCGATTCGATGCTCGTGGTTCCCGACGATGCGCCGGCGGCCAGTCCCACGGAGTTGGTCTTCACGCCAATGGAACTCTGGCATGGTCAGCTGCCATCCACTGATCACCAGATCCATGTTCACGTCCCGCCGGGCCCAGCCACCTTGAGATCGTGGACGCCGGGTGGGTTTGTCACCCCGCTCTTGGTGGGACAGTCTGCCATCTTGTTCGTTTCGATCTGGACAGGCGTGGAGGGCACGCCGCCCTTGGAGATGGACGGGCGTCACGACCTCTGCCTGCTGGACGCGAGTGAGCATCTTGCCTTCGGGCTGGGTCGGCGGGGGGATCCGGTTGAACACTTGCGCGCAGACGTCGAGCGTGCACTGTGGCCTCGGACGCATCCCGGTCAGGGCCGGGTCGTCGGCATTGTTGTCCGCGATAGCGGGCCGCCGGATTGCTCGAAAATACGCCTCTCGGTTCTGGGCACGCAGTTCGAGACAGGCCTGAGCCCTGCGGGAGCGTTCGATCTGATCGGCGTGCCGACGGGGACACGGCAGATACGATTGACGGAGATGGGACGATCGGCAACAGGAACCATCGAGGTCACCGAAGACCCTACCGACACTCTGGAAGTCCACTTCGCCGGACGCCATGACCACTGACGCTGATCACTCGACGACGTCCAGGCGGGGGAGATCCGCCGGGGTTTCGTGCGTGTCACAGCCAAGCGCTTCGCGCTGGCGCCGCCGCCGATGCGGGCGCAAGGTGCTTCCATGCCCATCGACCTGACCGCCCAGCTGTGCACCAAGTGCGCGCTCTGCTGTGATGGCTCGCTCTTCGCCGATGTCGAGCTGGCGGATGACGCCGAGGCCGATCGGCTCGAAGCGCTCGGCTTGGACTCGGAATCCGATGACGCCGACATCCGCTTGATGCCGCTTCCCTGCGCGGCGCTCAAGGGCACGCGCTGCGGCGTCTACGCGCACCGCCCGGGCACGTGCCGGTCGTTCGAGTGCCGGTTACTCAAAGACGCGCAGGCAGGCCTCGTGACGCCGCAGGCGGCGCTCACGAGCATCGCTGAGGCGCGTGAGCGAGTGCGCAACGTGAAGGCACTGCTCGTGCGGTGCGGCTTCACCGACGCCACGTTGCCGCTGCGCGAGCGGTGCGCCGAGGCGCTCGCGCATGCGCCGGTCAAGGGCGTCCGCGCGCAGCGTGCCTACGCGGCGCTCGAGAACGCCATGAGCGAGCTGGACTGGCTGCTCGAGCGCACGTTCCTGGCGCGGCGGCGCTCCAAGTAGGCGATTGCCGACGACTGAGCGCAGAGCGAAGATACCGGCCGGTCCGCTACCCGATCCGCAGGCACTCTGCCAAGTGGGATTGAGAAGGCCTCGCGGATCGCCGTCGCGACCGTGCGCCAGCACGCGCCACAGATCGCGAGCCTGGAGCAAGTGATCTTCCGCTGCTTCTCGTTCTACGATCACTCCGTCTACAACGACCTGCTCGCCGGGGCGCTCGCCCGCGCTTGCGCCACGCCCCAGCGCCACTTCCGAAAACCTCCGCCGCGCGCTGCGTGATGCGGCTAGCGTGAAGTCGTCCTGCAGCACGACTTCACGCGCCCATACCCGGAGCCGGCCATGCACCATGAAGCGAATCCCGCCATTCTGTATTTCGGCACGCCCGTCGCGCTCATCAGCAC
>JANYBS010000025.1 GCA_025360715.1 Candidatus Eiseniibacteriota bacterium | reverse complement strand
CATCATCAAGAAGGGCGGCCGCTGCCGCTACACGACGATCCAGAACTGGTCCAACAACGTCTACAACCTGGTCACCAAGCGCGCCGTCGCCTATCAGGACGCCACGATGGAGTGGGTCGACGGCAACCTGGGCAGCAAGCTCACCATGAAGTATCCGGCCGTCTACATGATGGAGCCGGGCGCACACGGCGAGATTCTGTCGATCGCCTTCGCAGGCAAGGGCCAGCACCAGGACGCCGGCGGTAAAGTCGTGCACTGCGCGCCCAACACGACGAGCAAGATCATCTCGAAGTCCATCAGCAAGGACGGCGGTCGCGCTGGCTATCGCGGCATGGTCAAGGTGGTCAAGGGCGCCGAGAACTGCCGCAGCACGGTCAATTGCGACGCGCTCATCCTGGACGAGCACTCGCGCTCGGATACGTATCCGTACATGGAAGTCGAAGAGGACAAGGTCACGATCGGCCATGAGGCGACCGTCTCCAAGATCGGCGATGAGCAGATCTTCTATCTGACGAGCCGTGGCATCGGCGCCGAAGAGGCGGCCGCGATGATCGTGGCCGGCTTCATCGAGCCCATCGTGAAAGAGCTGCCGATGGAGTATGCGGTCGAGATGAACCGCTTGATCCAGTTGCAGATGGAGGGCTCCGTCGGATGAGCACGACCCAGACCGATTCCATTGCATCGACCGCGTTGGCGGGTTGGCTGGCCACTGCGGAGACGCGCGCAGCCAAGGCCAACGAGCCCGCATGGGCGCTGGCCAAGCGCCAGCACGCCGCGCAGGTGGCGGCGTCGATGCACTTCCCCAGCCGCGATGAAGAACTCTGGCGTCGCACCGATTTCTCGTCGCTGGTGATCGACGGGCTCGACCCGTTCGCGACCGGCGCCAAGGCGCGCAACATCGATGACCTGCCGGCGTTCGTTCTGGAGCGCATCGCCGGCGAGGCCGCGAACTTGGCGATCCTCGCGCAGCGCGACAACGAGATGGTATTGGAGCAAACGCATCCCACGCTCACCAAACAGGGCGTGATTGTTTGCTCCATGGACCGTGCGCTGCGTGAGCATGGTGACCGCGTGCAGAAGTTGCTGGGCACGCTCATCGCCACGGATTACGACCGCTGGACGGCCATCGGCGAGGCGCTGCACTCGGGCGGCATGTTCGTGCATGTGCCCAAGGGCGTGCATGCCGAGATCCCCGTGCGACTCATGCAGTGGCTGTCGGGCGAAGGCAAGCTCGCGGCGCCGCGCTCGGTGATCGCGGTCGAAGAAGGCGCATCGATCACGGTCCTTGAAGAGATGATCTCGGAGGGCGGCGAGTCGCCGAGCCTGTTCCTGGGCGGCACCGAGCTGTTCATCGGCGCGGGCGCCAAGCTCACGTTCGCGAGCCTGCAGGATTGGGGCCGCAACGTGTTCCATTATTCGAATGGCCGCGTGCAGATGGCACAGGATTCGGAACTGCAGTGGATCCAGGTCATGGTCGGTGGCCGCATGACCAAGCAGAACATCTGGTTCAACCTCGACGGTCAGGGCGGCAGGGCGTTCGTGCACGGCTTCATGTTCGGCGACCATCGCCAGCACTTCCATCTGCACACGCTGCAGCGGCATCTGAAGCCCAACTGCACGAGCGACTTGTTGATCAAGGGCTGCCTCAAGGACCGCGCCCGCAGCATCTATCAGGGCCTGATCCAGGTGGCCGAGGGCGCGCAGCGCACCGACGCGTACCAGGCCAACCGCAACCTGTTGCTCTCCGATCAGGCTCGTGCCGACAGTATTCCCGGCCTCGAGATCCTGGCGAACGACGTGCGCTGCACGCACGGCGCCACGCTGGGTCACGTCGACGAAGAGATGCTCTATTACCTGCAGTGCCGCGGCCTTCCCGAAAAAGAAGCGCAGCGGCTGGTCGTTGAAGCGTTCTTCGAGCCCGTCCTCGATCGCATCCCGCTCGAGTCCGTGCGCGAGCAGCTGCGCGGTGAGATCGCCGCGAAGATCGGTTGAGCGTGGCCACGAATCACATGCACGCCGGGGCGGCCGCTGCCGCCTCGGCGTCGTCTTTCGATCCGGCCGCGGTGCGCCGGGATTTCCCCATCTTCGACACGGTGCGCGAGAAGCCGCTGCGCTATCTGGACAGCGCAGCTACCTCGCAGAAGCCGCAGGCCGTGCTCGACGCGATGGACCACTACTATCGCTCGTATAACGCCAACATCCACCGCGGCGTCTACCAGATCGCGGAGGAGGCCACCGCGGCGTTCGAGAACGCGCGCAAGCGAGTGGCGAGCTTCCTGAACGCTGCGAGCCCGCGCGAGATCATCTTCACGCGCAACTCCACCGAGGCGATCAATCTGGTAGCGCACGCGTGGGGCCGGACGTTCTTGAAGGACGGTGATGCCATCGTGCTCACACCGATGGAGCACCACTCCAATCTGGTGCCGTGGCACATATTGGCCGCCGAAAAGAACGTCGAGCTGCGCTTCATCCCGCTCACCAGCGACGGCCGCCTCGAAGTGGACGCGCTGCCGGGCCTGCTCGCCGACGGCAGGGTGAAGCTCGTCTCGTTCGTGCATGTCTCCAATGTGCTTGGCACGGTGAATCCCGCCACCGAGATCACGCGCATCGCGCACACCGCCGGCGCCGTGGTGCTGCTCGACGCGTCGCAGAGTGCGGCGCACATGCGCGTGGACGTGCGCGCGATCGGCGCCGATTTCGTGGCGTGTACGGCGCACAAGATGCTCGGACCCACGGGCATCGGCATGCTCTATGGCCGCCGCGAGCTGCTCGAGGCCATGCCGCCGTTCCTAGGCGGCGGCGAGATGATCCGCGAGGTGTCGCTGACCAGCTCCAAGTGGAACGAGCTGCCGTGGAAGTTCGAGGCCGGCACCATGGCGATCGCCGAGGCCGTGGGCCTGGGTGCCGCGATCGATTACCTGGATACGCTCAGCATGGACGCGGTCTTCGCGCACGACCAGGCGCTCTCCGCCTACACGCTGGAGCAACTGGCCACGGTGCCGGGCCTGCGCGTGCTGGGGCCTTCGGCCGAATACCGCGGCGGCGTGGTGGCCTTCACGCTCGAGGGTGTGCATCCTCATGATGTGGCGACCGTGCTGGACCGCGACGGCATCTGCGTGCGCGCGGGCCACCATTGCGCGATGCCGCTGCACGAGCACATGGGCTTGCCAGCTTCGGCGCGTGCGTCTTTTCATTGTTATTCACTGCAGGAAGAAGTCGATGCGCTGGTGCATGGTCTGCATGCGGCGCGCAAGCTCTTCGCCCGCTGAAAGGCCACGACTGCGAGGCATCGTATGGACGAACTCTTCCGCGAGAACATCCTCGAGCACTACAAGCACCCGCGCTGCCATGGCACGCTCGAGGCTGCGGACATGTCGTTCGAGGATGCCAATCCGCTCTGCGGCGACCGCATCAAGATGGACTTCCGCGTGCAGGATGGCGTGCTCACGCAAGTGCGCTTCAGCGGCGTGGGCTGCTCGATCAGCCAGGCGTCGGCGTCCATGCTCTGCGAGCATATCGAGGGCCGCACGCTGGACGAGATCAAGACCATCGGCCGCCAGGACGTGCTCGACATGCTGGGAATCGATCTGGGACCTGTGCGGCTCAAGTGCGCGCTGCTCGCGCTCAAGACGATCAAGGCCGGCATCTATGGCATTCACTCGGACGCCGACGACACAGAGGACATGTGATGAAGACGACCGATGGATTCGTGAACGTGGCCAAGGTCGGCGAGATCGTCGTGGGCGGCGTGAAGGTGGTGCGGCTCGACGACGTTCCTGTGGCCATCTTCCACTTGGACGATGGCTACCACGCGATCGAGGACGTGTGCACGCATGACGGCGGCCCGGTCGCCGAGGGCTGCCTGGTGGGCGATGTGATCGAGTGTCCGCGCCACGGCGCGAAGTTCAATGTGAAGACGGGCGCGGTGGTGCAGTTCCCCGCCACAGCGCCAGTGCCCGTGTACGCGGTGCGAGTGGTGGGGGACGATATCCAAGTGGGTTGGTCATGAGCGAAGAGACGCCGAAGAATCCGCACACGGGTGAGCCGCTGCCCGAGGACGCGTACGGGCTGACGGATACTCCCAAGGCCAGCTCGACGCCCGGCGCCGCCGAGGTGTCGGCCATGGCACCCGAGGCGCAAAAACAAGTCGGCCCACCGCAGATGTCGAGCACGCCCACGCAGCAGGAGCTTGCCGTGCGCTCGGCGCTCGAGACCGTGATGGATCCCGAGATCGGCTTGAGCGTGGTGGATCTGGGCCTGATCCGCGAGGTGCATTTCCTGGAAGCCAAGACGCTCGTACGCATGATGCTCACGACGCCGTTCTGCCCGTACGCGCCGCAGATGATGGCCGACGTGCAGCAGGCCGTCACCAGCGTGGTGCCGCAGACGTGCGAAGTCGAGATTCTTGCGGACCCGTGGAATCCCGACATGATGCCGGACCCGAGCTTGCTGGGGTTCAGCTACTGATTCAGGCCGGGCCCTGCGCGCCTTGCGCCGGCGCGGGATTCACGCGCCGGCGCCACTTATTTGCGACCCATGACCGGGCCCGCCAGGGCAACCATGCGAGCGCCGCGCACCAGCGCGGTGAGCAGCAGGGCGACGTTCACGCCGATGAGCGCGAGCGCCACCGGGGCCTGCACGCGCAGGAAATCCGGGCTGACGCCGATGGCGGTGCGACCGCGGGGGCTTGTCCGTAAGTCGTCGCATCAGCCTTGCTTGGCAGGCGATTGTGTCGGTGGCGCCGGCGTGGGCGCAAGCCAGTCGCGCCCGTCGTGGATCATCACGCTCTTGTCGCGATCGCCCACAACGCTCTCGCTGCTGAGCACGCTCGTCGCATCGCTCCATGCGTGCAGCAGCAGCGCTGGCGGCGCGCCGGCGAGCATGTAGACCTCATTCGGGCGGCTCAGGTCGTGGTCGATGGTCATCGATGTGGACGGCGCGGTCATGGCCACGGTGCCGGCGAAGCGCGCGGTGGCCGTGAAATGCACGTGGCCGGCGAGCATGCGTTCCACTTGAGCGTGCCGCGCGATCACGCGCTCCAGTGCGGCCACATCGGCCAGGCCGATCTCATCGAGCACGCGCAGGCCCGTGGCGAAGGGCGGATGGTGCAGGCACACGAGCGTGCGTTGCGCGGGCGCCTCGGCCAGGCGCGCCTCGAGCCACGCCAGTCGCTGCGCGCAGAGCTCGCCGGCGTTCTCGCGCGGGATCGTGGTGTCGAGCGCGAGCAGGCGCACGGTTCCCAAGTCCCACGCGAATTGGATGAACGGCTCCATGGCGTGATCGCCCTGCACGCCGAATGCCGCGCGCAGGCCCGCGCGGTCGTCGTGATTGCCGGCCATGACGCGCACGGGCATGGGCAGGCGCGCGAGCAACTTGCGCGCGGCTGCGTACTCGCTCGCAGTGCCGTGATCGGCGATGTCGCCCGTGACGATCACGGCATCGGGCAGCGTGGGCAGCCGCAGCACGTGATCGATGGTCCGGGCGAGACGCGCGGCAGCTTCGGGCCGCGCGTCGTTCAGGTGCACGTCGCTGATCTGCGCCAGCAGCACGTGCGCGCCTACTTGCCCGCCGGCGCGGCCGGCTTGCTCGCCACGCCCAGGTGCCAGTTCATGCCGATGTTCAGCTTGAACTGACGGTAGCCGGCGATCTCGTGATACTTGACCTCGATGAAATTGCCGAAGCGCTCGTTGCCGAACTCCGCGCCGGCCATGAGGTCCAGACCCGCTCGCACCACCGAGTCCTGCTGGTGGCTCACGCCGTAGCGCGGCGCGTCGACCTCGCTCTGCAAGAAGTGCAGGCCGAGTCCTGCGCCCAGGTATGGGTGCAGTGTGCCGTGCGAATCGAAACGATAGAGCGCGTCGGCGGCGAGCGTGGCGTCGCGGCGCACGGTCTTGATGCCGAACTCCGACACGTTGCTGGCGTTGCGCCAGTACTCGATCGTGGGCGCGAACTCAACGTGCGGTAGTGTCGCGTTGGCCAACCGCGTGCGCAGGCCGATGCCACTGAAGCTGCTCTGGCCCTGCTGGAACACGGTCGACGTCCAGGCGTCGACGCCCGTGATGGCGTTGTCGCTGCCGGCCGCGAAGGCGCGCGGTGCGTACGTGAAAGTGGCGAGCGTTAGTGCGAGTGCGGCAAACGAGATGGTGTTGCGGGCGATGCGCGAGCTGTGGGCCACGAGCGGGTCCCTCCGCTGGTTTGGGGTGCTCGCGCACAGTACGACAAAAAAGGACGCCGCGCCGCCGTTGCGGACCTCCGAGGGGGGTGGCCACGCGCAAGCGGACACGGCGCTTTCGTGCGACCCGCGGGTGCGACGGCTCGCCGAGGGGGACGAGCGCGCCGCACGTCGCGGAGTCACGCGTTTGCTTCTTCCGCGGCGGTCCGTTCCCGAGGGGGAGAACGAAGCCGCACGCGGTCGAAGCGATGCTCGGTCTTTCGCTTCGTCGTCTCGAACCACCGGCGAGGGGGCCAGCGGCGCGATCCCACGAGAGCTGAGGACCGTTGCACTGCGTTGGCCTGTGAGCCCAGGGCATGCGAAAACTCACGCGATGCTCCGGCGTTCTGAATGTGGCCCTATGGATTTTGGAAGGATGGGAAGCGGCGGCCGTTCGCGAGGCCAGCGTCATATGAGATGACGCTGCTCGCGCACACATGGCGTGTGCGGTCGCACGGTACCGTTCGGCGCCGGGCGGAGATACTCCCGTGCGAACGAGGCCGTTGGCGCTTCGGCATTCTCTGAATCCGAGGGGTTCGTTCAGATCTGCCCAGAAGGGGTCAGCGCACTGCTATTGGATTGTCACTTCTTGCCGGCGGTTCCGAGGCCGCCGACATGGACTACCCAATGCAGGTTGGGTGCCAACCGCGACACGATGGCCCGCACAAGTGCCGGGAAACACTGGCCCTTCGCCCACTGGCGCGAGTGAACGCGCGGTTTCGCAGCGGCTTGCGGCGGCCGCGGGGCCTGCGACAAATCGATGCGGATGGATCCGCGTCTGGTGCGTCAAAGCGGCGCACCCGCCGCCCGACCGGGCAGGAAGCATTCGCAGTGGCGAGAATGCGACCGGGGGGTTGGCCCCCCAAGCCTACTCCTCGCCGCGCACCTTGTACGTGACCAGGCGCGTCTTGAGCCATTGCACGCCGATCAGGTCGGCGATGCCGCGCCATAGGCGGTTGCCCACGCCGTACTTGCTCACGCCGTGCCGGCGGGCGCGGTGGTTCAGCATCACCTCGGCGTAGCGCGCGCCGCGGAACACGCAGAGCGCGGGCAGGAACCGGTGCACGCCCACGAACATCGGCAGGCCCTGCAGTTGCTCGCGGCGATACGCCTTGAACGAGCAGCCGATGTCGGTGACCGGATCGCCCAGCACGCCGCGGCGCACGGCGTTCGCGATGCGCGACGACACCAGGCGCACCCACGAGTCCTGGCGGTTCTGCCGTACGCCCGAGACCACGTCGGCGTCCTTGAGCGCATCGAGCAGGCGCGGCAGGTCGGCGGGGTCGTTCTGCAGATCGGCGTCGAGCGTCACGATGATCGCGCCACGCGCGCGCGCAAGGCCGGCCGCGAGCGCAGCGCTCTGGCCCGCGTTGCGCTCGAGCAGCAACGCCACCACGCGCGGATCGCGCTGCGCTTCGGCGGCGATCGCCTCGGCCGTGCCGTCCTTGCTGCCGTCATCGATCATGACGAGCTCCCACGAGCGGCCGGTGGGCTCGAGCGCGGCGCGCAGTTCGGCAAAGAGCGGCGCCAGATTGTCGACCTCGTTGTAGGCCGGGACGACGACCGAGATGTCGGGGCGGGTATCCATGAGGCGGGGGAGACTGACAGAACTCGGCGCAATCCGAAAGCCGCCCGCCATGCCGCGGGTTGACCGTCCACGCAGCTTCCCGGAGACTGCGCGCAATGGCTCGCCAACGTGCACCTCTTGCCGCATGGTTGGACCGACTCTCGCAGGCCGTCCGCCGCGCCGCGGCCGCCACGAGCGTGTTCGCGGAACCGTTTCCGCGCCGCGCGCCCGCCGGCCCGCGCAAGCGCCGCCGGCCCCGTGCACCCGTGCTGCTCGAGCAACTCGCCATGGATCTTGGCCCCGAGCGCCCGCGCTGGAGTTTTTCGCGCCTGGCCAAGAACACGCCGCATCACGCGCGCATCGTGGAGCATATCGAATTCGCGCGGCGGTTCTTTCCGGAGCTCGATGGCATCACCATTCGCATCGGCTTGGCGCAGAAGCCCGGTGTGCTCGGCTGGGGATCGCTCGATCCCGAGCGCCCCGGCATCTGGGTGCGGCCGCGCAGCCTGTACCTGTTCACGATCGCGCACGAGTTCACGCACCTGCTGCAAGCGCGCGAGCTGGTTCCGCGCGGCGAGCGTCAGTGCGACCTGTGGGCGCTGGCGCGCACGCCGCTCTTGATCGACCACGCGCCGAGCTATCTCAAGCTTCCGCGCGAGCTGCGCGTACGCAAGCTCAGCTCCGCGCAGGCGCACCTGCTGTGCGAAACCGCGCGCGAGGCACTCGCAGCCAAAGACACCGGCGACCGGCGTTACTTGATCCGTTTCGAGCGCCGGCTCGAGGAACGCGTGTATGAGCAGCGTTGACGCGCCGCGCAAGCGCGTGCGCGTCGTGGCCGCGGTGGTGTTCGATGGCCCGCGCGTGCTGATCACGCAGCGGCCGCCGGGCGGGGCGCTGGGCCTGCAGTGGGAGTTCCCGGGTGGCAAACTGGAAGCAGGCGAGACGCCCGAGCACGCGCTGGTGCGCGAGGTGCGCGAGGAACTCGGCGTGGGCGCCGTGGCGCACGAGGTGATGGGCGTGCAGGAGTACGACTACGCCCACGGCGTGCACGTGGAGATCACCTTCGTGCGCTGTACGCTGGATTCGTACAAGTTCGCACCCAGCGAAGCTGTGCATGCGGCGCGCTGGATGCTGCCGTCTGATATCGATACCGCTCAAGTGCTCGAAGCCGATCGCGCGTTCCTGCGCGGTCTTGGCGCGACGTAGGAGAGACTCCATGGTGGCATTGCCCGATGCACTGCGGTTCCTGGGAAGCGGCTGGTGGCTGGTGCACGCGATGGCGTTCCTGATCGCCTATCAATATGGCTACAATCGTGGCCGCGGCGAAGAGCGTCGCCGCCAGCGCTCGCGCGAGATCGAGAAGCCCAAAGCCTGAGCCGGTTTCAGCGCGGCACGGGCCTTCGCGACAATCCCCAGTGTTGCTGCAGCACCCAGTCCACCAACTGGATGGCCTGCGGCCGCTGGAAGTACCAGAGCGGGAAACCGGACTCGACCACCGGCGGGCCCTCGGTGCCGTGATAGAGCGTCATGATCGGCCGGCCGCTGCCTGCGGTGGAGCCTTGGGTCTCGTAGAGCGTGTCGAGCACGCTCGCGACCGTGGAGTTGTTGTTCGCGTCGTAGAACGTCTCGGTGATCGCGTTGGGCTTGGTCAGGTACTCGCCCACGAAATTCGTCTGATAGAAGTCGCCTGGGTTCGTGCGATTGGGCGGCAAGAGATCGGTGGCAGCCGACTTCTCCTCCAATGCAGCGGGCAGAAGTGAATAGTCCGGCGCGCCCGCCCAACCTCCGACCGCGCGCGGGGATCGCACCGCGCGAGCCACATAATCGGTCGTGATCTCGCTCTGCCAGTGCGGGAATGCGTAAACGAATCGCGCAGGCGAAAGCTCGCCGGTAGCCGAGGAGTACACGTACGCGGTGGTGCCCGACTTCTTCCAGTCCATCACGGTCGCGCTTGCGTCACCACCACCGATGAGCCAGAGCCTGCCGCCCAGGCCGAGCCAAACGAGCAGAGGATTCGAAGCCCCCGGGGCCGAGAGCTGACGCAGCATCGGGAACTTGTCGTTGATGTTCGGATTGAGGACGAAGCTCCCATTCACGAGCCAGATGATGTTGCGATAGCGCCGCAGCTTGGTGAGCGTGAGCGCCTGCGGTCCCAGACCGTAGGTGACGAGGGAGTCGTAGTCGTACCCGGCGAAGATCCCGGGCGTCGAGATCGATCCCGCGGGATAGCAACGCCAGGGCTTGTTGCCGGCAGCGAACAAGAACGTGTCGAGTTCCGCGGCCGTGGGCCAGAGTCCATGGGGTGCCGGCGGACAACCATTGGTGATGCGTGTGTCGCGCAGGTAGCGCGTGTCGTCCACGATGAGCAGAGGCCGATCGAAGCTCGCGCTCACCACCGTGAACCGGACGATGGCCAGCGAGACCGCGCCGACATTGTCGCGCGCCTCGAGGTAGAAGAAGTGGATGCCTACGCCGCCGCTGGGGTGGATCGCCGGCAGGGTCGCGGCATTGGCGAGGGTCCATTGACTCCAAAGTTGGATGTCAGTGGCCTCGTTCGGCCGCGGCGTCTCGTCATCGAGCGAGGCGATGTCCTGAGACCATCGGTACCCAGTCACAAACGTCCCGGGACTCGGCGTGCCGTTCCAATTGAATACGATCGGCTGGTCGCTCGCGAGGTCCACTGGCACTTCCTGCCGTGGGTCGGTGAAAAAGCCACCAGAGTTGAACGCATAGTCGAAGTAGTTGTTGAAGAGTCGCAGCCGCGGTCCGACCGGTGCACCCACGGCCACCTGGAAACGAAGCACGTTCGAATCCAACGACAACGGTCTTGAGTACGCCCCCGCTTCATCGAACGCGACAATCACGAAGAGATACGTCGCTCCTTGGTTGAGATTGCGAAGGTCGACGCCCGTCGCGGTGCCCGGAAGCGAGTCCCACCCGGCGAAGGCCGGCGCTGCAAGGCGCATGAGCGTGTCGGGGTCCGCCAGCACACTCACCTGCGACGGCACGGACGACGGACCCAGGACCAGGTACTTGTAGCGAACAGGCAGATGGCTGGCTCGTCCGTCCGGGTCATTCCCCAGCCAAGAAATATGAAGGTCGCTCGCAACCACCACATCCAAGAGCGGACTGGTCGCAGGCGAATTTATCTGGACCGTCGGTACGATCGTCAGGACGTTGAACGAGACCGACGCCGGTGCGGAGATGCCTCCGCGATCGTCGACCGCCTTGACGACCACAGTGTGATAGCGATGACCTGTGAAGTCATTGCCAGTGGAGGCAGAATCCGCTGTGAACTGAAACTGGCGGCGGCTCAGGTCCGTCTTGGTCCATGTCGTGTCGCTGGGGGATGACGTCGGTGGGTCGACGCAATAGAGGAAGTGGTCGATCGACCCGTCCGTGTCATAGCCAGCCCACGAGATGTCGTAGGCATAGGTGCCGATCTGGGAGCCAGCGGCTGGCGCGGTCGTGATCTCCACGCGAGGGCGCTGATTAGGCAGGGCAACCAAGCGCGACGTCTTCGCGCATGACGCGGAAATGGCGAGCGCAATCAGTAGGCAAACGAATCGCTCGATCATCATTCGCATGCTCAGCCCACCCGCGGGCGTTCGTCGACCCTGCATGATCCATGTCTCCAAGCATCCACGCCCGGTCCGCGCACCAAGAGGCTACCACATCGTCACTGAAAAAACTTCGTGACAAGCCCAGTTTCGGCCTGTATTCCTGACAAGCCTGACCGGGCGTTCCGTCCACGAGCCGAACTGCTCGGCCGAAAGAGTGTGCATGAGCCTTGCGATCTCGAAAGCACTTTCGTCGAAGCCCGCGAGACGTTGGCTGACCTCGATCGTGACTCCTGTCGTGTTCGCGACGTCGAGCCTTTGCTCCGTGGCGTCCGCAACTCTTGAGGTCAATGACCACGGCCCCATTCTTGACGCCGGCGCCTTCGCCATGCGTGTCACGAACGCCGGAATCATGGGCAATGCGTTCTACGACCACGGGCTTTCATTCGACCCCTCGCTCGAATTCCCGCGCGGCTCGGGGCATGAAGCGCTCGGCCATGCGGAGCTGTGGGTCGGGGCGGTGCGCCCGGACGGCTCACGGAGAGTCTCAGGCGGCCCCATGCTCGAGTGGCGACCTCGCTTGGAGGGCACAGACGCAAGCGCCCGCGTGATCGGTGCTCGCGCCGGAGCTCGCGGATCCCTGTTCGGTGTGGACGACGACGGCGACGGTCGCGTCGATGAAGAGTCTCTTGACGGTCGGGACAACGACGGTGATGGGCTGATCGACGAAGACTATAGGCTCGTGAGCGACCAGGAGATGGACACCGAGTACCGCGACGACGAGCTGGCGTCGACAAGTTACGCGTACTCCAACGGTGAGCCACATCTGCCGATGCATCTGGCGGTTCAACAGAAGGCGCTTGCCTGGGCAGTGCCCGGCTTTGACCACGTGGCTGGCTACGAATTCACGATTCGCAACGATGGAAGTGAGCTGCTGAGGGATGTAAGGCTTGGCATATACGCCGATCTGGATTCCAGAGGTCGTGACCAAGCGGGCGGCCATCTCAACGATCTGATCACGATGTTCCGCTACGACGCCCTCATCCCTGAGGGAATCTCCAACGTCACCGTCGACCAGAATGTGCCCAGCCGGCCGGAATATGTGAAAGCCTGTTTCTCGCACTTTGAGGGAACCGTTCCTGCCGTGTACGACGGTAACGCGAACAGCGGCCTCCCAGCCTCGGCAGTCATCGGGCTCGAGCACACGACGGATGCGTTGGGGTACGTGGTCAACTTTGCTTTTCCCGGCACACGAGAAGCTCAGGCCGCTGCAAGAGCTCCTAGGAGAGATACGACGTTTCGGTATTCGGTTTTTGCGCAGGACCTGACACCGGGAGGCGGCGGGCCACCCATCGTGGATGACGAACGTTACAGGGCGCTCTCCGGAACCTACACTCAGGCGACTCCCACCGGTACACATGACTGGGCTGTTCTTCTGTCATGTGGGCCGTTTGCGACCCTCGCGCCTGGCCAGACGGTTCATTTCGCGGTCGCATTCATCGTCGCTCCCACACCCGAGAGCCTGGCCACATATGCGCTCGCCGCCCGATTGGCTTGGCGAGGGACGAGGTATAACTACCAGCCCGACCGGCCCTCGAGTGCATTCTTCATCGGCGAAACTGGCAGAAACGGCCACGAGATCTGTTTCGAGCCACCGCCGGGAATCGTCTTCAGCTATGAGCCGCACTGTCCGCAGAAGCTCACAGATAACAATGTCTATCCCAACCAGCCGTGTCTTGGCTGCTTCGCGTCGGAATCAACCTATAGCGCGGGACATTGCATCTGGACAGACTTCGACTGTGACGCGTGCACCGGATTGGACGGCGCCGAGACTCACGTGCCGTGGCAAGTCGGGGGCTTGTTTCCGCCGAAACCAACTCTGAAGTGCGTGATGGGTGACGCTCGTGCGACAGTTCTCTGGGATAATCTTCCTGAAGCGGTTCTCAGTGTCCCGGGGAGCTGGGCGCCCGGGTATCGGTTCGGCGGCTATCGACTCTACCGGCTCGATCGTTGGGGTCGTCAAGCGGAGTTGCCGCCCCCTGACCGCTGGGAGCGCATCGCAGCTTTTCGTCCATCCGATCTCCTATTTGCAGGGGCACCGCTTGCTGATGTCACCGACAGTTCAGTGAAGTCGGTATCAGAGGCTTACGGTGAAGCGCTCTACCCGCCCGGGCGCTATCGTTTTGTCGACTCGGCGGTGCTGGATGGATTTGACTACGTCTATGTCGTCACAACCGTCCTCACTAAGGTCGCTTACGTGCAAGGGGCTCCGGTACTTACCGAACTAGAGAGCCCTCTGACATCTTCGATCGAGGAGCGAGTCGTTCCACGCTCTGAGTCACGCACAAGCGGTTCGGGTGCCTGGGTCGTTCCCAACCCCTACTACGGCCACGCCGCATGGGAGCGACAGCCCGTGCCGGGCGATGCGTTCACAAAGCACATCGATTTCTTCGGACTGCCGCGGGCACGATGTACCATCAAGATCTTCACGCTGGCAGGCGACCTTGTCCGTGCTCTCGACCACGACGGAACGTCGGGCGCGGGCGAGGCGTCGTGGGACTTGATCTCGCGCAACGGACAGGACGTGGAATCAGGGATCTACCTGTTCTCGGTGGATTCCAAGCTCGGACATCAGGTGGGCCGTTTCGTGGTGATCCGATAAGGCACCCTCCGCACGACCGGAGACTCATGCGTCAGCTTGTGGCCCTGCTTGGTCTCATCGCGTTGCATCTCGTGGCCGTCGCACCCGCTCATGCGTGGCTCGCGAATGGCACGCCCATGTGCATCGCGAGCGGCGATCAGTCCGACATGGTGGCCGAGAGCGATGGGCAGGGCGGCTCGTATCTGGTGTGGACCGATCCGCGCTCGGGTATCTATCAGATCTTCGCGCTGCATGTGGATGCCAATGGCAATCCCGTCACGGGCTGGCCGTTCAACGGCCTCGCTGTGAGCGCCACGCAGCAGAACCAGACCCAGCCGCGTACCGCGGTCACGGCGGCGGGCACGCTCGTGATCTGCTGGCACGAGAACGGGCACATCCAAGTGGCGGCGTACTCCACAACCGCCGCCGCGCTGAGCGCGACCCCGACGCCGTTCGCGTTCCAAGGCGCGTCGGCCGAGAACTCCACGTGCTGCGGCAGTGACGACGCGGCGTGGATCGCCTACACCGAGCATGGCGCGGGATCGGGCGTGAAACTGTGGCGGCCAGGGTGGCCAGCCTTGCAGTCCTTTTTTCTTTCAAGCGTCGATACGGGCAAGCCCGTGATCGTACCCGACGCCGCGGGTGGCATGTGGGTCGCTTGCCAAGCGGTCGACGCCCAGGGCGACGCCATCGTGCTCACGCACATCCAGACCAATGGCGCGCTCGCGACCGGCTTTCCCGCCCAGGGGGAGTCCCTCTGCACGGCGAGCGGCGCACAAGAGGCGCTCGTGGGCATCTCCGACGGTGCGGGCGGCGCGTACTTCGCGTGGCAGGACCGGCGCAGCGGGAACCCCGACATCTACGCCACGCGCGTGCTGCCCAATGGCGCTATCGCACCGGGCTGGGCGGCGAACGGCACGGCTATCTGCACCGCGGCCAACTCGCAGACCGATGTGCACATCGCGCGCGATGCGGGCGGTGGCCTGTGGCTGGCGTGGGACGACCAGCGCGCGGGCGTGGGCAATGACGACATCTATGCGATGGCGCTCTCGAGCGATGGCCAGCGGCGCAGCGGCATGCCAGTGAACGGCGTGGCGGTCGCGACCGGCGCGCTCACGCAGATCATGCCCGCGATCGCGCCGCATCCCGACGGCACCGTGACCGTCGCGTGGGCGCAGCTCACGGGCGGCACACGCAGCTTCGACATCAACGCCGCGCGGATCTCGCAGCACGGCAGCATCACGCCGGGCGTGAATGGCGCCGGCGTGAGCACATTCGCGAACGATCAGCTGCAGCCGCTCGTGGTGCCGGGCCCGGGCACCGACGCGCTGGTGTTCTGGATCGATCAGCGCGACCTGCAGAATGACCTCTACGGCACACGCATCGCGCTCGCCGCGCCCGCCGGCGTGAGCGACGGCGCTGCGAACGCGCGCTTCGCGATCACGCGCGTGTGGCCGCAGCCGGCGTCGGCGGGCCGAGTCCAGCTTCGGCTCGCATTGCCCGATGCCGGCGCCGCGCAGGTCGCGCTCTACGACGTGGCTGGCCGCCGCGTCGGCGCGCTGCTCACGTTGTCAGGCGCCGGCACGCACGACGTGACGCTCGATGCCGGCTCTGCCGCACCGGGCCTGTACTTCGCCCGCGTCACGCACGCGGGCCATTCGCGCGAGGCGCGGGTGGTGATCGCGAGATGAGCGGTGGCGTCCACTCGGTTTGAACCGAGTTCGCCGCACATGTGTTGTTGCACAACTTGTGCTGCTTCATCGGGGCTGCATCCGAGCAGTGCATGCACTCCAGTGTGGCGTGTCTGCGGCCGATATGGTAGTATTGCCATGTCATGGAACGACGCGACGCACGAAGGCCCCTGCGTTGGATCGGCTCTTCTCGGAAGGACCTGCTCGCGCTGCCGGATGATGCGCGTTCCGAGATCGGCTTCGCCTTGCATCTCGCGCAGATCGGCACTCAGCATGCGCATGCGAAGCCGCTCAAGGGATTCGGTGGTTCTGGTGTTCTCGAGGTCATCCAGGATCATGACGGCGATACCTTCCGGGCGGTCTACACCGTGAGGTTCGCGGATGTGGTCTACGTGCTGCACGTCTTTCAGAAGAAATCGACCCGGGGCATCGCCACTTCAAAGCACGATTTTGCACTGATCCGCGCCCGACTTCGGCGCGCAGAGGAGGACCATGACCAGATCCAGCGCGACCGTACGTAGGCGAGTCGCCACGCGCGCGATCCCTGTGCAGGTGGGGTCTGGGAACGTGTTCCGTGACCTTGGTTTCGCGGACAGCGAAGCGCGGCTCGCCAAGGCGGAGCTCGCGGGGCGGATCGTGCTTGTGATCCAAGCCCGCAAGCTGACTCAGGTCCGTGCCGGCACCGTGCTAGGCATCTCTCAGGCGGACGTATCCGACCTGGTGCGCGGCAAGCTGCAGGGTTTCTCCACGGACCGGCTGTTCCGGTTCCTCAACGCGCTCGGGCAGGATGTCGAGATCGTCGTCCGTGCCCGTCGCCCCGCGCGCGCCGCGGGGAGGCTTCGGGTGCTGCCCGACAAGGCGAAGCTGGCGTCGGATGCCGTGCGTGGCCGTCGCACGCGCACCGGAAGGACTCCCGCCAACTCGGTTTGAACCGAGTTCGCCTCTACGGCGTTGGCATACCCGGCGCGCTCACGCCCGCTGCTACCCGCACGCTCTCGTGGCCGATGGCCATGAGCAATGCGCGCAGGATCTCGGCGGGCCGAGGCGGGCAGCCGGGCACGCGCACGGCCACGTCGAGCAACGCGCTTGCGCCCTTGTGCACCGCGAACGAGTCGCGGCAGAAGCCGCCGTCACAGGCGCAATCGCCCACGGCGATCACCAGGCGCGGTCGCGGCGTGGCGGCGTCGGTGCGTAGCACGGCTTCTTCTAGATGCCGCGTGACCGGGCCGGTGACGAGCAAACCATCGGCGTGCCGCGGCGATGCCACGATGTCGATGCCGAAGCGCTGCAGGTCGTAGAACGGATTCAGCAGCGCTTGCAGTTCGCTCTCGCAGCCATTGCACGAGCCGGCATCCAGATGCCGAAGTTTGAGCGAGCCGCGAAAGAGCCGCTGCACCTCCACGCGCAGGGCGTCGCCCATCACTTCGATCTCGCCGCTCTCGGCGCGCGGTGCAGGCGTGATCCCGGCGGGCACGGGCGTGGCTTCACGGCCGGCCAGCACGCCGCGCTGCAGACTGCGCTGGATCATCTCCCACATGGCGTCACCTCACTTGTCCGTGCACGCATAGCAAAGATTGAAGCTCTTATTGATGAGCGGAAAATCCGGCACGATGTTGCCGGGCACGGCGAGCGCCACCGCCGGCCACGCGGCATGTGACGCCGAGCGCACGCGCCAGTCCGAGATGTCGCCACGCTCATCGGCGCGCAGCCAGTGGCTGAGCAATCCACGCGGTGATTCCACAAGACCGAAGCCCCACTTGTCGTTCGGCAGCTGGCCCAGATGCTGGGCGATGGGCCCGCCGGGCAGGCGCTGGATCATCTGGTCGATCAGGTTGAGGCTCTCGTGGATCTCGTCTGCGCGCAGTTCGTAGCGCGCGAGCACGTCGCCGCCATTGCGCGTGACCACGCCAAAGTCCAGATCGCGGTAGAACGCGTACGCGTGATCCTTGCGGCCGTCGCGCGTGCTGCCACTCGCGCGTGCGGCCACGCCGGTCACGCCGAGGTCGCGCACGACCTCGAGTGGCAGGACGCCGGTGCCCACCAAGCGGTCCATCACCGCAGCGTTGTTCAACATGGCGTGGCGCGTCTGTTCCACTGCGGCGCGCACGTCGCCGAGCACGCGGCGCAGCCAGAGCTCCTGCGTGTCGTCGAGGTCGCGCTGCACGCCGCCAGGCACGCACACGCCGCGCAGGAAGCGATGGCCGAACAGGCCATCGATCAGCTGCTGGACGATCTCCTTGACCCGCATCATCTCGGCGGCGCCCACGACCCATGCGGTGTCGTTCAAGATGCCGGCCATGTCGGTGACGTGGTTGTAGACGCGCTCGAGTTCGGCGGCCATGCTGCGCAGCGCCCGTGCGCGCGGCGGCACCGTGGCGCCGGCGAGCTCTTCGGCCGCTTGGCAGTACGCCAGCGCATGCGAGAACGCGCACGTGCCGCAGATGCGCTCCGCGATCTCGAGCCCGCGCGTCCAGTGCTGCCCTTCGCCGAGCTCTTCCAGGCCGCGATACTTCCAGCCCAGCTTCACGTCTAGTTTGATCACCGCCTCGCCCACGGTGGAGAAGCGGAAATGCCCGGGCTCGATGATGCCGGCGTGGATCGGGCCCACGGGGATCTCGAAGACGCCTTCGCCTTCCACGCGGTGGAACGAGAACCGCGGCGGCCACGAGATGCCGTCGGGAACCGCAAAGTCGCGGCGCTGCGGATGCATGCCGCGCGGCCAGCCGTCGTGCGCCACCAATGGCGCGGGATCGGGATGGCCCACGGGCGTCACGCCCAAGAGGTCCTGCATCTCGCGCTCCAGCCAGTGCGCGGCGTGCACGGTGGTGGTGACGGCCTTGTACGCGGGCGCGGTCTCGGGCACGGCGGCGACGAGCGTGATGAACGCGTCTTCTGGCGCCATGCTGAACATGACGTGGATGCGAAAACGCCCGGCGCTGCCTCGTTCGTCGAGCCCGAAGAGCGTAAGCAGGCTCGCGCCCCAATCCTGCGTGAGCGCTCCGGCGACTTCGGCCAGGCGCTCGGCGGGCACCACCACGGTGCGTTCGCGCAGGCTGGTGCGGTCGGCGTCGATCACCACGTCGGCGAAGCGCTCGCGGATGCCGCGCAGTGCGCGGTCGAGCGGGAACAGGTCGCCGATCAGAGGGGGTTTGCTCATGGACGTTTCGCTTCGCTCATGGCCTTAGCACTCCCGCCGCGTGCTCGATCAGCGCTCGAAGTGGCTGTGGCAGCGCGAAGCCCAGCACCAGCACCACCGCGAGCAGGATGTACATGGGCGCTTGTGCGCGCGCGGGCAGTGCGTCGGCGAACCCCGCGCGCGGGCGGCCGAGCAGCATTCGCGTCCAGTGATACGACAGGCCGATGAACGCGAACACCAGTGCCACCAGCGCGCCGACCGCGACTGCGTGATGCGTGCTGGCGAAGCCGGCCATGAGGATGAACCACTCGCTCAGGAACGTGCCCGCGGGCGGCAGGCCCATGAGCGCGATGCCGCCACCGGCCAGCAGCACGCCGAGCGAAGGCGCGGCTTCGAGCGCTCCGCTCCAGTGATCCATGCGCCGCGAGTGCGTGGCGCGCAAGAACGAGCCGCCCACCAGATAGGCGAGCGCCTTGCCGAAGCACTGCACGATCAGGTGCAGCAGTCCGGCGAACACCGACAGAGGAGTGCCAAAGCCGATCGCGAGCGTGACGATGCCCGTGTGTTCCAGGCTCGAATACGCGAGCAGGCGTTTGTATTCGCCTTGCACCAGCAGGAATGGCAGCGCGACCACCAACGAGAAGATGCCGAACAGCGTGAGCAGCCCGTCGGGCCACTGCGCGCCCACACACGCGGCCGTGATCGCGTGAAAGCGCAGCAGCGCGGTGAGCGACGCGCTGAGTAGCGCGGTCGACATGAGCGCCGCGGCCGGCGTGGGCGCCTGACTGTACGCATCGGGCAACCACGAGTGCATGGGCGCAAGCCCCGCCTTGGCGCCGTAGCCGCAAAGCGCGAAGAGGAACGCCAATCGCACAAAACGCGGATCGAGCTGCGCCGCCACTTCGCGCAGCGCCGTCCACTGCAGGCCCGCGCCGCCTTCGCCAAAGAGGTGCACCGACGAATAGAACAGCAACACCGTGGCGAGCAGCGCCAGCGTGATGCCCACCGACGAGAGGATCAGGTACTTCCAGCCGGCTTCCACTGCACTGGGCCGGCGGTAGTAGCCCACCAACAATGCAGAGCTGAGCGTGCTGCCTTCGACCGACACCCACAGCAGGCCCAGATTATTGCTCGCCACCGAGACGATCATGCAGGACATCAAGCCGAGATACAGCGCTTCATAGCGCCCCGGCGCCCAGTGCGCGTCGTTCT
Source organism: Candidatus Eiseniibacteriota bacterium (assembly GCA_025360715.1). Lineage (GTDB taxonomy): Bacteria > Eisenbacteria > RBG-16-71-46 > RBG-16-71-46 > RBG-16-71-46 > CAIXRL01. Next base: position 1,916 of record JANYBS010000025.1, on the reverse strand, counting down.
CGTCATGTCGGCGCACTTCGACCATGTAGTCGCCCGCGTACCACGCGCACAGCGTGCCGAGCGAGGTCACGATCAGCGCGATGAGCGCGCTCAAGGAATCGATCTGCAGCCAACCGTTCGCGGCGTGCAGCGCGCCGTTGCGCTCCACTTGAATGGCCAGCGACACCGCGCACACGAACGTGCCCGCGCACGCGAGCGTGACCACGTGCCGCGCCCACGGTGAGTCCTTGAGCAGCAGGCACGCCAAGGCGCCAGCCGGTGCAAGGGCGAGCATGATCCAGAGCGCGGTCATGGCATCAGCCCTTGAGCGAGTCCAGCCGCGTGGTATCGGAGTCGCCTAGCGTCTCCTCGATGCGGCCCACGAAGAGTCCGAGCAACGCCACGCCCACCAGCAGGTCGAGCAACACGCCCATCTCGACTACGAGCGGCATGCCGTAGGTGAGCGCGACCGCGGCTAAGAAAATAGCATTCTCGAGCAGCACCAGGCCGATCACCTGCATGAGCGCTCGGCGGCGGCTGACCATGATGAACATGGCCACCAGCGTCACGGCCACGCTCACCGGCAGGCACGACGAAAGAATGCTCAGCCCCGAGCCGAACAGCGAACGGGTCTGGCTGAATGCGATCACCACCAGCGCGCCGCAGATGAGCATACCGGTGGGGATGCCCATGAAAGGTTCGCCCTCGGCCGCGGCGTGGCTGCGTTCGGCCACGCGCCGCAGCAGCAGCGGGATCGCGAATGCCTTCACGACGAGCACGAGCAGCGCCGCGAACGCGATGTGCCTGGCGCCGGTGGCCAGCGAGACCGTGAGGGCGATCAGCGCCAGCGCGACCGAGTTCCACTGGTACGCGGTCACACACGCGAGCAGTCGCCGCTGGCTCGCCACGTAGAGCGAGCTGAGCAGGAACGCGCCCGCCAGCAGGTTGACGGTGTTGCTGCGCGGGAGCCAATCGGGGACGTGGATCATCCGCGGAGCAACGAGTCAGAGGTGAGCGCGAGCAACGCGAGCAGGAACGCCATCCCGAGGAATTCCGGCACACGGAAGAGCCGCATCTTGGCGGTGACCGATTCCGTGATGGCCACGACCACCGCGAACACGGCGAGCTTGGCGAGCCATGCCAGCAAGGCGAAGGCGAGTCCCGAGGGCGAGAGATCGGAACAGATGCCCCAGGGCAGGAACAAGTTGGCGACCAGCGTGAGCAGCAGCAGCTGCCGGATCGACGCCGCCCACTCGAGCAGTGCCAAGTGGTGGCCCGACACGTCGAGCAGCATGCCTTCGTGGATCATGGTGAGTTCCAGGTGCGTGACGGGATTATCCACCGGCACGCGGCCGGTTTCCGATACCACCACGATCCACATGGCCGTGAGCGCCAGCAGGTGCGAGGGCGAGATCCACGCATCGGGCGTGGCGACCACCGCCGCGCTGATACGAGCGAGGTCGGTACTCTGCGCGGCGATCGCGAGCGTGAACACGCTCAGCATGAGCGCAGGCTCGGCGAGCGCGGAGAGCGCCAGGTGGCGGCTGGCGCCCATGCCGCCAAAGGTCGTGCCGGCCTCGAGCGCGAGTAGCGCCAGCAGGACGCGCATGGCGGCGAAGAGCGCCACGGTCATGACGAGGTCGCCGGCAAAGTTCAATCCCGGCAGCGTGGTGACGACGGGCGTCCACGTGCAGACGACCAGCGCCGCGGCAAGGATCGCGTACGGCGCGATGCGCGCGAGCGGCGAGGCGTCGGCGCTCAGCACCGTCTCCTTGCCGGCGAGCTTCAAGAGATCCCGATAGCGCTGCAACAGGGGCGGGCCCTGGCGCATCTGCAGGCGCGACTTGATGAGCGTGACGACGCCGCCCCAGAGCGGCGCGACGAGCACGATCAAGACCGTCTGCAGCACCACGACGATGGCGGCGGAGAGTGCGCTG
>JANYBS010000253.1 GCA_025360715.1 Candidatus Eiseniibacteriota bacterium | reverse complement strand
AAGTCCTTGGGCTCGACGTCGACCAGCGAAAACAACACGCAGATCGCCGAGATGGCGATACCGATGAGCAGTTGCAGCGCGCGCTTCATGAAGTTCCCTTCCGTTGGTCCCGCATCTCCTCGAGTTCGTGACGCAGAAGTGCGAGGTCACGGCTGAGCATGTGGTTCTCGAAGCCCAGGCGCGAGAGCTTGATCGACAGGTAGAGCAGCATCGCCACGGCGAAGGCGAGGCCGAATGCGAAGACGGTGGACGCCGCACCCAGCATGCCGAGCAGATGCGTGATCCAGAGCAGGATCGGCGTCGAGAAACCCAGGATGGCGATCACGGCCGTCGCGATCACCCAGAGCAGCGAATATTCTTCCGACAGGCGCCGCCGGCGCACGAGATCGAGCACGTAGAGCGCGAGCATCACCGCGCCCACCGCGACGAAGATCTGAGTCCTGGATAGGAATGCCATGATCTCTCCCGTTCAGATCGGACGGCGGATGAACGCCATGAGGGAAGCGAGCAGGTTCTTGTATGGGTAATAGAGCTGCTTGCCCAGCGTGTAGAACGATTGGCCCGCCTGACGCTCGCGCATGACCACGGCCACCTCGGTGAGCCGGAATCCCCGGCGCGCCAGCGCGATGAGCAGCGGGGCGTCCGGGAAGTCCTTGGGGAAATCGTGCTGACAGACAGCCATGACGGCCCGGTTGTAGGCACGGAACCCCGACGTGGTGTCGGTGATCCGCTGCTTGAGCGCCAGGTGCACGATCCCCGAGAAGAACACCATGCCCAGCCGACGGTTCAGAGGCGCACGATAGCCTGTCTGCTCGACATAGCGCGACCCGATCGACACGTCGGCCTTGCCCGCCAGCACGGGTTCCAGCAACACGCCCAGATAGGCGGGATCATGCTGGCCGTCGGCGTCGAGCTGCACGCCGATCTCGTAGCCCCGCTCCATCGCATAGCGGAAGCCGGTCTGCAGCGCGCCGCCCACGCCCAGGTTGACCGGATGCGTCACGACCGGCACGCCTGCCGCGCGGGCGACCTTCGCCGTGTCATCGCGCGAACCGTCGTTGACGATGAGGATGTCGACCGTGGGCGCCTTGGCGCGCACCTCGGCAAGAGTGCCGGGAAGGCTCTCTTCCTCGTTGTGCGCAGGGATGATGATGAGCACGCGACCCTTGAGGTCGTGAGGCCCGGGAGACGGGGGATTCATGGCACTCTCCGCGGTTCGAACATGCGCGCGAGCTGATCGGCGAATACCACCAGGAACGATCGCACGCGATTGAGCACGGCACCCGGCAACGGCACCGAAGCGAGTTTCACGAGGTCATAGCGATTCACAAGGCCCAGCGCGAAGATACCGAGGAATGCGGGCAGCAGCAGGAAGGCACGCACGGGCAGCGAGTGCGCGAGCCCCCACTGGCGTTCGGCCAGTAGCGCCAACAGCGCGCCCGGCACGAACCACAGCAAGCTGCGCACGGTCGCGGCGATGCGTTCGCGGTGGCCCTCGGGCAGCACGCCCGAGAGCAGGATCATGGCCGCGATGAATGACACCGCCGCGCCGCCCAGATTGGCCCAGCAGGCGCCCATGGCGCCGAGCGGCCCCAGCAGCACCAGGTAGCACGCGATCTCGGTCGAGACTTTGAGCACGGCGAGCATGAGCACGAGCCCCGGCCGGCGCATGGCTTGGAAGAGCATGGTGAGTGGCTGCTGCGCCGTGCGTACGATCGGCACCAGCGCCAATACGCGCAGCAGCGGCACGGCCGGCTCGAAGAGCGGGCTGCCGACCAGGCGCACGAGTTCGGGCGCGAACACGAACAGTCCGAACGCGACGATGCACGCGATGGTCTGGATGAGCCGGAAGGCCTGCGTGAAGATGTCCTGGAGCCGCTCCCGTTCCTCGCGCGCCACGAGCTGCGTGAGTGAGGGCAGCAACGAGGTGGGGATCGTATAGACCAGTTCCACGATGCGGCTGAGCGTCTGGAAGGCGAACGAGAAGTAGCCCAGTTGTGTGGCGTCGAGCACCTTGGCCAGGATGAGTTTGGGCAGGTTCTGGCCCGAGAGGAACGCGGCGTTGGCCCCATACAGCGGCAGGCAGTAGCCGATCATGCTCGGCAGCAGCGCCTTCTCGCCCTCGGGCGCGGGCGGCTCGGGTACGTTCGAGGCGCGGCGTGCCTGCTCGAGCGCGAGGAATGCGCCGATGGTCATGATCACCGCTTGGAGCGCGGTGAGGATCGACAGGCCCAGCGCGAGCGAGACCAGGCCATGACGCATGTACCACAGCGCGCCCACGAGAATGGTCTTGCCCACATTGAAGACGAGCGAGAAACCGCTCACCCACTCGTAGCGCTGCAGTCCGAACAGCATCGCGCGGCCCGTGGTGGCCAGGCCGTCGGTGGCGATGAAGATCACCAGCAGAGGCAGCAGCATGTTCAGCTCGGGCATGGCGAAGCGCTTCGCGAACTCGCCGGAGGCGGCGATGAGCGCTGCGCTTGCGAGCAGGCCGAAGGACAACTTGAAGGCCAGCGCGATGCGATGCGCCGAGGCCAGGCGCTGGAAGCGGCCCTGCACCTGATACTCGGCGGCGTAGCGCTCGAGGAACGTCTCGAAATTGCCTGTGAGCACGGTCGTCAGGCCCACGATCGCGAACGCGAGCGAGAACATGCCGTACTTGGTGGGACCGAGCCAGCGCGCGATGAGCGCGGAGTACAGGATGGTCGAACCGTTCGCGATCACCTTCTCGAGCCCCAGGAAGAAGGCGCCGCGTGAGACGTTCTTGGCCATCTCGCCGCGGGTCATGCCACCCCCGCGTGCTGCGCGTCGATCTCGCGTTCGAAGAACGCTCGCAGATCGGTGAGATGTTTCACGCCCGGCGGAACTTCGCGATTCGAGGCGAGCATCGCCGTCATGTCCGGATGCGCAGCGTCATAGCCATGCATCGCCGCGACCGGCTTGCTTCCCATGAACGACGGCACGATGAGCGCGCCGGGCTGGACCAGGTAGATGTCCTCGCCATACTCGGCGTTCGCGAAGTCGGCGCCCGCGGCGCGCAATTCTTCGGGTGTGAGCCAGCGTCCGCGCGACTCGGCGCCCAACACCGAGCGCACGGCCTCGCGCACAACCTTGTTGCGCCACCAGAAGCGCGCCATCGTCGAATCGTAGAACGCCAGATAGTCGCGGCCGCGCCGGTAAGGCAGCGCATCGACGCGCGCCATCACGTCCACGTGCTCGGTGACGTCGACCATGCCGTGATCCGAGAGCATGTAGAGCCACAGTGGCCGCCCGGCCGCCTCGGCCGCGGCGAACGCCTCGCGCACCCACGCATCGTAGCGTGCGATGCGCGCTTTCACCTGCGCACCCGTGGAGCCTTCGTGATGCAGCAGCGCGTCCAGGTCTGCGGTGTACACGAACAGCAGGTCACGGTCGCCCGCGCGTAGATGCGCCAGCGCGTCGCGGAGCGCGACCGCCTCGGGCGTCCGCCAGTTCCAGCCCTGCCAGCGCAAGTCGCGACGATCGAGCGAATCCCACAACGAATCGCCCGGCAGGCCGCCCGGGCGGAAGATGTCGTCGCGCTCGGCCAGGTCGAACGCTGGAAGTTCATCGCGCGGCACTTCGTACAGGTTGAAGTAGCCATGCACACGGCTCGCCACCGCGCGCGTGAGCACCTGTGTGAGCCGCCAGCTGCGGCGCAGCCGCGGCGGCAGCAGCTTGAGCGCGCCGAAGCCGGCGAAGGGTGTCTGGCCTTGCGCGCGGCGGTACATGAGCCAGCGGCCGTGCTCGCGCGGCAGGCGGCCGGTGAAGATGGTAGGCAGTGCGCCCGAACTGAAGCCCAGGATGGTCGCGATCTCGCGGCGATGCGCGAGCGGCGCCGCGAACTCCGCGCGCGAACCCGCCAGCCTCCAGCCCAACGCGTCGACGAACAGTACGAGCATGACGGGCTTCGCTCCAGCGAGCTTCACTTGGCCTCCGCCGTGCGCTGGCCATCGAGCACCCAGAGATCCCACGCGCGCACGACCTGCGCTCGCGCCTGGTCCCAATCGCGCGCATCGCTCACGCCGAGGCTGCGCAGCGCGCGAAGTGCGCCCGCCGGCAGCGCAGGCACCGACGGCGACACGGCGGCGGCGATGAGGAGCACACTCGCGCTGGCATTCACACGATGCTGCGGCGTGCCCGCGAACAGATGGCGCAGGCGGACAGCGATCGGCGGCGTGACGCCGCTGCGCGACGCAGGTTCGAGCGCCCGGCGCACGCGGCGGCGCAGCGGTGCGCGCGAGGCGGTCTCGGTCGCGAGCGGCCAGGGATCGAAACGCTCGCTCGTACCGCCTTCATGATGCCACCACACCGCGCTCCACGCGCGCGCCGCGGCGCGCCACTCGGTGCGCGCCTCGGCCGGCGACGGAACGCTGGTCACCGGATGCGCCGCATCGTGGGCGCGCCAGGCGAGCGCCTGGTCCCACAGTCCATCGAGCGCCGCAGGCACATCGACGAGCGCGCCGGGCACGTGATCGGCGAAATCCGCGAGCGCGTGCGAGCGCGCCCAGTCGATGCGCGCAGCCGCGCCCGCAGGCCACTGCCCGCTTTCCAGCGCGAAGACCCCGGCAAGGTCGGCGATGGTCTTGAGCCGCGCATGCCGGCCGCGCAGGCGCTCGAGGGCCGAGCGAGAGGCAAGCGCCGGCCATCCGAGCAGCAGTTCGAACGCGCGGTTCTCGAGCAGCAGCGTGATCTCCTCGCGGGGGATGTCGCCCGGTTGCCAGTGCGGGATCACGTCACGCACCGACGCGTCGCCCATGACCACACGGCCGGTGCGCAGCAACTCGAGCGCACCCGGGCGCGCGGGCAGGCGCGAAAGGCCGTCGCGCGTGAGGAACGCCACTTCGAGCGGCGCGCCCAGACCAGCGGCGAGCAGATGCAGCGCCAGCGGTGGCTGCGCGGCGCGGGCTCGCGACTCGGCCGCGCGGCACGCTGCGCCGTCGCCGAGCACAGCGTAGAGGTCGAGATCCGAAAGCGTGACGAGACTGCCATCGACTTGCGCCCACACACCCTCGCCCGAGGCGTGGCTGCCGCCCAGCACGAGCGCTTGAAGCGACGGACCCGCCCATTCGCGCGCGAGTGCGAATGCTGCGGCCAGCGCGTTCGAGGACGCGGAGCTGCCCGGAAGCATCGAGCCCGTGGGCGTGAGCGGCGGTTCCACGGGCTCTCCGGGCACGCGCATGTCGGCCGTCATGCCGGCGCGCCGCGACGCGGCGGACACGGCCGACGGTGAGGACGCTGTCCTTCTGGGATTGCGGGAGCGCGGCGCGCGGACATGAGCCTACCCATCAGATGCGGCGGTAGATGAACTCCGGGATCTCGAGCACGCGCCGGTTGAGCACGCTGCCGAGCACGCGAGCGCCTGCCTTGCGCAACAGGTCTGCCGCGCGGGTGAGAACGGGGCGCTTGGTGCGGCCAGCCTGCACGACGAGGATCACGCCATCCACCTGACTCGCCAGCGACGCCGAGTCCGGCGACTCGAGCACGGGCGGACCGTCGAGAAGGACCCAGTCGAAGCCCGCGGTAGCCGTGTCGAGCAGCTGGCGCAACGCGGCCGGCTGGAACACGCCGCCACGCAGCAATTCCTCGGACGGCGGCAACGCGAACAGGTTGGGCACGACCGACGCCGCGGCGTTCTTGCCGCTCAGCCGCGGGTCGAGCATGGCCATGCGCTGTGACGGATCGACCGAATACGCGGGCCGGCGCACGTGCGCGTCGAGCATCATCGGACGGATACTCGAGTCGCGCGCGAGTACCTGCGCGAACTGCAGCGCGACGGTGGTGGTGCCTTCGCCGCCTTGCGGGCTCACGAACAGTACGCTGCGCATCGGGCCCTGCAGCACGGATTCCACGCTCACTCGCAACGCGGTCATCTCACGGATGACGTCCTCGTTCAGATCGAGACCGCCCACGAGCGGCACGGGCGAGCGGAACGGCTCGGCGCTCGCGCGCACGGCGCCCATGGGACGCGCGCCGGCGGCGACATGCGGCACCGGCGACGGCATGGGAGTCACCGAAGGCGCAGGCAGACCAGCGCCCTGGCGCGAGGCCTCGGACTTCTTGAGGGCGTCGAAGATGCGGGTCATGGCAGGTGTGTCTCCGAGATGTGAGTAGTGGTGCCTAGCCGCGCTTTGTTCTGCGGTCCGAGATCGTCGCCAGCACCGGGAGTTCCAGATACTCCTCGGCCTGGTTGGACGTCCGGACGGTGAGATCGAGACCGTCGATGAAGAACGCGAGACCGATGCCGACGACGATGCTGAACGCCGGCGCGAGCGCCAGCCGCACGTAGTCGCGAGTGTTCTTGGGCGCCGGGGCGCCGGCCGGATTGAGCAGCACGACGTTGAAGTCCGTCGACGTGTTCGCCGTGATGCGCGCCTGATCGCGCGCCTTGGCCAGCTCGTCGTAGCGTTCGCGCAGCAGCCGCACCTGCGCGTCCAGCTCGCTCAAGCGCGTCTGGCTCGCGGGCATGGCGTCGAGCTTGGCGCGCAGTTCCTTGCGGTCGTGCTCGTAGACGGCGAGCCGCGACTGGAGCATGTCGATGCGCGACTGCGACATCATGAGGCGCGCATTGACCTCCTTGTGGAGCAGCCCCTGCAGCGTCTCGAGCGTCGCGGTGGCATTCTGGACCTCGGGCGCGTCGTCACGGTACTTCTCGCGCAGCTGCGCGATGCGGCCCTGCTGGTCGAGGATCTTCTGCTTGAGCCCCACGAGCGCCGATTCATTCGTGAACGGCGCACCGAGCGTGGGCAGGTCGATGTCGGGGTGCTGCTGCAGCTCGCGCATGGCGCGCAGCGAACTGGTCGCCTCGGCGAACTCGCCACTGGTCTCGTTGTAGCGCTGATCGAGCACGCCCAGCTGATCGGTCCACGACCGGCTCTGGCCTTCGGGATCGTTCACGCCACTGGTCTGGGCAGCGCTGCGACGCTCGCCGGTCAGGCGCTCGATGTCGCCCTTGATCTGCTGCAACTCGGTCTCGAAGAACGCCTCGGGCTTGCCCATGCGCGCCTGGCCCGCGCGGTACTCCACGTAGGCGTTCAGCAGGGCATTGCACACCATCTGCGCCTTGTCGGCATCCAGGTCGCTGTATCCGATACCAAGCACGTTGCTCTTGCCCATCACTTCGATATCGATCGAGCCGGCGTCGAGCTTGGCCTGCTTGCCGGTCTTCTTGATTTCCTCGGCCAGCATCTCTCGCGCGCGCTGGATGACCGGATAGCTCTTGGCGACTTCCACCTCGGAGCCCAGGTCCTCTTCCCAATCGTTGTACAGCTGACGGCCGGGCGTGAGCGCGCTCAAGCGCTCGCCGCGCATGACCAGAACTCGGCCCGACGACACGTAGCTCACGGGCGTGGTGAAAGCGAGCGTGATGACCGTCGCGGTGACCACGAAGAACAATCCCAGAATGAGCCACTTGCGCCTGAACATGACCGCGAAGAGCTCGCGGCTCGTGGCCTGCGTGCGGTTGAGGGTCTGCAGGTTCTGCGGGTTCTCGCTCATGGCGTGGACGTCATTCCTTCACGACACGTGTGACGAACACACGGTCGAGGTTGAAGAGCTCCCAGCCCGCGAGCGCGGTGGTCACGGCCGGCGAGGTCTCACCGAAGAACTGGTGCACGAACAAGTCGAGGTTGCCGATCGTGGAGCGCGGCACGAAGACGATGTCGAAACGGCCAAGCACGACGTCGGCGAAGTCCTCGCCCTTGAGCAGGCGGTCGCAGCGCACGCGCTGCACGCTGAGCGTGCGCGCACCATCGCGGTGCATGACGATGACGCTGTTGCGCGCCGCGTCATCCTTGAAGCCGCCGGCCTCGGAGATCGCCTGGAGCAGCGTCACGAACGGCGTCGCCGGCACGTTGCCCGGCTTCTCGACGCGGCCGATGACGTGCACCACGTTGCCGGCGGCGGTCACAAGCTCGACCGTCACGCGGGGGCTGCGCAAGTCGGCGGCCAGCAGCGCGGTGAGCGACTTCTGCAGCTCCATGGGCGTGAGTCCCGCGGCGACGACATCGCCGACGGGATAGACGGTGATGCGGCCATCGGGACGCACGGTGCACTCACGGATGTTCTCGGACAGATTATCGAGGCGCTGGCCGAAATCGATCCCCAAGCGGTCGCCCGGGACGATGCGGTATTCGGCGACCCGGCTCCAGTCGCGGCCGACCGTATCGGCGCTGGCGGGATTCTCTTCGGGCGCACCGGCGGCATACGCCGGAAGGGCGCAGCAGAGCCCGAAGATGGCCACTAGAACGAGGCGCTTGAGCAGATGAGCGGACACGCGATCTCCCTGAGAGGAGCTCAGGCCAGGAGACGCGCGGTCATGGAACAGCGCTCGGGCACCCATAGGGTGGCCACAGGCGGCGAGGACGCACGCGGGCTCCATTGGCCAGAACCCGGCTAACAAATCAACGGCGAGGGCCAGAAAACTCTGTGGCCCGTCCCGAAGCAGTAGCAAGATGCGTCTCGGTCGATCCTCCGCCTGGGTGCGCCTCGTCGCCGTAAGTCACGGCGACTACGTCAGCTCCAAGTATAGGCAGCGGCTGGAAGGACTGTCAACGCTCCCGCGACCATACGGGTGCCGCCGGAGTTAAACGCAAGGGCTGTGCCGTCTTCTAGCCACCGAGCTCAGCAAGGACCGCCGCCGCGAAGAGCGGAAGCATGATCTCGTGATGGCCGGTGAGAGAGTAACCCTTGCCGCCGGAGCCCCGGGTCGGGCGTTCGACCACGTTGAGGCGCGGCCGGTAGTGCTGGATCTGGTCGAAGTTCACAGTCGTGAGATCGGAGAGGTCCGCTCCCAGGTTGCGCGCGACGCTCAGCGCTTTGAGGAACACCTCGGGCATGAGCACGGCCGAGCCCATGTTGAGGACCACGGCGCCCCTCGCCTCGGCCAGCGTCGCGGCAAAGATCCGGAAGTCGCGCAGGGTGGTCTCGCCCAAAGCGGCGCCATCACACCGAGGATGGTGGTGGACCGTGTCGGTGCCGATCGCGACGTGCACGGTGGCAGGCACGCTGCAACGCCAGGCGGCCGCGAGCATGCTGGTTGCACGATAGGGGGCCTGCGACTCCTCGAGCGCGCGTCCCCAGCACTCGCCAAGGCCTTCGCCACGGCGGGCTCCCAGCGCCATCGTGTCATTCATGAAGTCGCCGGTCTCATCGACCATGCCGAACGTGCCCGCGTGCAGATTGGCCTCGACGTCTTCGGAGGTGCCGCCGGTGCGGGCCAGTTCGGTGTCGTGGATCGCCGCCGCCCCGTTCATGGCCAGATGCGTGATGATGCCGCGCGCCATGAGCGCGATCAGGCACGGCGAGACGCCCACCTTGATGACATGGCCACCGATCATGGCCACGACCGGGCGCCCCTCGCGATGCGCGTGCGCCGTTCGCGCGATGACCGCGCGCAGCGTGAGCGCCGCGAGTTGGTCGGGCAACGACGCGATCACGGCCGCGGCCGCCGCGGGATCGAGCGGCCGCGCCAGATCGCTCACGGACACCTTGGTCGGGCGTTGCGCCACCGGCATCACACGCAGCCGGCTCAGGTCCGCTTCACGGTATCGCCCCATTCGGAGAGTCCTTTCCCGCACAGCGGATCTGCGCCGCAGGCTTCAGCTGCCGGTCTTGAAGTCCTGGAGGATGACGCTGATCGAACCGATCGCGACCTTGGACCGCATGAGTACCGGCATGCGCCGGGCGTCGTCGGTGATCCAGATCACGAGCCGGCCATTGTTCTTGAAGATACCGCCGGCCTTGAGCAGCGGCTCGATCATGACGCACTTGAACTTGCCCGCCGGCGTGTGCACTTCGTCGCGGCCCAGGATCTTCACCTCCATGGGCGCGCTCTTGCGGCTCGCATGGTAGTCAAAGAACACACTGCCGCCGATGGGCAGCGGCTTGAAGCGCGTATAGTAGAACGCCGAGAGCGCATCCTGCACATGCGGCGGCACGCTGTACACCTGACCGTTCTTATAGTGGACCTTGCCGGAGTCGGGCATGAACAACATGGTGTCGTTCGCGGTGTAGTGCCCCTCGTGGCGGTCCTCGAAATAGCGCCAACTGAACAGGCTGTCGTGATCCCACATCGACTCGATGCGGTTGCGCACCTTGTACATCTTGTCGAAGAACCCGTTCGACTCGGCACGCGCGACCAACCGCCAGACCGCATGGCCTTCGTACTGCATGACCTCGGGGACCTCGAGGTACGCGCTGCCCGCATGGATGAAGCCGTACTGCACGGAGAAGCGCAGCGACTCGCCGGCCTTGAAAGGCGTGGGCGAGGCAGGCAGCGTCTCGTGCGTGTTCTGACCCCTGAGCGAAGCGGAATCCGGCAGCGGGTCATCGGCGGCGGCGCGAGTGAGCGGTAGCGCCAGCAATGCCAACCCCAAGCCCACTGCGGTACCCAAGCGGACGAATCGCTCGCGGGCCGGGTTGGCCTGGCGGCGGGTGTGGCGATCGAGTATCTCTTTCATGCCTGCTTTCCATCGCAAGTCCGGTGCCGACCGGCGCGCAGCCTGCGCCAGCAGACTATCTGCGCCGCGCAAGGTCTTGTCAACGCTGGGCTTGGCGGCGCGGCGGCCCGGCCGCCCGCGCGCAGAACCCTGCATTGCAACCCGATGCCGGTGTCTCGCTGGCGCCACGGTGTGGCGAAGCGTGGACCGGTTCAGCGCTCGAGCGGCCACTCCGCTTCACCCAGCGGCTCGCCGTCAGCAGGCCCCAGCGCGCTCAGCGCGAAGCGGCCCGGGCGCAGGAACTCGCGCGCCAGGAGCGCGACCTCTTCTCGCGTCACCGCGAGCAGGCGCTCCACCTGGCGCTCGGGCGGCGTGTACTGGCCCAGATAGAGCTCCTGCCGCGCCACGTGGTACATGCGGCTCGAGCAGCTCTCCTGCCCCATCACGATCGAGCCCTTGAGCTGCATCACAGCCGCCTCGACCTCGCTGGCGTCGGGGCCCCGTTCGGCGATGCGGGTGAGTTCTTCGCGCAGCAGCCCCAGCGCCTGGCGGCCCTTGTCGGGCGTGACGCCAAGGTGAATGGAGAACATGCCTCCATCGCGCAGGAAGTCGAGCGAGCTGAAGATGCTATAGGCGAGCCCGGCCTCTTCGCGGATGCTCTGGAAGAGCCGCGAGCTCATGCCGCCGCCGAGGAGCGTCTCGAGCACGATCAATCCGTAGCGGCGCGGGTCGCTGTACGGAACGGCGCGTGTGCCTAGCGATAGATAGAGCTGCTGCACGTCGTCCTGCTCGTGCTTGACGCTCGGCGTGAACGCCGGCGGTTCGCCGCCGCTCGAGGGCACCTCGCCCTGTGTGGGCGTGAGATGACGCGTGACCAACTCGACGAGCGCAGCATGCTCCACGCCGCCAGCGGCGGCCACGATGAGCTGGTCCGCGCGATAACGACGATCGACGTCGGCGCGGATCACGTCATGCGATAGCGCGTCGACGGTGTCGGCGAAGCCTAGGATCGGGCGGCCCAGACCGTGGTCGCCCCAGACCTGCGCCGACAGGTTCTCGCTCACGCGGTCTTCCGGGCTGTCCTCGTAGGACAGGATCTCTTCCTTGACGACACTCTTCTCGCGCTCGATCTCGAGCGGATCGTACTTGGAGCGGCAGAGCAGGTCCGAGAGCACCTCGATGGCCTGCGGCACATGTTCGCTGAGCACGCGCGCGGTGTAGCAGACCTGCTCGCGCGTGGTGAAGGCATCCAGACTACCACCCAAGGACTCGAGGCTGCCGGCGATCGCGCGGGCATCACGCGTCTGTGTGCCCTTGAACATCATGTGCTCGATGAAGTGCGCGAGCCCAAGGTGTTCACGCGGTTCGTCGCGCGATCCGGTACGGACCCAGATGCCGACGCTGACGCTCTGGCGCTCCGGCATGGCCTGGGTGAGCAGCGTGGTACCGGAAGGCAGGACGGACTTCAAGACCGACGTCATGGATGGACCTCAGGAGCGGGGACGTTCGGGGCACAGTGCTGCGGCGGGCGCTGCGGGGATAGACGAAACGGCGGACGGCCTTGGAGGGCCGCCCGCCGTTCGCGTGCTGAAACTACCGACGACGCGGACCGCGGTCGCGATCGCCACGAGGGCGCTCGCGGTCACGACCACCACCACCGCCTGCTCCGACGGGGCTGCCGACATAGCCTTCCGGCTCCGGAAGCAGGGCGCGGCGCGAGAGCTTGACCTTGCCCTCTTTGTCCACACCGATGACCTTGACCATCACCATGTCGCCGACGTTGAGCACGTCCTCGACCTTCTCGGTGCGGCCCCAGTCGATCTCCGAGACGTGCAGCAGGCCGTCGCGGCCCGGCACGATCTCGACGAACGCACCGAAGTTGACGACGCTGCGGACCTTGCCCTGGTACGTGCGGCCGACCTCGGGATCCTCGGTGATGTTGCGGATGATCTCCTCCGCCCGCTTGCTGCCTTCCATGTTGACGGCAGCGATGCGGATCTCACCGGAATCGTCGATATCGATCTGGCAGCCCGTCTCCTCGGTGATCTTCTTGATGACCTTGCCACCCGGTCCGATGACCTCGCGGATCTTATCGGGATGGATGTGCAGGATGGTGATGCGCGGGGCGTACGGCGACATCTCCGCACGCGAAGCCGGCAACGCCGCGGCCATCTTGTCGAGGATGAAGATACGGCCCTTGTGGGCCTTGGCGAGCGCATCGCGCATGATGTCGAACGAGATGCCACCGATCTTCGTGTCCATCTGGAAGGCCGTGATGCCTTCGCGCGTGCCCGTGACCTTGAAGTCCATGTCGCCGAGGTGATCCTCGACGCCCAGGATGTCGGTCAGCACGGCGACCTTGTCGCCTTCCTTGATGAGTCCCATCGCCACACCCGCCACCGGCGCCTTGATCGGGCAACCGGCATCCATGAGCGCGAGCGACGCGCCACAGACTGACGCCATGGAGGAACTGCCGTTCGACTCGAGGATGTCGGACACGATGCGGATCGTGTACGGGAAGTGCGTGTCCGCCGGGATGACCGGCTCGACCGCGCGCTCGGCGAGAGCGCCGTGACCGATCTCGCGACGGCCCGGTCCACGGATCGGACGGGTCTCACCGACCGAGAACGGCGGGAAGTTGTAGTGCAGCATGTACGACTTCCACGACTGGCCCTCGAGCTCCTCGACGCGCTGCTCGTCGCTCTTGGTGCCGAGCGTCGTCACGACGAGCGCCTGCGTCTCGCCACGCGTGAAGAGGCACGAACCATGCGTGCGCGGAAGCACGCCGACCTCGATCGAGATCGGACGGATCGTATCGGTGTCACGGCCATCGCTGCGGATACCGTCATCGAGGATCATGCTGCGAAGCACGTCGCGCTCGATGTCGTGCAGGATGTGGCCGATCTTGTCCGCCTTCTCCGGGAACTTCTCGGCGAAGTTCGTCTTGGCGTCGCCCGTGATGATGTCGAGCTCCTCCTGACGAGCTTCCTTGCCCGGGATGCGGATCGCGGCGCGCAGCTTGTCGGTGTAGGCACCACGCAGCGCCGCCTCGAGTTCCGCGACGTCGACCTTGGCCACGACCGGACGCTTGGGCTTGCCGCAGAGCTTCTGCAGTTCGGCCTGTGCAGCGACGATGTTGCGGATGTGGCCCATCGCGAAGTCCAGCGACGCGATCATGTCCGCTTCGGGGATCTCACGACAGCCGCCCTCGACCATGATGATGTCAGTCGCGGTGCCGGCGACGACGACGTCCATATCGCTCTCATCGATCTGGGCGAACGTCGGCATGCAGATGAACTTGCCGTCCACACGCCCGACACGCACGGCAGCGATCGGCTCGGGGAACGGGATGTCCGACAGGACGATCGACGTGGAACCGCCGATCACCGCGAGGACGTCGCCATCGTGCTCCTGGTCGGACGAGACGACGGTCGCCATGACCTGCGTCTCGAACGGCCACTGCTTGCTCATGAGCGGACGGATCGGACGGTCGATCTGACGCGAGCTGAGCGTCTCCTTCTCTGTCGGCCGGCCTTCACGCTTGAAGAACCCGCCCGGGATCTTGCCCGCCGCGTATGTGCGCTCGCGGTAGTCGCAGGTCAGGGGAACGAAATCGATCCCTGGCTTCGCCGTCTTCGCGGCGCTCGAAGCCACCAGCACCACCGTCTCGCCCAGCTGCACGACGGCAGAGCCGCCCGCCAGCTTGGCCCACTTGCCCGTGCTGATCGTGAGGGACTTGCCACCCAGATCGACGGTCATCTTGTGTTCAGCCATTTGCTGTTGTTCCCATTCTTCTCGCAAGTGATGACGACCCTCGTCATCACGACCACCCGGTCGGACATGCGGTGTCCGGCGGGACGAACGGGGGCCCTCCCCGTTCTACAGAGAACGCGGCCCTTTCGGGCCGCGTCTCAAGTGTCGCAAGGATCTTCCTAGCGACGAAGACCGAGCTCTTTGACGACCTTTCGGTAACGATCCACCTTGGTCGCCTTCAGATAGTCGAGCAGCCGACGACGCTGGCCGACCATTCGTAACAGACCGCGGCGCGACGCGTGGTCACGCTTGTGAACCTTGAAGTGCTCGGTGAGGTAGTTGATCTTCTCGGTGAGGAGAGCGATCTGGACCTCGGGAGAACCCGAGTCGCCTTCGTGAGTCTTGAACTTTTCGATGATGCCCTGCTTCTGCTCCTTCGTGAGCGTCACAGTGGCGATCTCCTGCATGAGGTGGGCAGCAGGCCCGGTCCGGGAGTGTCAGGTCTCCGTGGACGGAGCGTGAGTCGTAGGCCTACCCTGCGGGGAGCAGGGCGACGCGCGAATCTACCACCCGAACCCCCTTCCGGGCAACCCGAACCTCAGGCTCGGGGACCGCCGGGCGCATCCACCGGAACTCCTTGTGCGGCAAGATGTTGACGCGCTTCCAGCACGTCGCGCCCCATGGCCTCGACCAGCGCTTGGGCGTTCTCGAACCGCAGTTCCGAGCGCTGCCATGCCACGAACCGCACCTCGAGGTCTCTGTCGTAGAGGTCGGCGGCGAAATCCAGCAGGTGTACCTCGAGCGTGCGCACCTGTCCGCCGAAGGTGGGCCGCACGCCGATGCTCATGGCGCCCATGCGCCAGCGCTCCTCGCCCACGACCCGCGCCCAGACGGCGTAGATGCCGTTGGCCGGCACCTGCTTCTCATCGTGCAGGCGCAGGTTGGCGGTCGGGAAGCCCAGCTTGCGGCCGACCTGGTCACCGTGGACCACGAGTCCCACCAGCGAATACGAGCGGCCAAGAAACATGTTGGCTTCGGCGATGCGGCCGTCAGCCAGCAGGCCGCGGATCCGCGAACTGCTCACCGGTGAGCCGCCCTCTTGCAGCAGCGGCACCGACTCCACGCCGAACCCGTTCGCCGAACCGATCTCGCGCAGGCGCATCACGTTTCCGGCGCGGCCCTTGCCGAGCGCGAAGTCATCGCCGACCACGAGCCACTGCGGCGCGAAGGGCTGCACCAGATGCTGCTCCACGAACGCTTCCGGCGAGAGCGCCGCCAGCTCGCGTGTGAAGGGCAGCACGTGCAACTCCACGCCCAGCGCCGCAAGGCGCTCATGCTTCTCGGGCAACGGCGTGAGCGGCGGCAGCGCGCGGAATTCCTTCGCGAGCACCAGGTCCGGATGGGGATCGAAGCTGATCGCCACGCAGCGCCCGCCTTCGGCCAGCGCGCACGCGCGGTCGATGAGCAGCGCATGGCCGCGATGCAAGCCGTCGAAGACGCCGACCGCGACGGCCGTGCTCACGCGGCCCGCCCTTCGCGCACCGCCCACGGGAAGACCACCTGCGGGCACGCGAGCGCGCGGCCGGGCAGCTCGCCCGCGCGCAGTTCGCCCAGCGCCAGCGCGCGGCCGGCGCCATCGCGCAGCACGACGCTGCGCGGACCGGCGCCCACGGGCGCGGCACCGGCGTCGACGGCGGCGAACTGGCCGCGGCCGATGGCCTCCACGCCGGCGTGGTCGAGCGTCACGCCGGGCAGCACGCCGAGCGCTTCATCGAGCGGCACCGCGTGCGCGGCGATCACATCCTCCGGCGTGAGAGCGACGAGCGCTTCCAACCTGCAGGCGCGCGCCACATCGAACGGCAGGCTCGCCGTGCGCCGCAGGCCCGCCAACGCGCCGCCGCAGCCAAGCGCAGCGCCAAGATCGTGCGCGAGTGTGCGCACGTACGTGCCCCCGGAGCAGCGCACGGTGGCACGCGCCTCGGGCATCGCGAACACCGTCCAATCCCAGTCATACACGTGGATCGCGCGCGCCTCGCGCGCCACCGTGTCGCCGCGCCGCGCGATCGTGTAGAGCCGCTCGCCGCGATGCTTGAGTGCCGACACCATGGGCGGCACCTGGGTCTGCGCGCCCAGAAAACGCTCGCTCACCGCGCGCACGTCGTGTTCCGTGAGCGCTGCAGCCTTCGCGGCATGCTCTTCGAGCACCGCGCCCGAGAGATCCTGCGAGTCGGTCACGACGCCGAAGCGGATCGTGGCCTCATACGTCTTGGCGCCGCCCTGCCAGAGCGCCGCGCACCGCGTGGCCGCGCCCAGTGCCATCACAAGCAGGCCGCTCGCGCCCGGATCGAGGGTGCCCAGATGCCCTGCGCTGCGGATGCGCAGCACGCGTCGCACGCGGTCGACCATGTCGTGCGAGGTGACGCCCGTGGGCTTGTCGATCAGCAGCAGGCCCGAGAAGTCGCTCGCCGCCGTGACGGGGCGCGGACGCGCCGGCTGGGTGCCCCGGGCCGGCTTGGGGTCCTGCGCGGGCGTCACGACTTCGGTTCCTCGCCCTCACCCGGCTCGGGATCCTCGACCACTTCACCGCGCTCGATCTTGCGCAGCAGGTCTTCCACGCGATGGCCGCGGTCGAGCGACGTATCGTAGACGAAGCGCATGTCGGGCACTTCGCGCAACTCCAGGCGCTCGCCGATCTCATGGCGCACGAAGCCGATCGCGGCGGCAAGCCCCTGCATGACCTTGGCGCGCGTCGCCTCGTCGCCCATGACGGTGACGTAGATGCGCGCGAACGATAAGTCGCGAGTGACCTCGACATCGGTGACCGTGACCGTGGAACTGATGCGCGGGTCACGAACCTTGCGTTCAAGGATGTCCGCGACCTCGCGGCGCATCAGGTGCGCGACTTTCTCGGGACGGATCCTCATTCGAGCCTCTCCTGCCAATCAGTGATCTGCGCGGCGTACGCTTCTTCGGTGATACGGCGCGCGTGGTTCAGCAACTCGTGCACTTGCCCGCCATCCGGGCCCACCACAGCCACGCCGAGTGCCGCGCGCTGCCAGAGGTCCTGATGGTCGACTTCTGCGACTGCGGCATGGACGCGCTCACGCAGGCGGTCCTTGAGGCTGCGGACCACCTGGCGCTTGTCCTTGAGGGACTGCGCGCCGGGGATGAAGAGTTCGATGCGCACGATACCGACGACCATGTGTCCTCGGAAGACGAAGCGGCGGCCCGGTGCTGATGCGGGCCGCCGCTGGCGTCTTGTGACGGTGCCCGGAAAGACCTACAGCGTGCGGGCGACCTCTTCGACCTTGAACGATTCCAACTTGTCGCCTTCGCGGATGTCGTCCTGGCCCTGGAGCGAGATGCCGCACTCGAAGCCTTGCAGCACTTCGCGGGCGTCATCCTTGAAGCGCTTGAGCACTTCGATCTTGCCCGTCCAGACGGGCTCGCCGGCGCGGACGAGACGGATGGTCTCGTTGCGGCCGATCTTGCCCGTGACGACCATGCAACCGGCGACGACCGAACCCTTGGAGAGCTTGAACACCTGCCGCACCTCGGCGGTGCCCAGGATGACCTCCTTGAGGTCCGGCTTGAGCATGCCTTCGAGCGCGAGCTTCACGTCTTCGACGGCCTTGTAGATGATCTCGTACAGGCGGATCTCGACCTTCTCGCGCTCCGCGATCTCGCGCACCTTCGCGTCCGGACGGACGTGGAAGCCGACGATGACCGCGCCGGAGGCCGCCGCGAGCAGCACATCGGATTCCGTGATCTGGCCCACGGCCTGACGGATGACGCGGACCGAGACCTCGCTCGTCGCGAGCTTCTGCAGCGACTCGGCAAGCGCTTCGACCGAACCGTCCACGTCGCCCTTGATGAGCATCTTGAGTTCGTTCGGGCCGCCCTGCGCGAGTTGCTTGTGGAAGTCGCTCAGGTTGGTCGTCTTGCTGAAGCGGAACTCGTGTTCACGGTGCAACGCAGCACGCTTGGCCGCGATCTCGCGCGCCTCACTCTCATCCTCGAGCGAGACGAAGATGTCACCGGCGCCCGGGGTGCTGGCCCAGCCCACGACCTCGACGGGCGTGGAGGGACCCGCGTTCTTCACCTGATGCTTGCGCTCATCGAACATGGCGCGCACGCGGCCGTGGTTCTGGCCGGCCACGTAGGCGTCGCCGACGTTGAGCGTGCCGGCCTGAACAAGCACCGACGCCACGACACCGCGACCCTGTTCGACGCGCGCTTCGAGCACGACGCCCTTGGCGCGGCGCTTGGGATCGGCCTTGAGCTCGAGCAGTTCTGCCGTGAGCAGCAGCATTTCGAGCAACTTTTCGACGTTGGTGCCCTTCTTGGCCGACAGCTCGACGCACACATACTTGCCGCCGTACTCCTCGACGACCACGCCATGGCCCGCGAGTTCGGTCTTGATGCGCTGCGGATCGGCAGCCGGCAGGTCGACCTTGTTGATCGCGACGACGATCGGCACGTTCGCCGCCTTCGCGTGATCGATCGCTTCGATCGTCTGCGGCATCACGCGATCGTCGGCCGCCACGACCAGGACGACGATGTCCGTGACCTGCGCGCCGCGGGCACGCATGGCGGTGAACGCCTCGTGGCCCGGGGTATCGAGGAAGCAGACGTGCTTGCCATTGGGCAACGTCACATCGTATGCGCCGATATGCTGCGTGATACCGCCCGACTCACCGGCCACGACGTTGGCGCGGCGGATGTAGTCGAGCAGCGAGGTCTTGCCGTGGTCGACGTGACCCATGACTGTGACCACCGGCGCGCGGCCGACGAGATCCTCGGCGCGCGATTCTTCCGTTGCGGCCACCGGGGCGACTTCCTCGACGAACTCGTCGACGAATTCCACGACGTAGCCGAACTCATCGGCGACCGCCGACATGGAGTCCTTGTCGAGACGTTTGTTGATCGTGGCCAGCAGACCCATGCGCATGCACGCCGCGATGACTTCCTGCGGACGCACCTGCATCATGTTCGACAGCTCGGCGACCGTGATGAACTCCGGCGCCTTGATGGTCTTGGTGTCTTCGGTGATCACCTCGACGCCATCTTCATCCCGGCGGCGATGCTTGCGGCGGACACTGCCCGCATCGAGGCTCGCGAGGGTCTTGCGAACGTTATCCGCGGCGACGCGCTCGTCGACGCCCTTCTTCTTCTTGCGATCGCGCCGTCCGCGGCCCGGTCCGGTACTCGGCCCGCCCGCGGGCGCACTGCTGCCACCACCACCGAAGCTCGGACGGCTCGCACCACCCGCAGGGGCGCCACCACCGAAGCTCGGACGGCCAGCGCCGGCAGCCCCGCCACCGGCGTACCCGCCGGGACGCGCGCCACCCTGACCGCCACCACTGTAGCCACCGGGGCGCGGTGCGCCACCGGTGCCGCCGCCCGTGTACGGCGGACGGCTGCCTTGATATCCACCGGGACGCTGCCCGGGACGCGGCGGCGGGCCCGGCGGACGGCCCGGCGGCGTCGCCGGACGAAGCAGCTCGGGCGGCGGTGCCGGCGGCCGATAGACGACGGCGGAGCCGGCGCCCGGGACGCGGTTCGTGGGCAGCGGCGGCGACTGCGGACGCTGCGGCGCAGCCGCGGCGCGCGCGCGCTCATCACGCATGCGCTGCGCCTCGTGCTCCTGCTGACGCACGACCTCTTCACGGACCGCAGCCTTCTCCTGCTGCAGCTCGGCACGGACCTTGGTGACGACATCGTCGGCGAGCGTGCTCATGTGATTCTTGACCTCGACACCGAGCCGGCGCGAGACCTGGAGCACGACCTCCGAACTCATCCCCAATTCCTTCGCGACTTCATAGACGCGGTGCTTCTTCGGGCCAGGACTAGTCGCCACGGTGCTCTCCTTCCGCGGCTTCGGACGTCGCGGCTTCCGAAGGATCGGACTCGGGCACGGAGACTTCCGCGCTCTCGTCCATCTCCGGCGTGTAAGCGTGATCGGCGACGCCTTCTGCGTCAGCCGAGACCGGCGGGTGCGCTTCCAGGTATTCCAACGCCGTGGCGAGCACCTTCTCGGCGGTCTTCTCGCCGATGCCGGGGATCTGGATCAGCTGGTCGAGCGGAGTCGCGACGAGTTCCTGCACCGTCTCGATGCCGGCGGTGATCAGCTTCTCGGTCGTCGCGTCGCCCAGGCCGAGCGTCTCGACCTCGATCCGGCTCGCGCGCTCGAGGTCGTGACGCTTCTTCTCTTCCGTCTTGCTGATGAGGTCGATCTTCCAGCCGGTCAGGCGCGCCGCGAGACGCGCGTTCTGGCCGCCCTTGCCGATCGCGAGCGAGAGCTGGTCATCGGCGACCACGACGAGCATGCGCTTGTCGAGTTCGTTGACCCGTACGTCGTTGACCCGCGCCGGCGACAGCGCGCGCGAGACGAAGACGGCCGCGTCGGCCGACCACGGCACGATGTCGATGCGCTCGCCGCCGAGTTCGCGGACGATGCTCTGCACGCGCGAGCCCTTGAGGCCCACGCACGAGCCGACGGCGTCGACGCGGGCGTCGGTCGAGAACACCGAGATCTTGGAGCGCGCGCCGGCCTCGCGCGAGACGGCCTTGACCTCGACGATACCGTCGGCGATCTCGGGCACTTCGCTCTCGAAGAGGCGCTTGAGGAAATCGGGATGCGTGCGCGAGAGGATGACCTGCGGCCCCTTCGCGGACTTGTCCACGTTGATCACGACCGCGCGGACGTAGTCGTTCTGGCGGTGGTAGCTCCTGGGGATCTGCTCGCGTGCCGGCAGGAAGCCTTCGGAGAAGTCGAGCTTCACGATCACGTTGCCGCGGTCGACCTGCTGCACGACACCGCGCACGAGCGTGCCGATCTTGTCGGAGTATTCCTTGAACACCCGGTCGCGCTCGGCTTCGCGCACGCGCTGGATCAGGACCTGCTTGGCCGTCTGGATGGCGTTGCGGCCGAACTCGGCGATGGGCAGGGGCAAGCGGATCACGTCGCCGATGGCCGCGTCGGACTTGTGCGCGCGGGCCTGTTCGACCGTGAACTGGAACGAGGGATCCTCGACGGTCTCGACGACGGTCATCCGCAGCGCGCACTCGAGCGTGCCGCTCTTATCGTTGAAGCGCACCTCGACGTCCGCGGTCGCGCCATGCTTCTTGCGCACCGCACTCGCCAAGCCGGTCTCCAGCGTCTCGATGAGCATGGCACGATCCACGCTCTTCTCACGCGTGATCTGGCTCAGCGCATCCAGGATCTCGTTGTTCATTTCGCCCCTCCCCGCGGTCGGCCTTCGGCCGGCTTGCGGCTCTTGGGGTTCCGCAGGCCAGCCCACGGATCCACCACCAAGCGGGCCGATTTGACCTCGGCCCACTCGAACCAATGTTCGTCACCTTCGTCCAGTCGCACCCCTGCCCGCGTGCCGTCGGGACCAAGCAGTTCGCCTTCGAAGCGGCGCCTTCCGTCCCGGGGATCATGCGTCGTGAGGCTTACCCGTCCACCCGTGTAGCGCTGGACGTGCTCGATGGTCCGAAGCGGACGCTCGAGCCCCGGCGAGCTCACCTCGAGGTGATAGCTCCCCGGGATCGTCTGGTTCATATCCAGACAGTCCCCCAGCCGACGGCTGAACTTGGCGCAGTCAGCGATGTTCACCCCACCGGGTCGATCGAGGAAGACCCGGAGGATACGATGACGGCCGACTGACGATTGTTCGACGTCCACCAGCTCGTAACCCTCTTCTTCTGCAAGGGGTTGCGCGATCTGACGAACTTCTTCTCTGACATCCACTTTGGCTCCCGCAAAGACAAAAAACGGAGTGGTCGCACCTGCCCCACTCCTGACGCTGCAAAGTACACGATACAAGCGATGGCGGCAAGTCAGCGGCCTGCGCCGGACGCGCGCGACTGGACCTGTCTGGATGTCAGGTCGGCCGGGGAGATTCACCTGCGACCCGGCACGTCTGACAGGCGGCAGTTCGCGGCTGCTGGGTGCGCAGGCTCGCGGCTACTCCCCGCGCACCAGATCGGAGCGATACACGATCCAGCCGCAGACGCGGGCGACCTCGGCCAGGCTGGCGGCCGAGACCTGGTCGCTCAGGTCACGGTGCGTATGCCACGCCGGGTAGTCGAAGTCGATCAGGTCCACGGTCGGCAGTCCAGCATCCAGCAGCGGGATGTGGTCGTCGATGATGTTCCAGCGCACTTGTGAGTGAAAGTGTGCCGCGCCGCTGGCGCGGGCGGCTTCGCTGACCAGGACGGCCAGGTTGCTCGCGCGCTCGGCGGAGTTGCGCTCGGTCCAGATGGCGAGATCACGGTCGCCGATCATGTCCAAGAGGAAGCCCGCGACCGGGCGCGCGGGGTCGCCCGGCGTCGCCAGGCGCTTCGCGTAGCCCTTGGAGCCCAGACAGAAGTCATCGGGCTTCTTGTCGGTGCCCAGGTCCTCACCGTCGAAGAACACCAGGTCCACGCCCACCGGAGGCGCCTTGCGGTGCATGAGTTCGGCGAGTTCGAACAGCACGGCCACGCCCGAGCCGCCGTCGTTCGCCGCGGGCATCGGCTTGTCGTGCCAGGTGGAATCGGGATCCTGGTCGCACCACGGCCGCGAATCGAAGTGCGCGCAGAACATGATGCGCCGGCCCGTGGTGGGGCCGTAGCGCACGATGATGTTCTCGAGCGCGAGCGGGTGGCCGAGACTCGAGTCCACGAACGCTTGGCGCTCGATGCGGCCGCCGAGTTTCGCGGCCTCGGCCACGATCCAGCCGCGCAGCTTCGCGTCGCCCGGAGTGCCGGCCACGCGCGGGCCCATGTCCACCTGCGCCGTCACGCGCGCGAGGGCACGCGCGCCATCCACGGGCAGCGCCCCGCCGCCACAGGCCACGGGCAGCAACGCGGCCAGCAACGTGGGCAGCAACGTGGGCAGCAACGTGGCAAGCACCGCGAGGCGTGCGAGCGCTCGGCGCATCAGAACGTGAACTGCGCGCGCATCTCGACGCGCACGCTGCGGCGGACGACGTACTTGTCGCGGTTCGTGCTGAAGCCGAGCACGCCGCTACCGGTCACGTTGCTGCTGAAGCCGTACGAACCCGTGCCGTTGATGCTCATGCGCGTCTCGTCGATCGGGCTGAGCACCTGGTTGTTGCCGCCCTCGATCACCGTGCCGCCCTTGTGGCGCGAATAAACCGTGGCCAGCTGCAGGTTGATGTTGCTGCGCACGGTCTTCGTCTTGCCCAGGAAGCTCACCTTCTGGCCCTGCGAATACGAACGGCTGAGCGTCAGGTTGAAATCGGTGTTCTGGTCCGTCGCTGTGGAATGCCCGATCTGGAAACTCTCGCGCACCGTGGAACGCTTGTTCACGCTCAGGTCTGCGGTCGTGCCATTCTTGAAGTTGCCGCGCAGCGACAGCAGCGGATGGTAGTCATTGCTGGACGACGTGCCGATGAGTCCCGTCTCGCTGCCTTGGTAGTCCCGCGACTCCGAGTGCGTCCACGACGTGCGCAGCTGCGGCGCCTGCAGGAATCGCGTGAGCCGCAGCGCGTCGGCCACCTGACCATAGTCCACGTCCACGTCCGGAAAGCGCCAGTCGCGCGAGCGCGTGATGACGCCATTGGCGCCGCCATTGCGGTCGCCGTAGCTGGCGCGGGTCGATAGGAAGCTGCCGTACACGACCGGGATGCGCGTGCGCGCGTTGCCTCGCCACTCCAGTCCTGTGTTCGACACACTCCCGTCCACCGCCTGCACACCCTTGGAGCCGAAGCCCGGGTCGTCGGTCAGCCCGGCCAGGTACAGGAAGT
This sequence comes from Candidatus Eiseniibacteriota bacterium, assembly GCA_025360715.1. Classification (GTDB taxonomy): domain Bacteria; phylum Eisenbacteria; class RBG-16-71-46; order RBG-16-71-46; family RBG-16-71-46; genus CAIXRL01. The sequence continues at coordinate 2,035 of JANYBS010000253.1, read as the reverse complement.
TCGCCGTGCCCGTGAGCCGCGAATAGCCGCTGGAGCGGTTCAGGCTCGCGTCCGCAGAGACCTGGCCCAGGCGCGCCACGAGATCGCGCCACGTGAAGCGCGTATGCGGGGCCTTGACCGACTTGCCGGTGGAGTCGACGGCGGCGAAGGTCTGGCCGCCGCTCGCACTGACCGCGCCCTTATGGTTGATCTGGTCGAACGGCAGGTCCCAGTTGAACTGCAGGTTCTGGCCGTTGGCGATCGCGCGGATCGACAGGTCCTGCGACTGCACGTCGTTGTTCTGTGAGTAACTCGAGTTCCACGACATGCTCGGCCGCAACCACGGACCGCGCTGCAGCGCGTAGCGCGAGCTGAAACTCTGCCGCCACGACACGAGGCGGCCCAGGTTGATGAAGCCGATCTTGTCGAGCCTCGTGCCCGGGTCCAGCGAGAGCGCCCGGCGGCCTTCGATGTGGTGCGAGATCAGGTCGACCGGCCGCGTGTCGGCGCCGAAGTCCACGTTGGCCGAGCGGCCGTCCAGGACGCTGCTCGGCACTGGCGGCCCCAGCCCGTCGAGGGTGCGCGTGAACGTGGAACTCTTGTTCTGGTTCACCTGATAGTTCCAGTAGACGCGTTCGGGCAGCGGGAAGAGCTTGGTCTTGCCGAACGGCAAGCCGATCGACAGCAGCGAACGCGGTGCGACCTGGTAGTTCACGCCCGCATTCATGGTGGTCTGGTGCTGGATCGTGGTCGGCGAGTTCGCATCGGTCTGCGAGCGGCTGATATTGCCCGTGAGGCCGCCCACCGTATAGCGCAGGAACGGGTTCGAACGGTCGTTCCAGACGCGTGAATAAGAAGTCGAAACGGACTTGGATTCGCCGCGCGTCTCGCTGGCAGCCTGCTGCGCGCCGGTGCGCACGACGTCGTCGCCGGCGGTGAAGCGTGGCTTCGAGGACTGCAGGCTGTAAACCACGCTCACCGGCAGCTGGATGCCCGTGCCCTCGAAGAACCGGTGCACGTCGAATTGAGATGTGACATTGAGGCCGGTCTGCCGGCTGCCACTGCCTCGAGACTCGCCGACCGAGAGGAAGTCTGCGTCGCGGCTGTTCCACGCCACGTTGTAGCTCATGAGGTTCGCGACGCGTCCGTTCACGAGCAGGCGGTTCGCGTACCCCACATCCTTGGCCACTTCGGTGGCGCGCAACTCGTCGAACCACAGCTGGCCTTGCGAGAAGCGCCGGCTCTGCGTGGAATCGGCGAGCACCGAATGGCTGTTGATGAGTCCGAACGAGATGCGCCGCAATCGAGTGAACGAAGGCCGCCCTTTGATGATCACCGAGTCGCCTGCCGCACCGTACGCGGCGCGGTAGAGGATCGGATCGGTCTTGGGGAAATCCGTCGCCAGCTTCAGATTCGACAGCTCTGCGATGCCGACGCGCACCTGCTCCCAGTTGACCGCGAGCGGCTCGGAGTCACGCGGCACGTGGCGCTTGACCTCGTAATAGTTGTCACCACGTTCATCGGTGGCCAGGCGCACGAAGTAAAAGAGCGAGTCTCGCGTGGCGTCGTAGCCCGGGATGTGGAAGCCGGCGGCATACCAATTGAGTGCGCCGTAGCGGCTGTAGTTCTCCTCGATCGAGAACGTGCGATAGGCCTCGAGCGTGTCGGTCGCGCCCAGCTCGGTGAACTCCATGCTGATGCTCTGCTCGCGGCGCGTGTAGGCCTGATTCGTGTTGCGCGTCTCGCCGGGATCGAAGGGCGGCACGTACACATCGGCGTTATCGAGCGAGTTGACCGAGTTGAGCGTGAGCGACGTGTTGAGCGAATCCTTCTGGCTAGTGGTCAGGTCGCTCGCCAGCCAGCGGCTGCCGACGATGTCGAATCCGCCCAGCATGACCAACGGCTTGCGCTCGGCGGCGTCGGTCGAATCGCCTCGCTGCATGCCTTCGATCCACAGGCGTACGTGGCGCGCGATGGTCAGGTCCGGCACGCCGAACTGCACGCGCAGGCTGTCGGTGATCGGGATGCGGTATCGCCGCCAGCCGTTATCGCTCGC
>JANYBS010000248.1 GCA_025360715.1 Candidatus Eiseniibacteriota bacterium | reverse complement strand
GCGAGGTCATGCACGTCTCCGAATCGCGCATCTCGCAGATCCGCACCCGCGCACTGAAGCGCCTCCGCGAGTTGGTGGAGGTCCCCGGCGGCGTGTCGTGAAGCGCACGACGGGGTTCGCCGTGCTGGCGACGGCGACGATTCTCATCGTGGCGGGCAACGCGCCGCGCTTGCCGTGGGAACCGGCGATGGCGCTGGTGCGCCAGCGCGTGATTGCCACCACGACGTGGCCTGTGCGCACGCCCCGTGACCTGCGCGCTTACACGGCCCCGGCCGCGCCCGCGTCGCATGACGCGCGCCCCGTGTCCGTGTGGCCGGCATTGCCGAAAGTGTCTTCGCTCACACACTTGAGAATAGCGGCGTTGCCGCGTGTCATGCTTCCGCGCACAGCAGGCGGACTCACGCTCGCGCTCGGTTCGGGCGCAGCGGCCGGCATCGCGCTCGCCCTGCTGCTGCTCGCGCTCGCGAACGCGCTTCAGGGACAGCGCGGCGAGCGCCGCCACGCGCAACGCTTGGCGCGCATCGTACGCCTGGCGCAGGCCGGCCAGGCGCACGGCCGGATCGCCCGTGCGGCCCGCGTGCCCCGCGATGCCGTGCGCACGCTGCTCGCGCCGGATGGCTCGCAGCCGCGCTGAGCAGGCCCGCGGCACCCGGCAAGGTTTGCCGTCCGGCAGGATCTGCCGAAGACTTCGAGCGGGTTCAGAGCCTTCCGGCCTCGTACCGAGACTCGCTCGTCCGGTGGGATGCTTGCGAATGCGCGACTTCCGTCCAGGGCGCGTTCGCGGCACATGCCTTGCAGTCCGCAGCCTCGGGAATCTCCCGCCGCAAGGTGCGGGACTCACACGGAGGCGTCATGCCGCTGCAAGGCATCCTGAACACTGCTCGCTCGCTGTCGTACTACACACACAAGCAGGAAGTGACTGCAAATAACCTGGCGAACGCGAACTCCGATGCCTTCAAGGCCGACCGGATCAGCGCTCGCGAGGTGAGTGGCGCTTCCTTCCCGGTGCCCGTGCAGGAAGTCGACCTGCGACAAGGCACGTTCCGTGAGACCTCGCGCCCGCTCGACCTGGCGCTTGAAGGCGACGGCTTCTTCGTGGTGCAGACGCCGCAAGGCGAACGCCTCACGCGCGGCGGCTCATTCCGCCTGGATAGCGTGGGCCGGCTCACCGACTCGCAGGGTAATGCCGTCATGGGCCGCGAAGGTCCGCTGTTGCTGCAAGGTGGCAAGGTCGAAGTGCAGGGCGACGGCACGGTCCTCGTCGATGGCGCGCAGGCGGGGCAGCTGCGGGTGGTCACCACCGAGACGCCGGGCGCAGTCATGAAAGAAGGATTCGGACGCTTCGTGCCCACCGGCGAGGTGAAGCCCGTGGAAGCCGACAGCGCGAAGGTGCGGCAGGGATCGGTCGAGGAAGCGAACTTCGACCCGTTGTTGTCCATGGTCGATCTGGTGACCATCCAGCGCGCCTATGCCGCGAACGTGGACGCGCTCAAGGCCATGGACAGTGTGCTGGGCGCGGTGACCAACGAGGTCGGCAAGGCGTGACAGGGCTCACGGGACCCACTCCGGGTCCCCACGGTACGAGGGGAGAGGACCACCGATGAACTCGAGCATGCGGACCTCCGCCAGTGGCATGGCGGCGCAGCAGCGGATGATCGACGTGATCGCGAATAACCTGGCGAACGTGAACACGACGGCCTTCAAGCGCAGTCGTGTGAGTTTCGAGGACGTGCTCTACGAGACCCTCGAAGGCTCGCGCGTCGTCAACTACCAGGGCACGCAGACGGTCGCACCCGTGCAGGTCGGCAAGGGTGTGCACGTGGGCGCCATCGTCCGCCTGCAGTCGCAGGGCTCGCCGGAGCAGACGCAGCGTCCGCTCGATCTGGCGATCGAGGGCGACGGCTTCTTCCAGGTCCAGCGTCCCGACGGCAGCACGGCCTATACGCGCGACGGAAATTTCACCGTTTCGGACCAGGGCCAGCTCGTCACCAATGGCGGCTATCTCGTGCAGCCGGGCATCACGATCCCCGCCGATGCGACGAGCATCACCATCTCGGCGAACGGCACGGTGAGCGTGATCGGGGCGAACACGTCGACCGAGACCGAAGTCGGCCGCGTCGAGCTCTCGCGCTTCTTGAATCCCACTGGGCTGCTTGCCATCGGCGAGAACCAGTTCCACTCGACCACGGCATCGGGCGAGGCCATCAATGGCTTCCCGCAGGACGAGGGTTTCGGCGCCACGACGCAGGGCGCGCTTGAGTCGAGCAATGTCGAGATCGTGCAGGAGATGACCGACATGATCGCCGCGCAGCGCGCGTATGAGATCAATGCCAAGGCCATCACCACGGCCGAATCCATGATGCAGGCGACGCATGACATCATTCGGTAGGTGGCTCTTCGTCCTGCTCTCGCCGCTGTTGGTGGCGGCGCGGGCCATGGACGCGCCGGTCACGCGCGGCCTTTCGGCGCGCGTGGCCCAGCGTTTCGCCGAGACCTGGAACGTGCCTGTGGAACAGGTGTGCCTCACGTGGGGGCATGCCTCGTCCGCAGCACGGCCGGCGCTCGATGCGCCGTTTCGCTTGCTCGGCCAGGGCGAGCAGGGCTGGTATGTGGCCGTGTTCGATCCCGCCGACAGCAACGCTCTCGCCGTGCGCCTGCGCGCCGGGATCGAGCGTCCCGTCATGGTGGCGGCGCGTCCGCTGACCGCCGGCACGAAGCTCATGCCTGAGGACCTGCGCGAGGAAGTGCGCGTGCACTGGGGTACACCCGCACACGACAACGCGTTGACCGCAGCCGTGGGCTGGGAAGTCCGTCGTCCGGTGCGCGCGGGTGAACCGCTCGTGGCGCCTGCGCTCGTCCCGCCACCGCTTGTAGTCGCCGGTCAACCCGTCCGCTTCACGTGGGAGAGCGGCGGCGTGCATGTGAGCGTCATGGGTATCGCGCTTAACTCGGCGCGCGAAGGCGAACTCGTCCGCGCGCGTCTTGAGGAGCGGCCCGCCCGCGTCACCGGCACCGTCCTGGCGCCGGGCCTCGCTTCTCTTGCCACCGGAGGTGTCCGTTGAAGCGCTTGATCTCTGCGGCAGGCACGCTGTTGTTGCTGTCCCTGATGGTGCCCGTCGCGCGCGCTCAAGCGCCTGCCGCGGACTCCACGGCGACTCCGGCTCCGGCCGATGCCGGCGCGGCGGCAGCACCGGATTCCGCCGCTCAGGCGGCAGCTGCCGCCGCTGCTGCGGCCGCTGCGGCCAAGGCGGCCGCGCCGCCGCGCGCGTCGTGGCTCAGCGATCGCATCGCGCTGCGCGTGGGCGATGTGCTCACCGTGGTCGTCGATGAGCAGACCGTCGCGAACGAGCATGTCTCGAGCGTCGCGACGGGCAATCGCGCATCCCGTTCCGACCTGAATGCCGGTGTCGGCGTCGATGCCCGCGTCGGGCCCGCGAAGACATTCGGTACGGGCGTCAACAACTCCTCGCGCGATGTGGGCGACGCCGGCCGGCAGGGCGCGCTCACCAGCGTGCTCAGCGTGCGTGTGACCGAGATCGCGCCCGGTGGCATCGCGAAGATCGCCGGTTCGAAGAAAGTCACCGTCGACGGCCGCACGCAAGAGGTCGCGCTCACCGGCTCGATCCGCACGCAGGACGTGGACTCACGCAACCGCATCCGTTCCGAATCCATCTCTGACGCCGAGATCACGTACAAGGGCAAGAAGATCGCGCCTCGTACGGGCATCCTCGGTTCGATCCTGGGGATCCTCTGGCCATGAGTCGAGTGCTTGGTCTTTGCTTCATGCTTTTGCTCCTCGCGGGTGTGACGCTGCGCGCCGTGCACGCCGAGACGCCCGCGCGCGTCGGCGAGCTCACGCTGCATCCGGGCAATGTGCCGCGGCGTGTGGTGGGCTATGGCCTCGTCACGGGTCTCGACGGCAGCGGTGACCGCAGCTTCGGCGGTCCGAACGCCACGACGCCCTCGGTGCGTTCGGTCGTGAACCTGTTGCGCCGGTTCCAGGTCGAGGTGCCTGCGGACCAGCTGCGCTTGCGCAACGTCGCCGCAGTCGCCGTCACGGCCGAGATCTCGCCGTACCTTCGTGCCGGTGGCCGCTTCGAAGTGCAGGTCTCCGCGCTCGGCGACGCCACGTCGCTGCGTGGCGGCGTGCTGTGGATCACGCCGCTCGTCACCGATCCCGACCAGCCGCCGGTCGCCACGGCGCAGGGCGCGCTGTATGTGGCCATGGATGAGTCGGGTCGCAGCGTGTACGGCCGTCGCGCGAACACGGGCCGCGTGCCGCAGGGCGGTGTGCTCGAAGTGGATCCCGAATCGCTGCCGGTTGCCGAGAAGCGCCTGATCCTGCGCCAGCCCGACCTGGGCACGGCCTCGCGCATCGCGCAGGCGATCGATGCCACATTCGGCGCCGGTACCGCCAAGGTCGACGATCCCGGCTCGCTCTCGCTCGCGCCCAAGGCCGCAGCGGGCGGCGACATGGTCTTCCTGGCCGCGGTCGACACCGTGCGCGTGCTCGCGCCCGATGCGTCGCGCATCGTGATCGATGGGCGCGAAGGCACTGTGGTCGCGGGCGGCTCGATCGCCGTCGGCCCGGCGGTGATCCATCACCAAGGGGTGACGCTCGAGATCGGCGGACCGCGCGCCACCGCCGCCGACTCGCTCGGCCAGCAGGGCATCGTGCGCATGGACGCGCGCGCGAGCGTGCAGGATGTCGCCGCCGGGTTGCACGCGGCCGGCGTGAAGGGTGAGGACATGGCCGCGATCTTCGAATCGCTCGCTGCCAGCGGCGCGATCCGCGCCGAGGTGGTGGTCCGATGAGCGCCGTCATGGGACCGGGTGGCTTGGGAGCAGCGCCCAAGGCCGATCCGCGCGCGCAACTGCGCGGTCTGGCTCATCAGTTCGAGGGCGTGTTCCTGAACCAGCTCTTCCAGGCCATGCGCAAGAGTGTGCCGCAGGACGGCGTGCTCGGACAGGCGCCCGGGCAGGAGATGTTCACGCAATTATTCGACGAGAAGATGGCGGATGAGGCCGCGCGCCACATGGATCGCGGTCTCGGCGAAGCCCTGATCCGGCAGCTCGAGAAGCGGCTGCCCGAAGGTACCACCCCGGAGGCGCGATGAGCGCGCGAGAGACTTTCATGATAGAACGCTCCGAGACGGAAGGCCGCACGCCGCAGGACACGATGCTCCGCGAACTCACTCGCGCGCTTGAACGCGAGGTGGGCCTCGTGACCGGGCTGCGAGATGCGCTGCAACGTCAACGCGCGAGCATCGCGGCGAACGACACCGCTCTCGTGCAATCCAGCTGCGATGAGATCGCGCACATCCTGAGCGCGCTCGAGACCGCGCGCGAAGGCCGTGGCAACGCGCTCGAGGCGCTGAGCGGAGATGCGAACACAGCGCTCAGCGCGCTCGAGACATGCGTCGCCGGGCCGCTGCCCGCGGCGCTCACCAGCGCGCGCCGGGCGTTGCGCGCCCAGGCGCAGTCCGCGGCCACGGAGACCGCGACGAACCATGTCGTGCTGCAACGCACGCTGCAGGTCGGCGAGGCTTTCCTGCAGGCGCTCTTCTCGAACGCATCGGATCCGGACCCGGTCTATCGCGCCGGCGAACGCCGCGCCGAAGGCGACCCGGGCTTCCTGGTCGACCGGAAAGCCTGAGCCATGTCACTCCAGTCCCTGCTCAGCATCGCACGCTCGGCTCTGCAGACGCACCAGCAGGCCATGAACATCACGGGCCACAACGTCGCCAACGCGAATACGCCGGGTTATACGAAGCAGCGTCTGGTCATCCAGGCCGAGACGCCGCTCGGAGGTCCGTTGTTTCCGGTTGGCCGCGGCATCACGGCGGTGGCGATCCAGCGCACCCGCAACGATTTCTACGACAGCACTTTTCGCTCGGGTACGGGCGACCTGGGCCGCTCGAGCACCATGCACGACTACCTGGGCCAGGTGGAGACGGCGCTCAACGAGCCGTCCTCGACGGGGCTGTCGTCCACCATGGACGGGCTCTTCCACTCGCTCTCCGATCTGTCGAACGATCCGGCCAGCCGGCCGAACCGTGATCTCGTCGTGGCGGCCGCCAATCGGCTCATCCAGCAGTTCCACGGTCTCGATGCACAGGTGAAGGCGGTGGGGCAGCAGGCGTACACGGATATGAGCACGCAGGCCGATCAGGTGAACGCGATCGCCCAGCGCATCGGCAGCCTCAACGCGCAGATCCAAGCGATGGGGGGCGCGAACCACTCGGCGCCCGATCTGCAGGACCAACGTGACCAGTTGATCGACCAGCTTTCGCAGTTCGTGGGTGTGCGCGCCGTGCTCAAGTCCGACGGTACAGCGAGTGTGATCGCGGGCGACACCATGCTCGTCGACGGCGCGCAGGTGACGGGGATCCGCGTTGCCGCCGCGGCATCGGGGCCGGGCTATGCGATCGTGACCAAGACGGGCAACGTGCCGATCGATGTCGTGTCGGGTTCGCTCAAGGGTCTGGTCGACCTGACGCAGACCAAGCTGCCCGATGTGCAGACGAAGCTCGACAAGCTCGCATCCGCATTCGTGATCGAGTTCAACAACGTGCATCGCACGGGGACGACGCTCAGCGGTACGACCAATATCGACTTCTTCGACCCGGGCAAGGTCACCGCGGGCGGCATCTCACTGTCGGCGCAAGTCGCGGCATCATCGGACAACATCGCCGCTTCAGCCACGGGCGCCTCCGGCAATGGTGCGATCGCGGCCCAGCTGGCCGCCTTCGCCACGACCACTTCGGGCGTGCTCGGCAACAACTCGATGCGCGAGTTCTTCGTCTCGCTCGCCTCCCGCGTGGGCCTCGACGTGCAGGGTTCCCAGCAGGACAGCGATGCTCATCAGACCACGGCAGACCAAGCCGACTCTGCCCGTAACAGTGTCAGCGGCGTGAACGTGGACGAGGAGATGATCTCGCTCATGTCCGAGCAGCAGGCCTACCAAGCCGCCGCGCGGCTCGTGAAGGTGGCCGACGAGATGATCCAGGTCATGCTCGGCATCGGCGCGTAGCACGGGCGTACCAGACTTCAGGCGCCTGCTCGTCCCCAGGCTGGCACTCGCAGCTCGACACCGGCGTTCGCGGCGAGCACGCGCGCGTCGCCGCCACTGCGTCGCAGCAGGACTCGTGCAGCCGCGAGGCCCGTGCCGAGACGGCCATCGCGCGGCTGCGTGGCGGTGTCGAACGCGTGTTCGAGGGCGTCGGCACTCCAGCCCGGCCCGGCGTCGCGCAGCACGATGTGTACGCCGTCCAGCGTGGCTTCCACGCGCAGGGCCAGCTCCGCGCGCTCAGGAGCGCAGGCTTCCTTGGCGTTCGTGATGATCGCGAGCAGCGCGTGCAGAAGGTCGCCCCCTGGCATGCCGAGCGGCGGCAGGTCCGCAGGGCATCCCACCGGAAGCACGGTCGAGGGGAACGCGGACTGCAGCGCTTGCAACTCCGCGAGGTCGGCCAGGACCTCGCCGAGCAACGTGGGCGTGGGCGCGCCCGCCGGGCGGCCGAACTGGCCCAGGATCGCTGCCGCGCGGCTCACGCGCTCGCGGGCCTCCTCGCGTGCCATGGGCCCGGGGTCGGTGAGCGCGAGCATCTGGGACGCGTTGGCCAGCGAGTGAGCCAGCCCGCGCGCCAGCGACCGCCAGAGCGTCCAGCGGCTCGCCGCCACCAGGACGTCTTCGGCAAGGCTCTGCGGGATCGATGAGGGCGTGGGTTCGCTCATGGCCTGCGACTCTAGTCCGCCCGATTCGTGAACCGCAAGCCCAGGCGCCGGGTGTGTGGCTGCCGGGTGCCGCGGGACTCAGGCCGCCTTGCTCTCGCGCAGAACAGCGGCGCCCTGCACGATCGGTTCGAGCGAGTGCCGGCGCAGGATCAGCTCGAGCGTCGCATGCGTGATGCGCGTGCCACGCGCCAGCAGCTTGATGCCCGCGTTGGTGAAGAGGTCCTCGGCCAGCACCATGCCGACGGCCAACTCGGATACCGGCACAACCTGACGCTTACCCTGCACATCGGCATCGGCTGAGCTCTGCATCACGGCGCGCAGATGCACAAGCACCATCGGGTCGTAGCGCGTGCCGACGTGGTCCTGCAAATCCTCGAGCACCCTCTCCTGGCTGGGCTTGTCGGGCGCGTTCAGTTCCGTGAACAGGTCCACGAGCACGCGCAGGATGCGGCTGCGCAGCGGGATCTGTCCCTGGCGGATGTGGTTCGGGTGGCCCGTGCCGTCCCAGTTCTCGTACACGGCGCCGGCCAGCTCGGCTGCGCCTTCCAAGCCTGGCACCTTGGAGAAGATCGCCTGCGTGCCCGTCATATAGTGCCACGCGTCCACCGCACGCGCAGACGGCAATGCGGCGTGTACGTCCTCGGCCGACACGATGCGGCCCAGCTCGTACAGCCGGCACGCGATCTCGAGGTCGCGCAGGTGCGGCTCGGGGATGCCGAAGCGCGCCGAGATCTGCAGCGCCAGCTCGGCGATCCGGCGGCCACGTTCATCGGCGCCCGGGATGCGCATGTCGACCATGCGGACCATGAGCTGCAGGAGCTGATCGAAGCTCGCACGCAAGTGGTCGTGCATTTCTTTCAATTGCTCGCGGTCGGCGCGCAGCTCGTCGTGGATGCGCTTGAACCGCAGCATGCCGTGCAGCTTGGTCAGGATCTCGGCGGGCTCGAGCGGGTGTGGCAGGTATTCGTCCACGCCGAACGTGAGGCCGGCGAAGCGCTGATCGTTCGCGCCGGCCGGGATGATGAGTACGAGCATCGTGTCGGCTGTTGCCGGGTCCTGTTTCACCTGCTGGCAGAACGCGAACACGTTCATGCCAGTGATCTCGGGCGCGCAGACGATCAAGTCGGGCTTGATCTCGTGCGCCATTCGCAAGGCATCCTGGGCGGTGAGCGCCACAGTCAAGCGCACACGGCGCTCGACCTCGAGCGTGGCCCGAAAGATCGAGACGATCTGCTCGTCGCGAACGACGAGCATCATGTTGGCGTGTTCGCTCATGTCTTCACCCGCGCCGAGGTCGCGGTGGAATCAGCAGTGGCGCCCAGCGCGGCTTCCAGGCTGTCCCCCGTGACGGGATAAAGCATGGTGATCGTCACGCGGCGGTTACTCGCGGCGAACGGATTCGCGGGGTCGCGCAGGTCGCGGTCCGCCAGCCCGCGGATCTGCTTGAAGAGGGTGTCGTCCACGCCATTGATGTTCAGGATCCGTCGGGCGGTGTTGGCACGGTCGGCGCTCAGCTCCCAGTTCGAGTAGCCGTCGGCGCGATGATAGGGCCGCGCATCGGTGAAGCCGGTCACGACCACGGGGTTGGAGAGCTTGCCGAGTTCGTGTCCGAGCAGCGCCAGCACCTCGCGGCCGCGCAGGGACGGCGTCGGGCTGCCGGAGTCGAAGAACACGCCCAGCGAGTCCTCGAGCAACTGCACCTCCAGGCCTTCTTCGGTCACGCGGATCTCCACCTTGTCGGCGACGTCCTTCAGGTCCGGCACCTGCTCGACCTGCTTCTTGAGGTGCTCGGCCATCTTCTGCAGACGGTCCTGGCGCATCTCCACGACGTCGGATTCCTGGAGCGGACGCACGGCAGACGCCTGCGCGCCGTCGCCCTTCATGATCGAGCTGCCGAACTCATCGGCGCGGCCGAGTGGGTCCTGGAAGTAGCCAGCGATCGCGGATTTCACATCGGAACTCTGGTTGATGAGCCAGAGCACCAGGAACATCGCGAACATCGCCGTCATGAAGTCCGCGAACGCCACCTTCCACGCGCCGCCATGATGGCCATGACCATGGGCCTTCTTGCGGACGACGATGATGGGGACTTCACGGTTCTTGTCCACGGTGTCCTCTCAGGCCTCAGTGGCCGTGCCGGCCTACGCGGCCTTCTGGCCCTTCACGGAACCTTCCATCTCGGCGAAGGACGGACGGTCCTCGGCGAACACGGTGCGGCGCGCGAATTCGACCGCCACGATGGGCGAGAAGCCCTTCGCGAAGGCAACGACCGCGGACTTGATGAACGCGTAGTAGCGGCCTTCCGCCGAGTTCACGTGCTCGAGGCTCGTGGACAGCGGGCTCAGGAAGCCATACGCGAAGAGCACACCCATGAACGTTCCCGTGAGCGCGGCGCCGACGTGGTGGCCGATCTCCTCGATCGGGCCGGCGATGGCACCCATCGTGACGACGATGCCGAGTACGGCAGCGACGATACCGATGCCGGGGAGCGCGTCGGCGACCTTCTGGAGCACGCCAACGGTCTTGCCTTCGGCCTCATGATGCACGTCGATCTCGGCGTCCATGAGCGCTTCCAGGTCATGCGGCGGGACGCTGCCCACGAGCACGAGACGCAACGAATCGCAGAGGAAGTCCATGGCGTGGTGCTGGTGCAGGACCTCGGGATATTTCTTGAACAGCGCGCTCGCGGCGGGCTTCTCGATGTGCGCTTCGATCGCGACGAGGCCGTCCTTGCGCGCCGTCTGGAACAGCTCGTAGAGCAGTTTGAGCGAGTCCAGATACAACTTCTTGCCGAACGGCGATGGCTTGAAGACCGCCTGGAGCTTCGCCGCAGTCGCCTTGAGCACATGCGCCGGCGTCGAGATGAGCACCGTGCCGATCGACGTGCCGACGATCGAGATGATCTCGGAGGGCTGCAGGAGGGCCGCAGGATTGCCGCCCGCGATCATGAATCCGCCCATGACGGATCCGATCACGACGACAAGGCCGACGATGGTGAGCATCCGGTCTTCTCCACGGAAAGGCGCAAAAGTCGAGGTGCGTTATCTACGTTCGCACTGGAGTATCGGAAGACCTTTCCTCGCCTTGAGAAGGCGTGGCTTCAAGCCGGGCATCGTGCATATCGCACGACACCCGGCCCGGTTCACTCACGGCCCCAGCTCAGGCGCTCGCATGATCTTCCGCCCACTTCAATGAGGTCGCGTATGCCATTGCCACGATGTTTTCCTCGATGCCGAGCCGGGCGATGGCCTGCTGCGCCCGCACCCAGTCGCCGCGCTCCCAATGCAGGACGACGCGCAGGACATCGCCCAATGGAGGTGCGCCATGCAGCAGTGCGCCGGCCACGTTCTGGTGCACCGCGATGGACTGCATCGCCTGCTCCAGCGGCTGGTCGGTGAGGGCGTCCAGCACGGACAGCAGTCCGGTCAGGAACGCTTCGTCCTCCAGCGGCGCGAGCCCCGCGGCGCGCGCCAGATGTGCCGCGAACCGGCCGCGCCCGAGGGCGACGATGATCAACTCGGGCGGTTTGCCTTGCGCCAGGCCGAACACCGCGATGAGCGCCACCCACTGGCGGGTCGCGCGTTCGCCCAGTTGCAGCAGCGCTTGCCGGATCGTCCGCAGGTCCTTGGTCCACGCTGTCGAAGCCGAGTGCAGGTAGCGAAGCAGTTTGATCGAGAGCGCCACGTCCTGCTGGATGAGTTTCTCGAGCTTCTCAAGATCCAGCTCCGGCGAATACACCTCGCGCAGCAGCCGCAGATACGCGAGCCGGGAGGGTGCGACTTCGCGCGTGTGCATCATCTGCGGCCGGCAGAAGTAGTAACCTTGGAAGAGGCCATAGCCTTCACCCATCGCTTCCTCGAGCTCGGCGTGTGTCTCCACCTTCTCGGCCACGAGCGTGAGGCCACGAGGCGACAGGCGCCGCACCAGTGAACGCCGAGCGAGCGCGTCGTGCTGGCGGAAATCCACCTTCACCACGTGCGCCAGATCGAGAAGCGCCTCGTACTCCGATGTGTAGGTGAAGTCGTCCAGTGCGACGCGATATCCCGCGTCGACCGCGCGCCGGCAGGCTGCGATGATCGCTGCGTCGGGGCGAACCGTCTCGAGCACCTCGAGCACCGTGCGCGCTGGCGGCAGCAATCGCCAGTGATCGCGCGTGAGTAGTGTGCGCGAAGCATTGAGCCAGGCGTCGCGGCCATTCGTGAGCTGTTCGAACCCGAACGTGAGCAGCGTCTTCTCGAGCTGCATCGAGCTGGCGGCCTCGGCGTTCTCGGGCCTATAGCGGTTCTCATCGTCGGCGCGATACAACAGTTCGTAGCCCGCGACCTCGTGGTTCCGGTCGAAGATCGGCTGTCGCGCGATGAAGACATCGGTCGTGAACCGGTCCATGGCTCTCTTGCATTCCTAAAGGGGTGGCATGGTGGGGAGCGCTCCTATCGGAAGGGCGCGTGTCGACGCGAAGTCTCGGTTGATAGCCGGGATTCGCGAGGGGGCTCTCAACACTCAAGAACTCGGGAGGGCACCCGAGACTCGACGGGGCGAGCAGACCGAGACTTCTCATCGCCGGATGGTGGGAGCAGCCGGGATCTGCCCTGCCGGAGACCCTTCACGCATGGCTGGACCCCCCGACCGACAGCCGCCTTCGTCCATGCCGGACGTGGTCGCCAGCATGGGACTGTCGGCGTTGACGGACCCCGAATTCATATGTCTGCGGGACCTGATCCTGGAGCACTCCGGTATCACGCTGGGCGACTCGAAGAAGCAACTTGTGGCGTCTCGTCTGGCCCGCCGGCTGCGCCTGCACCACCTGACGACCTATGGCGACTACTACGCCCTGGTCACTCAGCGCGACCGCAACGGTGAGGAACTGCGCGAACTGATCAACGCCATCACCACCAACAAGACCGAATACTTCCGCGAGCCGCACCACTTCGAGTTCCTGTGCCAGACCTACCTGCCAAAGTGCATCGAGCGGGCCAAGGCGACGGGAGAGCGCAGGCTGCGCGTCTGGAGTGCCGGCTGTTCGACTGGCGAGGAGCCGTACACGCTCGCGATGACCCTCAAGAGCTTCGCGCCTCTGAACGGCTGGGATATCGAGCTGATCGCCACGGACCTCGATACGCAGGTGCTCGCACGCGCGCAAGCCGGCATCTACGCCGAAGAAACGATCGCTCCGGTGCCCGACGAGCTGCGCCGCCGATTCTTCAAGCGTGGTAAGGGCGACAACGCCGGCAAGATGCGGGTGAACGAGGAGCTGCGGAGCATGATCGCGTTCCGGCAGCTCAACTTGATTCAGCAGCCGTGGGCCATTCACGGGCTGTTCGACCTGATCCTGTGCCGGAACGTGATGATCTATTTCAACGCCGATACGCAGAAGGCCATCGTGCATGGTTTCGGTGAGCGGCTTCGAGAAGACGGGTATCTGTTCATCGGCCACTCCGAGACCTTGCATGGTGTCCACCAGATCTTCGAAGCGCAGCGCGGCACGATCTACCGCCGTCGTCGCGCAGGTGAGGTGGTCACGCCTGGTGGCTCAACGGTTCGCTCGCCTTCGCCAGCTGCTGCGTCGGCCGCGAACCTGCCGGAGCAACCCGGGATCGCGTCGCGTGCCACGCTTGCATCTGCCCGGAGCGCGCCGTCGCTGCTGCGTCCGAACGCGCCCCGGCGCCGGGACGAGCGCGGGCTGGGGCGAGTGAACGTGATCATCGGCGGCGTCCGCGCCAGCGGCACGCCGATCGAGTTGCGCACAGTGCTCGGTTCCTGCGTCTGCGCGTGCATCCACGATCCGGTCGCGAAGATCGGTGGCATCAACCACTTCATGCTGCCCGATGGCTTGGAAGATCTTGCCATGCCGACGCGTTTCGGCGTGAACGCGATGGAAGTGCTCATCAACAGCGTGCTCAAGCTGGGCGCCGACCGGCGTAGCCTGCAGGCGAAAGCCTTTGGCGCTGCGCACGTGCTCTCGGATGTGGGCCTGAGTGCGGCCGTTCCGCGCAAGAATGCCCAGTTCATCAAGGAGTTCCTTAAAGCGGAAGGCATCCCGTTGGTGAGCTCACGGCTCGGCGGCAGCGCGCCAGTGGAAGTCGTGTTCGTCACCGATATCGGCAAAGCCCTCGTGCGGCCACTGGGTGACGCTGTCGCCCGTGATCTGGCACGCGAGGAAAGCCGTCACGACCTTGAGATTCGCAAGCAACTGATCCTGCCTCAGGCTGGCTCTGTCGAACTGTTCTAGGAGATCCCCCGGATCATGGCACGCACCCGAGTACTCATCGTCGACGATTCCGCAGTCATGCGGCTCATGCTCACGGAGATCCTGAGCCGTGACCCCGAGATCGAGGTCGTGGGTGTCGCGGCCGATCCCTTCGTGGCGCGCGATAAGATCAAGGCGCTTTCCCCGGATGTGCTCACGCTGGACGTGGAGATGCCGCGCATGGACGGCCTCTCGTTCCTCGAGAAACTCATGCGCGCGCGGCCCATGCCGGTGGTGATGGTCTCGTCGCTTACCGAGAAGGGCGCTGCCACGACGCTGCGCGCCCTGGAGTTGGGCGCGGTGGACTTCGTCGCCAAGCCCAAGCTCGATGTGCGCACGGGGACGCTCGAGCTCGCCGACGAACTGGTCGAGAAGGTCAAGTCTGCCGCTCGCGCGAAGGTGCGCTCGGCGCTGCGAGACCAGCGGTCAGCGACCGTGTTGCCGCTCGCTTCGGGAGCGCTGCTCAAGAGCACGCACATGGTGATCGCCGTTGGCGCGTCGACTGGCGGTACTGAGGCACTGCGCGAGTTCCTCACGCCGTTGCCACCGGATACTCCGGGCATCGTGATCGTCCAGCACATGCCGGCCAACTTCACGAAGTCGTTCGCGGAGCGCTTGGAACGCCACTGCCAGATGCGCGTGAAGGAGGCCGAGGATGGTGACCGCGTCCTGCCCGGCCACGTGCTCATCGCGCCGGGCAACCTCCACATGCGTGTGCAGCGCAGCGGCGCCATCTACTCGGTGCGTGTGGAGTCCGGCGAGGCCGTCAACCGCCACCGCCCGTCCGTGGACGTCCTGTTCGATTCCTGTGCCGACCAGCTGGGTTCGAACGCGATCGGCGTGATCCTCACCGGCATGGGCAACGACGGTGCCCGTGGCATGGCCGCCATGCGCAAGGCCGGCGCCCGGACGTTCGCCCAGGACGAAGCCAGTTGTGTGGTGTTCGGAATGCCCCGCGAGGCGATCCTGGCTGGCGGCGCCGAGAAGGTGGTGGGCCTCCACGAGCTTCCGGAGGCCGTGCTCATGATGGTGCACGAGTGTTCGCGCTGAACGAGCCATTGCAAGACGCCATGCGCTCAAGGAATCCCATCGGCCATCGATACTGACGTGTAAGTGATTCGTCTGCCGGCAATGCTACCGGCACACGGAACGGTTCCGGCCCTCTGACCGAACCGACCCCAGCGATGAGAGGTTGACCTGTGAGCAAGACCGCACTGGTAGTCGACGATTCCGCGACGATGCGGGAGATGGTCTCGTACACGTTGAAGCAAGCCGGCTTCGAACCCCTGACCGGTGGCAATGGCCAGGAGGCGCTGGACAAGCTGACCGGCCAGGCCGTGGACCTGATCATCACGGACTTGAACATGCCGGTGATGGACGGACTGTCGTTCATCAAGGCGGTCCGTGCCCGCGATGAGTACCGTTTCGTGCCCATCCTCATGCTCACGACCGAGTCACAGGCCGACGTGAAAGCTCAGGGCAAGGCGGCCGGCGCCACCGGTTGGCTTGTGAAGCCGTTCAATCCGGAGATGCTCCTTCAAGTCATCGGCAAGGTGGTTCCGAAGGCCTGATCCTTGACGCCTCGAACTCTCAACAACGTCCGCACAGGACCAGACTCGTACAACTCCCTCGATCACGGATGGAAATCATGCCGGAACACGAAATCCCGACGTTGGCGACGTCGCAGGATGATGCTCCCATCGCGTCCGCTGCCCGCACGCGCCCGGCAGACCCGGAGATGCTGGAGCGGTCGCCAACGGGCATGACCGTGCAGAGCCTGCAGTTCGAGGACATGGTCGCGCGCTATCGCCAGCCGCTCGACAGCGCGAGCTGTAATGCCGTCCAGCAGCAGTCGCTGGATCCGTGTGACGTCGAGCTGTTCTCGATGAGAGGCTGACCGTGAAAGCCCTCGTCGTCGACCCGGATCGCTCCGCAAGAGCCGTCGTCAAGCGCCTCCTGAGCCACGTCAACGTGGACACGGTGGAGGCCGACAACGGCCTCGTGGCGCTTTCGGCGCTCGAGCAGTCGGATCCCGACTTCG
>JANYBS010000242.1 GCA_025360715.1 Candidatus Eiseniibacteriota bacterium | reverse complement strand
CAGGGCATCAACGCCGACTCCCAGGGCAACTTCTCTGCTGCGTCCGCCATCGGCGATGTGCAGCTGCGGCTGGGCGACAAGGCGCCGGCGCAAGCGACCAGCAAGATCACGCTCTCGGGCAACTTCGACGCGAGCGCGGCGGTCGGCGATAAGCACTCGATGGGCATCACGGTCTACGATGGCACGGGCACGCCGCACAACCTGTCGCTCGACTTCACGAACACGGGCCCCGGTACGTGGACGTACACGGTCGCCAGTTCGTCGGCGACCGTCACGCCGGCCGGCACCGGTACGGTCACGTTCAGTAACACCGGCAGTCTCGCGTCGTTCACCTATCCCGGCGGCGGCTCGAACGTCACGATCACGCCGACGGCCGGTGCCGCGCCGTTCGCGGTGACGATCAACCCTGGCACGATCAATGGCATCGATGGTCTGGCCGGGTTCGCGAACCCGACCAACTCGGTCGTGAACAGCCAGAACGGCTACCAGGCCGGCAGCCTCACGAACATCAGCATCGACACCAAGGGCGTCGTGACGGGCTACTTCACGAACGGTGTGAGTCGCAGCCTTGCACAGATCGCGCTCGCACAGTTCACGAACCCGTCGGGTCTGCTGCGCTCGGGCGACAACACCTACCTCGAGTCGGCCAACTCCGGCGGCCCGGTCGTGGGCTTCGCGGGCGGTACCATCACGTCGACGATCACCCCGGGTTCACTCGAGGGCTCGAACGTCGACATCTCGCAGGAGTTCACGAACATGATCATCGCCCAACGTGGCTTCCAGGCGAACGCCCGCGTCATCACTGCTGCGGACGAGATGCTGAACGAGTTGGTCAACCTCAAGCGCTGATCCCAGAAGCGGCAGGGCGGGGCGCGCGAGCGCCCCACCCGCCGCCGCTTCCGCATCCGGCAGGAGCTTCCGGCCGGGGCGGAAGAGCTTGCCTGCGCTGCTGCCGCAGCCTTCCGGCATCCCCTGCCGGAGCCGCCGGTCCCCCCGGCGCCCAGTCCCGCCAACTTCCCTGTTTTCCGCCATTTCCATCGCCCGTGCCGTCGCCTTCGCGAGTTGCCGGGCCGGTGGTACAGCCATTGCAGAGTGCGGGTGGAACAGGAAGTTCCCACACCACCTTCACGACTGGGGACAGGCGGGCATGAGCGAAGAGAAGACCACTCCGGCCGAGGGCACCACCGGGGGTGCTGCGGCTCCGGCCGCGAAGGACAGCGCGGGTCCGGCGCCGATCGTCCTGATCGCCGTCATCGTCGTCGCGCTCGGCGCGGGCGCTGTGCTCGGCAGCCTGCTCGTGGCGCCTCAGGTCATCAAGGCCCGGCAGGCAGCCGCAGTCGCGGCTGCCAAGGACCCGCACAAGAAGGACAAGAAGAAGGACAAGAAGAAGGGCAAGGAAGGCGAAGCCGGCAAGGCCAGCGTCTATAAGATCGACAACATCATCGTGAACCCCGCGGGTTCCGGCGGCGGCCGCTTCCTCATGTGCAGCGTGGTGATCCAGCCCGAGGACGACAAGCTCGTCGACGTCTTCCGTGAGCACGAGGTGGAACTGCGCGACCGCGTGCTGACGACGCTCACGAACACCACGCTCGACCAGATCAACGCGGTCGGCGGCCGTGACTCCCTGCGCGCGAAGCTCTCGGTCACGGTTCGCACCGTCCTCGACAAGGACGACCAGAACACAGAGCTCAAGGTCTACCTTCCGCAGTTCGTGATCCAGTAGGAACGACCATGAGCGATGCCCTGAACCAGAGAGACGTCGACTCCCTCCTGAAGCGCACGAGCTCGGGCGGCAAGGTCACCGCCGACTCGCTCACCCAGCGCGAGATCGACGCCATCCTACAGAAGACGACGCCAGTGCCTTTGGCGCCGGTCGCGTCCGATGACATCGTTCCCTACAACTTCAGCCGCCCGCCGCGGGTCTCCAAGGACCGTCGCGCGAATCTGGAGTCCATCTACCAAGGCTTCGCCATGGGTATGCAGAGCTTGCTCGCGTCTCTGCTGCGTCAGCCGATCGACGTCGTGGTCGGCAGCGTCGAACAGGCCATGTTCTCGGAGTTCGTCCTTTCGCTGGGCACGCCCTGCGCGGCATTCACGTTCCACATCGGCGACCGCCTGGGCGGCGAGGGCGCCATGGACCTGAGCACGGATTTCGCATTCCACCTCGTGGACCGCTTGTTCGGCGGCCCCGGCGACCCGCAGTCGATCCAGCGTCCACTCACGCCGCTCGAGCAGAGCGTCGTACGCAATGTCGCGGAGCGCTCGCTCGGCCTGCTGCGCGAAGCGTGGGCGGATCACCTGGCGCTCGAGCCGCGCGTGATCGGATTCGAAGCCAATCCGGAGATGCTGCAGATCACGAGCCGCGAGGACAACGTGCTCGTGACCAACCTCGAGATCCGCTCGAATCACTTCACGGGCTTCATGACGCTTTGTCTACCCATGGCTTCACTCGAATCGTTTCTCCAAGAAAAGGGCGGCACGCGCGCGCACGCCCGGATCGAGGGCGCCGCGCAGAGCCGCATGCAGGTCGAGGCGAGCCTGCAGCACGCGCAGGTGAGCGTCGCGGCGCGGTTCCCGATCGTTTGGCTCAGCGCACGCCAGCTCGGCGAGCTGGCGCCGGGCAAGATCCTGCTCATCGGTCATGCCACCGATGAGCCGGTCGAGATCCTGATCAACGAACGCCTGCGGTTCGAGGGCACGCTCGGCCAGGTGCGCCGTCACCTGTCGCTGCGGGTCACCGATCGAGTCACGAAGCCGGCTGCGGAGCGGCCGATCCAGTCCAAGCAAGGGAGGGTGCAGTGAGCCTCAACGATGCGAACCCCGCGATCCCGTCGCTCGTCGAGGTGCCCGGCGATGAAGCCAGCGCCATGACCGGCTTCGACGCGCTGCTCGACGTCTCCATGCCGGTCGCGATCGAGATCGGACGCGCCAACATGACGGTGCAGGACATCCTGCAACTCGGCATCGGCTCGGTCGTGCAGCTCGATCGCATCGTCGGTGAGCCCGTCGACATCTATGTGAGCGACCGCCGTTTCGCGCAAGGCGAGGTCGTGGTCGTGGGCGAACACTTCGGCGTGCGCGTGACGCGCGTGCTCGGTGGCCCCAACGTGGAAGCCGCGGCGTGATCGGTTCGAGCTGGGTGGGGCTTGTCGCCGCGCTCGCGGTGACGCTCGGTCTGTGCGCCCTGGCGCTCGCGCTGCTCAAGCGCATGGCGCCCGGCAGCGTGCCGGCCATGCGGGGCCTGCCGGTGCGCGTGCTGCAGCGCGCATCGCTGGGCCAGCGCCAGGGCGTCGCTGTGCTCCAGGTCGGCTCACGCGTGCTGCTCGTCGCGCTGGCCGAGACCGGTGGCGCGTCGCTGCTCGCCGAGCTCGAAGGTGAGGACCGCGACCGGGCACTCGGCGTCTCGGGTGGCGCCGCCCTGCCGGCGCCCGCCTTCGACCTCTCCACGCTGCTCGGTGGCCTGACGCGCGCCTCGCGCGCGGGCGCAGGCATGCTCGCGCTCGTGATCGCGCTGGGCTGCGCGGCGGTCGTGGCGCCGGCCTCGGCCATGACCGTGCCGCCGCCCGCCAAGGGCGTCGTCGCCAAAGTTCCGCCCGCCGCGGTCGCGCATGCGCCTGGTGTGCAGGGGCCCGTCGTACAGCCGCCGCCGCTGCCGCAGGTCGACATCCGCGTGGGCGAGGGCAAGGACCAGATCCATCTCAATGGCGCTGTGGGCCTGGTGGTCTTCCTGGGTGTGCTCACGTTGTTGCCGGCGCTGTTCCTGCTCATGACCAGCTTCACGCGCATCCTCATCGTGCTGCACTTCCTGCGCTCTGCGCTGGGCACGCAGACCACGCCGCCGGGCCAGCTCATGGTCGCGCTGGCGGTTCTGCTCACCGGCGTCGTGATGCACCCGGTGCTCGAGGAGACGAACCGCACCGCGCTGCAGCCCTATTTCACCGGCCAGGTCCAGCAGGCCGACGCTTACAACCTGGCGCTCAAGCCGTTTCGCGCATTCATGCTCCGCAACGTGCGCGAGTCGGATCTGGAGACGTTCGCGCAGATGAGCGGCATCACCGAGATCAAGACCGACGACGACCTGCCCATCCTCACGGTGGTGACGGCGTTTGTCATCAGTGAGCTGCGCACTGCGTTCCAGATGGGTTTCGTCATCTACCTGCCGTTCGTCGTGGTCGACGTCATCGTCGCCTCCGTCCTCATGAGCCTGGGCATGTTCATGCTGCCGCCGGTGATGATCTCGATGCCGCTCAAGCTGTTGCTGTTCGTGCTGGCCGATGGCTGGACGCTGGTCGTGCAGAATCTCGTCTCCAGCTTCAAGTGAGGGTATGACATGTCGGGACAACTCGCTGTGGATCTCGTGCGGCATGCCGTGATGCTCAGTCTGCTGGTCGCTGCGCCGTTGTTGGCGACGGCGCTGGTGGTGGGCATCCTTGTGAGTCTCTTCCAGGCGGTCACCCAACTGCAGGAGCAGACGCTCACGTTCATCCCCAAGCTGCTCTCGCTGGCGCTCGTGTTCATTCTCACGCTGCCGTGGGTGCTCACGAAGCTCGTCGAATATCTGGCGGGCGTGCTGCGCAGCCTGCCGGCGGTCGCGGGCTGATGCTGCCGATCCCCGATTTCCTGCGCACGGCGATGTCGCCGGAGCATTGGCCCGTGTTCGTGCTCATCACCGCACGCATCGGTGGCCTCATGCTCACAGCGCCGATGTGGTCGGCACCCATGTTCCCGCGCCAGGTGCGCGCGGCGCTCACTGTCGTGCTCGCGGCGCTGCTGCTGCCGTCGGCTCCGATCGTGAACATGCCTGAGCAGGTGATCCAGCTGCCGCTGCCAGTGGCCTCGGAGATGGCCATCGGCATCGTGATCGGCCTGGCGGCGTCGGTGCTCGTGACCGCTGTGGGCCTGGCGGGCGAGGTGCTCAGTATGCAGATGGGCCTCTCGGTCGCGGCGAGTTTCTCGCCCGTGCCCGAGCTCCAGGTGCCGGGCATCGCGCCGCTATCGGGCGTGCTGGCCATGCTCGTGTACCTGACCATGGGCGGCCACCTCATGCTGCTCAAGGGCCTCGCCGCGAGCCTCAAGGTGCTGCCGCCGGGGCAGGGCTTCGACTTTGCCGGCGGCGCGCCCGCCGTGACCAGCTTGAGTGGCCAGCTCTTCGCCTGTGCGGTCAGTGCCGCTGCGCCCGTCATGGTGGCGCTGCTGCTCACGAACATCGCGCTCGCGATCCTGAGCAAGGCCGTGCCGCAGCTCAACGCGATGATGGTGTCGTTCCCGATCACGGTCGGGATCGGCCTGCTCATGTTCGCGGCCTCGCTGCCGATCGTCGCCGGTACGTTCTCGGGCTGGATGAACGGCCTGCCGAACGGCATCGACCACATGCTCCTCCACCTGCAGCCTTAGCGAGGACCCTGTGGCCGAGAACGAAGATGGCGCGGAACGCTCCGAAGACCCCACCGCCAGGCGGCGTCAACAGGCGCGCGACGAAGGCCGGATCCCCAAGAGCCAGGAGCTCACGACCGCAGCGGTGCTGCTGGTCGGAGCGGCGTCTCTGTCGATGGCCGGCGGCACAGCACTCGGTGATTTCGCCAAGCGTGTGTTGCGCGAGTCCGCAGGCGCGCTCTCGGCGGGTGAACTCACGCCCGGCGGAGCCGTCGTGATCATGCGCACCATCACCTATGGCTTGCTGGGCGCGCTGATGCCGTTTGCGGCGGCGACCATGG
Organism: Candidatus Eiseniibacteriota bacterium; assembly: GCA_025360715.1. GTDB lineage: Bacteria > Eisenbacteria > RBG-16-71-46 > RBG-16-71-46 > RBG-16-71-46 > CAIXRL01. Next base: position 5,752 of record JANYBS010000242.1, on the reverse strand, counting down.
CCGTCGGGGCGTTCACGAACCTCGTGCAGACGCGCGGCGCGATGTCGCTCTCGCCCGTCACCCCCAAGCTCACGAACCTGAATCCCACCAAGGGCCTGCAGCGCATGTTCAGCCCGGATTCGCTGGTGACGCTGCTCAAGTCGATCCTCAAGCTCACGGCGCTGGGCCTCGTCACCTACATGGTGATCCGCGGCAGCTGGCCCGAGCTCATGTCACTCGCCGAGACGGGCCCCGGGGTGATCAGCGTCGTCATGCGCTCGCTCGGCTACAAGCTCGTGCTCATGACGGGGTTGGGCTTCCTCATCCTGGCCGGCGCCGACTTCGGCTGGCAGATGGTGCGCCACGAGCAGAGCCTCAAGATGACCAAGCAGGAAGTGGTCATGGAGAACAAGGAGAGCGAAGGCGATCCGCAGATGAAGGGCCGCATCCGCCAGATGCAGCGCCAGCGGGCCCGCCAGCGCATGCTCCAGGCGGTGCCGTCGGCCGATGTGGTGATCACCAACCCGACGCACGTCGCCGTGGCGCTGCGCTACGACCCCGACGTCGCCTCGGCGCCGATCGTGGTCGCCATGGGCGAACGCAAGCTGGCCGAGCGCATCAAGCAGCTCGCGCGCGAGTCCCACGTGCCGATGGTCGAGAACCGTCCGGTCGCGCGTGCCCTGCTGGCCACGTGCGTGATCGGCAAGCCGATCCCGCCGGCGCTCTATGCCGCCGTCGCCGAGATCCTGGCCTTCGTCTACCGCCAGCGCGCGCCGCGCTATCTGGACGGTAGCAACGCGGTGGCCGCGTGAGCAGCGTGACCCTTCCGAGTGCCGCGCCTGCGAGTGGCGCTGGGGGCGGCGGAGCAGCGGGCGGCGGCCGTGGTGGCCGCGGCACCGCGGCGGTCCCGGCAGGCACGGGCATCCTGCCCGCCGGCGTGAAGCGCGTGCTGTCGGGCAATGGCGAGATGCTGCTCGCGGTCGGCGTGGTCATCGTCGTCGCGCTGCTCGTGTTGCCGTTGCCGCCCTTTCTTCTGGACGCGCTGCTCGCACTCAGCTTCGCGCTGAGCATCGTCGTTTTGCTGGTCACGATGTCGAGCCGAGACCCGCTTGAGTTCAGCATCTTCCCGAGCCTGTTGCTGCTCATCACGCTCTTGCGCCTGGGCCTCAATGTGAGTACGACGCGACTCATCCTGAGTACCGGCCATGCCGGCCAGGTGATCGCTGCCTTCGGCAACTTCGTGATCGGCGGCAACGTCGTCGTCGGCCTCGTGATCTTCCTCATTCTCGTGGTGATCAACTTCATGGTCATCACGAAGGGCGCCGGCCGCGTCGCAGAAGTCGCGGCGCGCTTCACGTTGGACGCCATGCCGGGCCGGCAGATGAGCATCGACGCCGACCTCAGCGCCGGACTCATCGACGAGACCGAGGCCAAGCGCCGCCGCGAGGAGATCAGCCGTTACGCAGACTTCTACGGATCCATGGACGGCGCCGCGAAGTTCGTGCGCGGCGATGCCATGGCGGGTCTGGTGATCACCGGCATCAACCTGGTCGGCGGTTTCATCATCGGGATCACGCAGCGCCACATGAGCGCGGGCGACGCACTTCGCACATTCAGTTCGCTCACGGTCGGCGACGGCTTGGTCACGCAGATCCCCGCGCTCATCGTGAGCACCGCGTCGGGCTTGCTCGTCACGTATGGCTCGACCGGCGGCTCGATGGCGATCAACATCGCCGGGCAGCTCACCCGCGACCCCAAGTCGCTGTACACGGCCGGCGGCATCCTGGCGCTGTTCGCGCTTGTGCCGGGCCTGCCGATGCTGCCGTTCCTTTCGCTGGCGGGCGGCATCGCGTTACTCGGGTGGTTCGTGAGCCAGCGTCACGACCGCGAAGACGCGCAGGCGGTGATCGACGCCCAGCCGTCGCCGGTCGAGGGCCATGCACCTGTGGGCGCGCCGGCGATCCGCGATGTGCTGGCGCTCGAGGCGCTGGAACTCGAGATCGGTTATGCGCTCATCCCGCTCGTGGACGAGGCGCAGGGCGGCGACCTGCTGCAGCGCGTGGGCATCCTGCGTAAACAGTTGGCGTTCGAGCTGGGCGTGCTCGTGCCGCCCGTGCGCATCCGCGACAACATCCAGCTGCCCTCGCAGGAATACGTCATCCGCATGCGCGGTTCACGCATCGCGTCGGGCGAGCTACTGCCGCGCCATCAGCTGGCACTCGATACCGGCGGCACCATCGGCACGCCCGACGGCATCACGACCAAGGACCCGAGCTTCGGGCTGCGCGCCGTGTGGATCTCGCCCGAGCAGCGCACGAGCGCCGAGACGCTCGGTTGGAATGTGGTCGAGGCGCCCTCGGTGTTGGCCACGCATCTCATGGAGACGATCCGGCAATACGCCGGAGAGCTGCTCACGCGTCAGCACGTGCGCGACCTGCTCGATGCCCTCAAAGAGAAGCATCCCGCACTGGTCGACGACGTTGTACCGAACAAGCTCTCGCTCGGCGTGGTGCATCGCGTGCTGCAGAAGCTGCTCAAGGAAGGCCTGCCGGTCCGCGACCTGGCGACGATTCTGGAGACCCTGTCGGATGCGGCCGAGACGACCAAGGATCCCGAGATGCTCGTAGAGCATGTGCGCCGCGCATTGTCGGCGGTGATCGTGCAGATGCTTGGCGGCGAGCAGCAGACGATCCGCGCGCTCACGCTGGGGCCGCGCTTGGAAGTCGGGCTCATGCAACTCTTCAGCCCGCGCGCCCGCGAAGGGGGGCGCTCGCTCGAGCCCGAGGACCTGACGCGCGCACTGCAGGCGCTCAACGCTCTCGCGCACGACAACATGGCCGACGGCCAGTACCCGCCGCTCATCACGCCTCCGGCACTTCGCGTCGGTATCCGCCGTCTCGTCGAGCCGATCCTGCCGCGCCTGCCCGTCATCTCGATCTCCGAGCTGCCGACGCAGACCCCGATCCAGACCATCCGCATGTGGGAGCTGAACGATGCCGCTTGAGATCCTGACCGGAACGGATGTGCCCGCGCTCATGGCGCGCGCGCAGCAGATGCTCGGGGATGACGCTGTGGTCGTGAGCGTGCGACGGATCGTCGACGGCCGCAGGCTCGCGTTCGAATTGGTGGCAGCCGATCCGGTGACCGCCGAGCGCCAGCATCGTGAGGACGAAGCGCGCCGCGGACGCGGGGCGGCACCCGTGCCCGCCACGGCGGTGCTGATGGCGCAGCAGGCACGCGCGGCGCAAGTCGCGCGCACGGCGCCGTCCGCGCGTGCCGCAACGCCGGACACCTTCCCGCGCACGCCTGCGGAGCGCTACCGCAAGGCAGAGCCTGCGCCCGCGCCGCACCGCCGTGACGCGCTCCGGCAGGCCCCACCCAGCTTCTGGGACCTGGAGGAAGCTCCGTCGTCGGAGATCCCGGCCTCACAGACGCCCAAGCCCGCGAGGCCCGCGCCCGCGCCGTCGCGCCGTCCCAAGGCGCCGCGATTGGCATGGCCGTTCAAGAGCGCGCCCGCGCGGCGCGAGAAGCGGCGGCCGCGGGTGATCGCGCTCGTCGGTCCGACCGGCGCCGGCAAGACCACCACGATCGCCAAGCTGGCGAATCACCCGCTGGCCTTTGCGGGCCAGCGCGTGGGGCTCATCTGCCTGGATACGTATCGCATCGGTGCGGTCGAGCAGTCCAAGCAATATGCCGAGCTCTCGAAGATGCCGTTCGAGGTGGTTTGGGATGCCGGCGATGTGGCCCGCGCGATGAAGCGCCTTCGCGACTGCGATGTGATCCTGATCGATACGCCCGGCCGTGGGCCGCGCGCATCGGCGGACCTGCGCGACACTCAAGCGCGTTTGCTGGAGTTGACGCCCGACGAGGTACACATGGTGCTGCCCGCCGGATTGCAGCCGGCGCTCGCGCGCCGCGTGATCAGCGCGCACCTAGCGCTGGGGGTGACACACCTGCTCGCGACGAAACTGGATGAGTTTCCCGATGAGCGCGGCGTGTTCGAGCTGGCGGCGCAGTTCGCGCTTCCCATGCGCTGGCTCACCGATGGACAGGAAGTCCCGCGCGACCTGCAGAGCGCGCCTCAGGTCACGCATGCGTCGGCGAATGCCTTGGAACAGTTGCTTGTCGCAGGTGCGCGGTGAGAGACCAGGCGGCAGCGCTGCGCGAGGCGCCCACGCGCGCCGAGACGCTTGCGAGCGGCGAGCGCGACGCGATCGTATTCGGCAGCGGCAAGGGCGGCGTGGGTAAGTCGGTCCTGAGCGTTGCCGTGGCGCGCGAGTTCGCGCGTGCCGGCAAGCGGACGCTCTTGCTGGATGGTGCACAGAACCAAGGCAACCTGCACATCCTGCTCGGCGTGCGCCCGGCGGCGCCTCTGACGGCGCTGCTCGCGGGTGACGTCACGGCCGCCGATCTGCTTGTGCCGGTGGCGCCGGGATTGTCGTTGCTGCCGGCCGACTCCGGTGCCGAGACGCTCTATGGCCTTGGCGCGATCGACCGCGCCCGGTTGCATCACCGCCTGAGCGGGCTCTACGACCGCTTCGACGCGGTGATCGTGGACGGCGGGCCCGGGCTCGAGAGCGTGGTGCGGGCGGCGGGCATCCGCGCTTCGCGCCTGATCGTCGTCACGGCCCCGGAACCCGCGGCTCTTAGCGACGCCTACGCACTCATGAAGATCTGTCATCTGCAGCTGCCCAGCCTCGCTTTGGAGGTGATGGTCAACCGCGTGGATGCCGATGAAGAAGGACAGGCGGTCCATGACCGCCTCCGGCTCGCGGCGCAGCGGTTCCTGAACCGCGACATCGGGTACCTGGGTTGCCTGCACGAGCAAGAAGCACTTCGGCTCGCTGCGCGCAGACCCGGGGCCATGCTCGAGACGGAGGTGCAGGGGATCGGCACCATCGTGGCCCGTTTGCTCTCACCGAGTGACCAGGTCCCGTCCGAGGGGATGGAGACGAGGGGAATCGCCTCATGAGTGATCTCACCGAAGCGCTGTGGGCTCGTTACCGGATCAACGGGGACACCCGCGCGCGAGCTCTGCTGCTCGATCGATACCTCGGCCTTGTGCATCACAGCGCTCATCAGTTGGCCCGGCGCATCTCTCGCGAGATCGAGATCGACGACCTGATCGGCGCGGGCACACTTGGACTCGTGCAGGCGCTTGAGGGCTTCGATGAACATCGCGGCCTGGCGTTCAGCACCTATGCGATGCCGCGCATCCGCGGCGCCATGCTCGACGAGCTGCGCGGGCGCGACTGGATGCCGCGCTCGATCCGCACGCGCAGCCGCCTGCTCAACACGGCGCGCAATGAATTGCAGCAGCGCCTGGGCCGGCAGCCCTCGAATGAGGAGCTGTGTGCCGAGCTGAACATCGAACTCGGCATGCTCTATCGCTGGCAGGAAGAGACCGACGGTCGCATCCTGCTGCAGCTGGATTCCGGCGGCGATGGTGGGGAGGATCACGAGCCGCGCCTGTCGGAGAGCATCGCCGACTTGCTCGCGGCCGAGCCCGGCGCGGCGCTCGATGACGAAGAAACGCTTGCGCGCCTGCGCGAAGCCTTCCAGAAACTGGGCTCGCGCGACCGCATGGTGCTCTCGCTCTACTACTACGAAGAGCTGAACCTGCGGCAGATCGGCGAGGTCATGCACGTCTCCGAATCGCGCATCTCGCAGATCCGCACCCGCGCACTGAAGCGCCTCCGCGAGTTGGTGGAGGTCCCCGGCGGCGTGTCGTGAAGCGCACGACGGGGTTCGCCGTGCTGGCGACGGCGACGAT
>JANYBS010000205.1 GCA_025360715.1 Candidatus Eiseniibacteriota bacterium | reverse complement strand
CCAATGGCCGCACCCAGATCGCGAGCCCGACCGAATCACTTGCGCAGTAAGCGATCGCACGGCCGTCGGGCGAGAGCGCCAGATGTCCCCAGAACGGTGAAAGGGTAGTCCCGTCCGCGGGCAGTATCGCCGCGACGATGGCGCCCTTGCCCTCTCCCGCGCCACGCGGCAGGAAAAGCGCGGCGATGGCCGCCACGACCGCGATGGCCGCGACCGTCCACGGCAGCCAAGCGGGCGTGCGCCGACGCACGTGCACGGGCGCCTGTGCACCGGACTGCGAGCCGGCCTCGCGGATCCACTCGAGCTGCAGCTTCACATCATGCGCGGTCTGCACGCGGTCGTCGGGCTCTTTATTGAGGCACCCGGCGATGAGGCGGCTCAACGCCGGAGGCGTTGACGGTGTGACTGAAGTCACGGCCGGCGGTTCGCTCGTCATGATCGCCGAGATGAGCGTCGCCTGGCTCTTGCCCTGGTATGCGCGTTTGCCCGTGGCCATCTCGTAGAGCACGCAGCCGAGCGCCCACACGTCGCTGCGCGTGTCGGCCTCTTTGCCTTCGAGCTGCTCGGGCGCCATGTACTGGAACGTGCCCACGAGCGTGCCCTCGGCGGTGAGCGCCTGCGCGACCGTGGGCGATTGCGTGAGCGCGGTCATCGAGCTGAACGCGCTGCCCGAGACGGGCCCCGCCAGGCCGGTCGCGCGCGCGAGGCCGAAGTCCATGAGCTTGGCGCCGCTCTTGGTGAGCATGACGTTGCCGGGCTTGAGGTCACGGTGGATCACGCCGGCGCGATGCGCGCGGTCGAGGGCGTCGGCGATCTGCGCGCCCAGGCGCAGCACTTCGGAGCCCGCGAGCGGCCCGCGGGCGATGCGGGCGCTCAGCGTCTCGCCTTCGATCAGCTCCATCACCAGATAGTCGGTATCGCCCTCGCGGCCCACATCGAACAGTGTGCAGATGTTCGGGTGGTTCAGGCTCGAGACGGTCTTCGCCTCGCGCTCGAAGCGCGTGCGTATCTCGGCGTTGGCGCTCAGGTGCTGCGGCAGGACCTTCACCGCGACGTCGCGGCCAAGCCGCGTGTCCTTGGCGCGATAGACCTCGCCCATGCCGCCAGCGCCCAGAGGCGCGACGATCTCGTAGGGGCCTAGCTTGGTACCGGGGGTGATGGGCATTTTGAGAATCTACATGAACACGAGCGCCCAAGCACGAGCGGCCACCCTCAAGAAGAGGATGGCCGCGTCGTGAGTGCCTGTGTTGCGGGACTAGCGGTTGAGCTGCTTGATCCGGCCCCACGTCGTGTTCTTCACGCCCACCGGCAGGTTCTGGTTGAGCGAGACGTTGTCGACTTCCATGCTCGAGATGCTGCCGATGACGGCGCCCGTCGGGGCCTCGAACTGGATCGTGAAGTGATCCGTGTTCGCCGGCGCGTTGAACGAGCCGCTGAAGTGCGTCCAGTTCGCGGGCGTGTAGTTGCCCTGCAGGCCGGCATTGCCGATCACGGCGCCAACGGCGTTCTGCGCGAAGATTTCGACGAAGAAGACGCCGCCGTTAGCGGTCGGGCCCGTCTTGAGGTCGTACGAGTAGAACACCGTGCCAGGAGCGCCGGTGCCGAGACCGGTCGTCTGCGCCAGCGTCAGGCCGTTGGCTTCGGCGTGATTGCTCAGGAACGCATGGTGCGTGCCCGGAAGCGTGGGGCCGTTGTCCGGCGAGCCGACGGTGACGGTAGCGTTGGGGCCTGCGCCGCCGACGATCGCCCAAGGAGCCAGTACGCCGGTCTCGAAGCCGGGATTGCCCAAGAGGTTCGGCGCGGCCATGCTGACCGTTGCCGTCATGCAGCCCATCGCGAGGGCGCCCAGGAACACGTTGCGCAGTGACTTCATGTGAAACCCACCTTCCGTCAATCGTTCTTCTCCGTTCCCTAGGGACGTGATTCCGTATGTCGGAAACGGGAATGCAGTCGCGGTGAGAACCGCTTCGCGCAGCCGGAGAAGTCACACCGCCGATGCGCCGGGCCCGGTGGAGAACGCCTTGGCATGCAGGATCGAGCTCGCCGAGCGGTCAGGGGTCTGGCGTACGACTTTGACATTGTACGGCAACCGAACAAAGTCTACCATCTATTTCGCGCCACCGGGGCTATCCGGTGTCTGCCGCCACGGACGGGCATTCGCGCCCCGCCCGGCGTTTAGGGACTGCGAACCGGGAGTACGCCTCATGCGGAAGTTCATCCTCGCCCTGACCTTGATGGTCGCCGCCGCTGGTGTGGCGCACGCCCAGGTCGGTCCCCTGCTCTACGAGGACAATTTCAATATGCTCGACCATTGGCTCAAGGTCACCGGCAATGGCAGCTGGGGCTGGGGCAACGGCGAACTCGAGTTCTACCGCAACGAGAACGTGGATATCGCCGATGTGCCTGGCGAGCCCGGCAACAAGGCGCTGCGCATCATCGCTAAGCACGAGAGCGGCGCCGGCCTTGTGGATCAGTGGGGCAATCCGACGCAGTACACCTCGGGCAAAGTCGTGAGTAAGTCATTCGTCTCGGTCAAGTACGGCATGCTCGAGACGCGCGTTCAGGTACCTGACCTGAACAATGGCGGCTGGCCTGCCTTCTGGATGCTGGGCACCGCCACGTCGCCTTGGCCCAACTGCGGCGAGGTC
>JANYBS010000172.1 GCA_025360715.1 Candidatus Eiseniibacteriota bacterium | reverse complement strand
GCCGAGGCGAGCAGGCCGACGCGGATGGTGACCAGCACGCCGAGCGACGCGAAGACTCCGGAGATGAGCGCGATCGCCCAGCCCACCTGCGACACGCCACCGTACGAGCTGTTGAAGACGTACAGCGCGAAAGTGGCTGCGACCGCTACATCGGTCCGTCGCGTCAGTAGTCGCACGAGCAGCAGCACGAAGAGCGACTGCAGCACGCCCAGGATGCAGACCGACCCCGCGTAGCAGATACGCACGGCCTCGTAGCCGGGGCTGCCCGCGGCCTCGAACACCCCACCGCCCGCGAGCACCGGGATCGTGGTCCAGCCCAGACGTTGCCCGGATGCGAACGTCGCCAGGTTCAGCGCGGTGATGGCACACCCCAGAGCGACGCCGATCAGCAGGTCGCGGCCCACGAGCGGATCGCGCAAGCGCCCGGTGAGCATCCGGGTCCATGACACGAGCACGCGCGGCCAGATGCGCCGCACGAACGGCTCGAGCGCCACGTACGCGAACCACATCTCCATCGCGTGCATGAGCGCATGGCCCATGGCCCGGCCGAAGAAGAGGTCGCCGAGCACGCCGTCGACGCCCACTTCGGAGAGATGCGTGGCGAAGATCGCCTCGCCCCAGTTCATGAGGAACACGAACACGGCGATGCGCGTCGCCCCGCGCCAGTCGCCGCGGCCGTTCTGGAGATTGCGCATGGTGAAATAGATCGCGAGCAGGTCCGGGATGACCGAGAAGACGATCGTGAAGAGCAGATCCAAAGGCGGCGTTTCGTCCGGGGGGAGCTTGTCGACCGGGGTCGAGAGCACACCCCACGTACTCACCACGCTGAAATGCGTCAGCCGTCCTCGTGAAGCGCCCATCTGGATCGTCGCGGTATCCGCGGCGCCCCACGGGGAAGGCCCGCGCCAGGCCATCGCCGTATCGCACAACGCTGGAACGGGCCGCGGGAGCGCGACGGGCGTGTACGCGCTGCTGTCCATGCCGAACGCGGCGAACCACGCGTTCCATGTGGGCCTGCCACCGTTGCGCGCAGGCAGGCTGTCGGGCGGCTCGGCGCGGAATCCCACCAGCTTGCCGTCGGGCGTGAGCAGCACCATGGCCGCGCTGTTGCCCAGAGTCACCGGCGCATTCACGCCCGGGATCTCGGAATGGATGTACGGCGATTCGATCAGGCGTGGCCCCCACCGGCGCCAGTAGTAGGCCGGCGCAGATACCTTCATGGGGTCCTTGGGATGCTTGAAGCGCCACTCGGCCCACGCGCCGTTCTGCGCGAACGTGCCGGCCACGTAGGCCGGCAGGGCATCGAATGCGCCGCTCTTGCGCAGCACATCCTCGGCGCGCACCTCGAGCGCCGTGGGTGCTTGCTTGAGCACCTTGTAGTCGGGCGTGAGCAGCCAGCTCGCGAGCGCGATCATGCCGATCACCACCGCGATCAGCGCGAGCGCCCACATGGGCTCGAGCCCGCCGCGATCGGCGGCATTGGCCACCAGCTCGGGCGAAGGCGTCTCGCCAGCGGCCATCGCGGCCGCGAGCGGGTCACCGCCCGGCAGCGCGCCGAGCACCGCGTACGCCGAGGGCGGGCGCGAATCCGGATCGCGCTCCAGGCAATGCAGGATGAGCCGCTCGACCGCTGGCGTGATGCCACGCGCAAGCGTGGAGGGTGAGGTGATCGAGCTGGTGTCGTGCTGAGCGCGAAGTTCGGCGGCGCTCTTGGCATCGAACGCGCGCTTGCCGGTGAAGAGTTCATAGAACACTAGCCCCAGCGAATAGATATCCGAGCGCACCGACACCGTGCCGTCGGCGAACTGCTCGGGCGCCATGTACGCGGGCGTGCCCGCCACCTGTCCGCTGCGCGCGAGTTCCACCGCGAGCCCGGCCAGGCCGAAGTCGGTGATGCGCGCGCGGCCGCGGCCATCGATCATGATATTGGCGGGCTTCAGGTCGCGGTGCAGCATGCCGGCTTCGTGCGCGGCCGCGAGCCCCAACGCGACCTGGCGCGCGATCTCGCACGCCTTGTCCTCGGTGGGCCGGCCCATGCGGCGCAGCACCGCCGAGAGATCCTCGCCATCGATGTACTCCATGGACAGGAACACATGGCCGTCGGCCTCGCCGATGTCGTACACGCGGCACACGTTCGGGTGCGCGATCTGCCTCGCGACACGCACTTCGTTACGGAAGCGCGCCAGCTCGCGCGGATCGGTGGCCACACTGGGCGGCAGGAACTTGAGCGCGACCGACTGGCCCAGCTCCAGATCGTCGGCGCGATAGACCTCGCCCATGCCGCCGCGGCCCAGCAGTGCCACGATCCGGTAGCGCGTGCCCAGGCGCGTGCCCGGCTCGAAGCGTCCGTGCGGCGACGACGTGGGCGGCAGGGGCGTGTTCGGCGTGGGACCCGACGTGCGCGTCACGTCTTCAGTGAGCCCGAGCGCAGGGGCGGCGGGCGGCGCGGCGGGCGCGGTCGGCGCCGCCGCCGAAGCCGCCGGCGCTATGGCCGAGCCGCACTGCGTACAGAACTTC
>JANYBS010000171.1 GCA_025360715.1 Candidatus Eiseniibacteriota bacterium | reverse complement strand
TGGGTGGCGTTCCTCACCACCAGCGCAGTCAAGAAGATCGAGATCGGCGGCGCGGGCCCCGTGGCGCTCGCCGACATCGACGAGCCCTTTGGCGTGCAATGGCAGGACAACGAGCGACTGCTCACGTCCGAACGCCAGGGCCGTGTCCTCACGCGTGTGCGCGCGAGCGGCGGACGGCTGGACTCACTCGCAAAGGCGCCGAACGCCGGTTACGACCCCGCGATCACACCCGATGCCAAGACGCTGCTGTGGTCGTCGGTGCGACAGGCGCGCGCGATGGACATCGAGACCGGCGAGCTGAGCGCGCTCACCGTGAACGGTCGCGAGCCGGTATCCGAAGCGACGTTCGCCGACCTCCTGCACGGCCAAGCGCCGCGGCTGCTTGCATCGAACCAGATGCTCTACACCGCCAATGGCGCGGGCGGCCTACTCATGGGAGTGCCGGTGTCGCCCGGCAAGCTGAAGCCGCTCGGCGAGCCGGTGGAGCTCGCGAGCAACCTGCGCATCTGCCCAAACGGCAGCCTGGCGCAGTACGACGCCGTTCCGGGACTGCTCGTGTACGCCTCGGACCCGGGCTCGGGCTTCACGCACTTCGTGCGCAGGCACGCCGACGGGCGTGTCGATTCGCTCGCGCTGCCCGCGGCCGAATACAACGCGTTCGAGCTCTCGCCCGACGGTACGCGGATCGCCGCGCTGCTATGGCCGGCCGCGGGCAAACAGGAGCTGTGGATCCTCGACATCGCCCGCGGCACTCGCGAGCGTGTAGGCGACGCGACGAACATCATCACATGGACCGCCGACGGCCGCGCGATCGACTACTTCGTGACGCCGCCGATCAGTGCGATGTCCGCGTCGATGCGCATGCATCTCGACGGCACGGGCACGGTCGACACGCTCGTTCGCAGCGACACGCTCGTGCGCGCGATCTCGCCCGACGGGCATTGGGCGATGCGCACGTCGATCAACAGCTTTGGCGGATATCTGGGCACCGGCACGGGATTCGCGCGCTCGGGCCCGGTCCTGCCGAACCTGTCATCGCTCGGGCGCTTCTCGCCCGACAGCCGCTGGCTCGCCACCACGTTCAGCGAAGCCGGCCACTCCGAGATCTACGTGCTGCCGGTGCAAGCCCCCACGCGGCGCGTGCGCGTGTCGGTGGCCGGCGGCGAGGAACCGCGTTGGCTGCCGGACGGCCGCCATATCGTGTATCGCTACGGAAGAGACTGGTACGAAGCCTCCTTTGAACCCAGCGACGAACCGCCTACCGCAGCCGGCACTCCGCCCACCCTGGGCTCGCCAGTGAAGATCTTCAGCGGCCCGTACGCGAACCTGCCCGGCTACGAGCATTCGCTCTTCCCCGACGGCAGCTTTCTGTTGCTGCAGGATTCGGGCGTCGATGTGACCCACCGCTTGCATGTGATCACGAATGTGGAATCACTCATCCGCGCAGGTGCCGCAAAGGCGAAGTAGCGCCGCGCCATCCAGGAGGACGTCATGGTCAACGTCACTGTCGAAGCCGATCAGGTCGTGTTCACGGTCGAAGGCCTGGACAAGCTCTGGGCCATGCGTTCGCAACTGCGTATCCCGGCCACGCACATCCGCGGCGTGCGGCGCGGCAATGATGTTGCCATGGGAATCTTCGACGCGATCAAGCTGATGGGCACTTCGGTGCCCGGCCTCTTTCGCGCGGGAACTTTCCTGCAGCACGGCGATCTGGTGTTCTGGGACGTGAGCGATCGCCTGAATGCGATCGCGGTCGAGCTCGAGCACGAGCACTACCGGCAGCTGATCATCGAAGTCGCGGAGGCCGACGCGGCGGTGCGAACGATCGAGGCAGCGATTCTCGCACGCCCCGGTTGAACTTCCGGGTCGTGCGAGGACGCCAGAAGCTCAGTGCCTCACTGCAAAGAACCACGCGCCCACGACCGGTCCGCGCGCCGGGCGGCCGCCGGGTCCCGGCGGCGCGTCGGCGGGTGCCGGGCCGTATTGGGGCTGGAACAGATAGGCGGCGTGCTTCACGGGATCGACCGCGATGGTCTTGGCGCCCGCCATGGTGGTGACCGTGGCGACCACGCTGTACTTGTCGGCCGAGTCCTCGTGCACGATCGTCACATTGCTATCGCGCCCCGCAGGGATGTAGATCAGCTTCTGCGCGGCATCCCAGCCCAGCGCGTCGACGCCATTGCCGTTCGCGATCGTCGCCACGATCTTGCCCGTAGCGGCATCGAGCACTGCAGAGGTCTTGCTGCAGCCGCAGAAGATGCGGTTGGTCTTGGGGTCGTACGCGATGCCCGTGGGGCCTTCGCTTGGCGCCACCGGCCACGATGCGACGGCCTTCATGGTCTTCACGTCGATCACCTGCACGGTGTTCTTGCTCTCGTTGTTCACGAAGATGCGACCCTTGCCATCGGCCACGGCGCCCTCGGGTGAGTCGTCCTCGAGCTCGGCCGTGCCGGCGATGTCGCCGGACTTGGGATCGATCGCCACCACTGTGCCGATCGGACGGCTGTGGTTGGTCAGGATCACGAGGTTGTCGCTCTCGTCGAACATGATGCCGTCGAGCCCGCCCTGGACGACCTTGATCCTGCGGATCATGGCGAGCGTCTTGAGGTCGAACATGGTCACGGTGGAATCACCGCCGTTGGTGGTGAAGCCATGGCCCGCCTTGAGCGCCAGCGCGACGCCGTGCACACGCGGCGTGTCGGCGATGTCGCCGATGACTTTTCTGGTGGCGCCGTCGACCACCATCACGTGCGCGCCACGCGGAATGAACACACGCCCCGTGCCAGGCTCGGCGGTGATGTAGTCCGTTCCACCGTCACCGCCGATGCTGGACTTCTCCACTTTGAAGGTCTGCGCCGAGGCCAGCGTGGGAACAGCCATGGCAGTGACAGCGAGCAGGGTCCACAGCAAACGCTTGGTCATGACGCCCTCGATGGTGGATGCGAACGGGAGCTACCGCTTGCCCGCAGCCTAGCGCACCAACGCCCAGACGGCACGCAAGGGCGCTCGCTGCGTGGCAACGAGCGAGCGCCTCGAGCGGTCAATTCGCGGGCAGAGCGCTACGGCGCGACGACCAGACCCAAGCGGTAGAAGTTCCCGCCCGAGAACGAAGCGGGATCGCTCAGCCGTAGCGCACGGTGTAGGTCTGCAAAGCGCCCGGGAAGAGTGGCACCAGCGAGAAGCCCGCCTCGTCGCTCGACGCCAAGGTCGGTGAGCCCAGCGGCGGCAGGATCGATTCCTGCACATTCACTGTCCCGGGCTGAAGGTTCCCGGTCGACCAACTCACGAACATGTTGTCGCCCGGCGTCGCGTCCACATCCACGCGTTTGCGGTTCGGGAGCGGATCGTTGAATGCGGTCCCCACCCCCACGGAATCGTCGATCGCCTGGACCGACAGCACGCTCGGAGGCGTACCTGCCACCTCGAACGTGAGGCTTGCCGTCACAGGTCCGTAGTGGTCGTCAGTCTTGAACCAGCACGTCTGCCCGTTCTTGAGAATTGTGCAGGATCGTCGCGATGTCGCTGTGATCCAGGTCGGCATTGCTCCACGTGCTGTTGTGCCGGCAAAGCAGGACGCCCGTCACCTTCCCATTGGTGCCCGTGAACTCGAACCTCTGGATGTACGTCTTGCCGTGGCAGCGCTTGGCGCGAACACGAGCCACGCGGGCCGATCGCAGTCGGCCGGGGATGTCGCGGCCGAATCGGGATTCGGCGCTCCGTCCGACCTCTTGAAATCCTGCAGTACCCGATTCACTGTGGTCTGAAGCGGCGTCACGGTCGAGCCCGCGACGGTCGCGACCTTGAGCTTGAAGACCGTCGGCAGTGAGTCCGCACGGATGCCGAGACGATGGTGCCGCGCCTCAGGGGCGGTTCGCGTCGACCACGATCTGCTGCCGCAGCGCCAGAAGCCGCGGGGTCAGGGCGTTGATGTCGGCCTGGTCCACGCCCGCAGCCTGCAGCGTCAAGATGAAGTCCTGCACCAGCGCGTCGAAATCCGAACTGCGCACGTTCATGTGGCGATGCGCGTGCACCATGCTGCGGCCAGTGTATTTCTCGGGGCCGCCCATGAGTCCGGCGACCTGCTCCACCAGATGCGCTTTGAAGTTGCTCAGACGCGTGGAGTCACTGGCCACCGACCCGAAGAACGCGTTGATGCGGTGATCGCCCGCCACGCGCGTCACGAAGAGGTCTACAACGGCCACCACGGTGGCATGCCCGCCGTACTTGGCATACAACGCGTTCGCATCCGGTGCCACCGGGAGTTTGTCACTCGAAGCGCACGACGCCAACCCCGCGGTGCTCACCGCGATCGTCAGCATGCGACGCGTGGACGGGCTCATCCTGAGCATGCGTGCACTCTCTCCGGCGTGATGGATCGCCCTGCTGTCGTACTGCTGGAGGGGCATATCAGCAGATGCGGGCCGCTCGCTCAACTCCCGCCCGCGATCCCACGCTCTCATCTCGAAATTGCTTACAGGTAACAAGCCAACACTTTGATCTCATCACACGCTGGGCCGTCCCGGAACCCTCGGCGGCGCCTGTGCTTGCCTCAGCCACTGGGGCGCTCAGTGCGCGGCCGCGGGCCACGTCCATCTCGCGCACGGTCGCGATGAATTCGAACGGCAACAGCGACGATGGAAATTCCTACATCGGGAGTGTAGGAACGGGATTCGCGTCCGGCCCGCGGTCCACCCGGCGCGGCCTAGCAGAACTCCTTGTCGTCGGCCGAGGCTCCAGAGATCGATGGGACCTTCGCCGCCTGCAACCGGAGATACACCGTCATCTGGCCACGATGGTGCGCACAGTGAAGCAATGTGTCTTGGACCCTTTCGAAGCGCGGGGCCTCCTGCGCCGCGGTCCCTTGAGCCGTCAGCTTTCACGGCGTTGTCAGGTGCTTGTCTGTCGTACTCAGGAGCGCCGCGCGGGAATCGGCCGCCGACTTCTCCTGCGACTGCGTGAGCGCTCCGCTGGTGAGACACGGTTCTTTCTTGACGGTAGGCGCCGCCGGCGCGACATCGAGCTCATTCTTCGTGACCTGAATCGCGATCCCGCTTGGGATGGTGGCCACCATCTCGCACAGATACCCGAACATCATCGACCGCTCGTGCGGCCTCTAATTGCATCTGCCTTCTTCGACCTGCTGGAGCGCCCGGTGCGACCGCTCGACTTCTCGATCGAATTGGGCAAGAAGGATTTCCTTGAGCTGTCTCAGCCTGTCCTTTGAAGGCGTGAATCGGAGTCGTTGAGTGTCATTCGGCCCTATCAGTTCAACCCGCCGATAGCACCAGCAAGTATTGAGCGTCCCCTATGGCATGAGAGTTGCTGCTTCGTGCTTTCCCGCCACACCTGCGTTGAACCCTGCCATCGACACAGGAAAAACGTATCCTGCCATCTACTTCCGGATACTCGCGGCCCACCCGTCATGCCTGAGCAGAAATTCAGGAAAGGTGATCGTGCGAAAGCCCATCACAACTTATTTCATGACCTCGCTTGCGCTGGGCCTTGCGATCTTCGCACGGTGGCTTTTGGATCCCGTCCTCCTCGACACGCTGCCGTTCATCACCGTATTCGGTGCGGTCGCGATAGCGGTCTGGGTCGGCGGATGGCGTCAAGCCGCAGCGGCTGCGATCATCGGCTACCTCGCGATCGACTATTGGCTCTTCGTGCCTCGCGGCTCGTTCCTACTCCAGAGTACGCGCGGGCTTGCCACTGCCGCGGGTTTCGCGATCAGTATGGCGATCACAATCGCTTTCGGGGAGTTCGCACGTCGCTACCACCGCTTGGCGCCCGACCTCGTGCCGGCCAGCGGACTGCTGCGAAGCCCCATCGCGGCAGCGGGCGATGAAGCGGCGCGCCTGCGTCGCCTCGGGAAACGGTCAGCGTTCGGATTCTTCATGGTACTGCTGTTGCTCGTCGTTGGCAGCGTCAGTGTCAACCTGAACTCCGGTCGGCTCTCCCGGAGCCAGAGCCTCGTTCTGGAGGCTCACGACGCGCGCCTCGACATTCAGCGGCTGCTTTACCAGATCCAGAACGTCGAAACGGGACAGCGTGGCTTCCTGCTCACGGGGGATGAGACCTATCTGGCCCCCTACGATGCGACGCGTCCCTCGATCGACTCCTGCCTCACGCGGCTGCGCGCGCTTACTGCCGGCGATCCCGAACTTCAGCCGCGCGTCTCGCGAATCGAGATCGCCGTTCGAGCCAAGCTGGCCGAGATGGGCGAAACGATTGCCCTGACGCGAGCGGGCGATCGCGAGGGAGCGGTCGCACTCGTCGAGACCGGCCGCGGCAAGGAATTGATGGACGAGATCCGTTCGGGCATCGCCGCTCTGGATGAGGGTGAGCAACGCCTTCTCACCCAGCGAAGCCAGAAGGCCGGTGGGAGTTACCACCGGCTGCTGTTGTGGAGCACTCTCGAGGTCGCGATCGGCGTGCTGCTGATCGGCATGCTCATCATGCTCAACGCCCGCAATCTGCAGGAGCGCATCGCCAGTGCAGAGCTCCTCGCCGAGCAGAACGAGCGGCTGCGCGTGACGCTCGGAAGCATCGGCGACGGCGTCATCACGACCGATCCCGCTGAGAACATCGCTTTTCTCAACCCCGTCGCAGAGTCACTCACCGGATGGTCGGCGGATGAGGCGGCTGGCAAACCACTCGAGAGCGTGTTTCGGATCGTCACGGAGTCGAACCGCTTACCAGTCGAAAGTCCGGCGCGCCGGGCGCTGCGAAAAGGCGTCGTCGTGGGTCTCGAGAGTCACACGGTGCTCATCTCCAGAGCTGGCGTCGAACACGCCATCGACGACAGCGCCGCCGTCATCCGTGGCGTGGGCGGCGAAGTGCTGGGCTGTGTTCTCGTGTTCCGCAATGTCGACGACAAGCGTCGCGATGAACAAGTCATGCAATCGCAGTTGGCCACCGCCCGCACGTTGGCGGCGATCGTCGAATCGTCCGGCGACGGAATCATCGGCATGTCGCTTCAGGGCGTGATCCAGAGCTGGAATCCCGCCGCGGAGCGTCTGTTCGGACACCGCGCGCAGGCAGCGATCGGTAAGCATATCTCGCTCATCATCCCTGCGGACCGCAGAGCCAAAGAAGAGTTGATCTTCACGCGTATCCGCGCCGGCGAACGTGTCGAGCACTTCGAGACGGTACGGCAGCGCGACGACGCCACGCGGGTCCACGTCTCTCTCACCATCTCACCAATCATGGACGAACAAGGGGCGGTGGTGGGCATGTCGAAGACCGCGCGCGACATCACCGACCGCAAGCAGAACGAAGCCGTGATCTCCGGGCTCATGCAGGAGCTCAAGGCGGGCGATCAACGCAAGGACGTCTTCCTGGCGATCCTCGCGCACGAGTTGCGCGGCCCGCTCGCGCCGCTGCAGAACACGCTCGAGATCATGAAGCGCACGGAATGCACCAAGCCGCAGCTGGATCAAGCGCGCAGCACCATGGAGAGGCAGCTCGGCCAGCTTGTCCGTCTAGTGGACGACCTGCTCGATGTGAGCCGGATCACCCGTGACCGCGTTGAGCTGCGCCGCGAGCCCGTGGAACTGGCGTCAGTTGTGCATCAGGTGGTGGAGGCAACCCGGCAGGTCGCGGAGGCATCCCACCACCAGCTCCATGTCAATCTTCCGCCGGAGCCGGTCTACGTCTTCGCCGATCCGGTGCGTCTCATGCAGATCCTCGGCAATCTGCTCAACAACGCCTGCAAGTACACGCCGGCTGGCGGGCTGGTGAGCCTGACGGTCACGCACGGTGACGGAAAGGTCACGATCACGGTCGCTGACACCGGCATGGGTATTCCCGCCCAGAAGCTGGAATCGGTGTTCGAGATGTTCACGCAGATCGACCGCACGCTCGACCGCGCGGAGGGAGGCCTGGGCATCGGCCTCACACTCGTCAAGCGCCTGACCGAGATGCATGGCGGAACCGTGGTGGCCTACAGCGATGGCATCGGCAAGGGCAGCCGGTTCGTCGTGCAACTGTCCGAACTCTCAGGAGAAGCCCCGCCCGAACCGTCCGATACCGTGAACTTGCACCCGTTCTTCCGGCGCCGGATCCTGATCGTGGACGACAACGTGGACTCGGCGAGATCGCTTGCCACGCTGTTGAGAATGGCCGGCCACGAAGTCCATACCGCGTTCGACGGGCTCGACGCGCTCGAGCGCGCCGACGAACTGCAACCGAGCGTGCTGCTGCTCGACATCGGCCTCCCGCGCATGAGTGGTCACGAAGTCTGCCGCCGGATCCGCGAGCACGACTGGGGGCGCAGGGTGTTCATCATCGCGATGACCGGCTGGGGGCAGGCTGAAGACCGAAGAAGAACGAAAGAGGCCGGCTTCGATCACCATATGACCAAGCCGGCCCAGTTCGATTCGCTCATGGAGCTCCTCGCCAAGCTCCCTGACGCCGCGATCGACTGAACGCGGCTTTCAAATGACCATCACAGCCCTTGCCGCTCGTTTGGAGTAGCCCCGGTTCCGCAGACGGTTGAGGACTGCGGTTGGCCGATGACTCGTTCTGGGGGGCAGCCTTCGCTCTTCACGAAGCGTGCGGTTCTCGCGGCGCAGGCGGGTCGGTTCCTCGCGCCCCGCGCTCGTGACGCCATCCTTGCGGGCACCCTCGTCAAGGTCAGCCTGGCGGACCCAATTCGGGATCGACTGGGCGGTCGGCTCGAACCGTATCGCCAGCGACTCGGGACTCTTGCCGGCCCGGACGAGCTCGATCAAACGACGGCGGAACTCATCCGGATACGGTACGGGTGATGCGGCTCTCTTGGATATCGCGGAGACCTCCGACCCAAACGGTCAGGGGTCCACGGAATCGGGCCGAATCCAGCTTTTGTACGATTTACAATGGCTTTGTGCGACCGGTTTCTCATTAAAACTCAAAGCGTTTGCGTCACTTGTGCTGCCCGCTGATAATGGTGCCTCCGGTTTTCACTGCAAGCCTGATCGCGGTCCTGTTTCCCACCTTGACGCGATCGACGGAGCCCTCGATGCCGACCACCCTGATAGTCGACGATGATGCCGAGTTCCTCGCAAGCTTGGCCGATTTGATCACACTTGAAGGCCTGACCGTTCATACAGCGCCCTCTACCGAACGCGCCCGAGCGGTGCTCGCAGCCAACGACGTCGATCTCATCATCGCGGACCTCTCGCTGCCGGATGGTAGCGGCATCGACCTGCTTCGCGATGCGGAGTCGCTTCCAGACTGCGATGTCCTTATCGTCTCAGGGCACGCAACGGTGGATTCTGCGATCGCGGCGCTCCGACACGGCGCACTCGACTACCTCACGAAGCCACTGGACTTGTCGCGCCTGCGCGCGGTGCTCACAAACGTGACGCGGACGAAAGCCCTGCGCGGCGAGATCGGCCAGTTGCGTCGCCAACTCCGCAAGTTCGGGCGTTTCGGCGCTCTCGTCGGTACGTCATCGGCGATGCAGGAGATGTTTGACTTGGTCTCACGTGTCGCGCCCACGCAGGCAGCAGTGTTCATCTCGGGTGAGAGCGGAACGGGCAAGGAACTCGTGGCCCAGACTGTTCACGACTTGAGCCGCCGGCGCGCGAGTCGTTTCGTTGCCATCAATTGCGGAGCGATGCCAGCCGCGCTGGTCGAGAGCGAGTTGTTCGGCCACGAGCGCGGCAGCTTCACCGGCGCGACGCAGCTGCGAAAAGGATATTTCGAGCAGGCCTCGGGCGGGACTTTATTCCTGGACGAACTGGCCGAGATGCCGATCGAGTTGCAGGTCAAACTGCTGCGCGTGCTCGAGACGGGCAAGCTCCAGCGCCTCGGCGGTGAGCAGCAGATCGCGGTCGACGTACGCATCATCGCCGCCACGAATCGTCCACCCCTGGATGCCGTTCGCGAGGGCAGGCTTCGCGAGGACCTCTTTTACCGGCTGAACGTCTTCCCGATAGCGCTGCCTCCGCTGCGCAGGCGCGACGACGACGTGCTGTTGCTGGCCGACTACTTCCTGGAGCGGCTCAACGACGAGGCAGGCACGAGCAAAGTGTTCAGCGGCACGGCCCAGGAAGAATTGCTCTCAAGATCGTGGGCCGGCAATGTCCGCGAACTCAAGAACGTCGTCGAGCGCGCGTATATCATGGCGGATCACTTGATCGAGTTACCGCCCTCGATCGAGCCGACGGTCCCGGGAGCACCGAGCGACGCGAAGACTTTGAGTGTGCCTGTGGACTCGAGTCTCGCCCTCGCCGAACGCGAACACATCATGGCGACCCTCGAGCACTGCGGCCGCGACAAGCGCAAGGCAGCAGCGATCCTCGGAATCAGTCTGAAGACGCTCTACAATCGCCTCAATGTCTACGAGGCGAGGTGACCCACACCCATCACATGACGCCGGGCAACCAGCGGTGGAGCAGAGACCGGTAGAGGATCGCGAGGAACGTCCCGACCAGACCGCCCAGCACGACATCCCCTGGGTAGTGCACTCCGAGATACACCCGGGAGAAACCGACCAGGCAGGCCAGCAAGTAGAAGAGCGGTGACCACAGCGGCAAGTGCGTGCCGAACAGCACCGCTCCGGCGAACGCCGCCGCGGTATGCCCCGATGGGAATGAGAAGTCCTTGGGGCGCGGCCCCGTCACGCGGGCCTTGACGAACTCGATGAAGGGGCGGCGGCGGCGGAACCACCGCTTGAGTGGGAAATTCACGGTGAGCATCGTCGCCCAGAGAACGACCAAGGCCTCGGCGGTGACGCGCATGCCGTGGTGCGCATCCTGCAGCACCATGGCCACGGCCACCGCAGCCCATCCCTCGCCGTAGTGCATCCCGTTCGATAGCAACACGAGCGCGCGGTCGGCGCGCGAACCCAACGAGAGTTTGTTCGCCCACAGGAAGATTGCCGCGTCGAGCGCCTTCAGTTTCGTGAACGGGTGCTTGAGCATCCCCTGCAGCACCCAGCTCCTGGAGTGCATCGCCACCATGACGTCGACGTCATGGGCGACGGTTGGCACATCGGATGTGATCGCCGCCGCGGAGGCTTCGACCACCGCGGCCCGGCTCGCGGGATCCCCGGGACTGCCGACGAGCGACGGGATGTCCGCGAGCGAGCGGGGCACGACCACGCGGATCGCGGATCGCGCAAGACTCAGCGTGATCGGGGTCTTGCCGATGATCTCGCCGTCGCCTTGTACGAGCGCCGGCTCGCTCGTTCGGATGGTGACTTCCTTGAGGATCTTGATATATCGCGCCCGCGCACCGCGCCCGTGATTCCCCGTGAGCAGCGACCATGCAAGTACCAGCACATCGCGAACGCCATGCACGGCGAAGACGCACAGATCCAGCGCTCCATCCGTCGGGTCGATGCCCGGCCCCCAGGTGAAGGGCGGCGAACCCGCTGCCCCGGCGTTCGCCACGAGCACTTGCCATGCGCGCGCGCGATGGGCGCGGCCGTCTACTGTGAATTGAAAGCTCAGGGTCGGTTGTCCGATCGCCCGGTCGATGAATGTGGCGAAATACGCCCAGCGGCCGCGCTTGATCTGCGCTTCGCGAGTGGTCTCGTCGATCATCCGCGCGTCAGGGCCGATCCCGACCTGCGTCAGGCAGAGCCCATTCGGGGTGCGGATTGCATCGAGTTCGATCGTCGCATGACTGTCGAGAGCAACTTCAAGTGCTGCGCGCGGATCCATCGGCAGCCCTAGTTCGCGTGCCAGGACGTTCGCTGTTCCCGCCGGGACGATAGCGACCACCGGCCTGTGCCGCTCGCTGCGCCCGCGCGCGAGCACCGTGACGGCCCAGGACACGGAGCCGTCGCCGCCGACGATGATGACGCGCTTGCAGCCGTGACGGATTGCATCGTCCATGGCCGCCGAGACCTCGCCGTTCGCTTGATCCTCGGCCCCGAAATCGAGGATCTTGTGATGCAGCTCCCGGCGTTGAAGCTCGGTCTCGATCGCCTCACGCACGCCGCCACCCGCCACACGCGCGGCCGCAGGATTGATGATCACAAGGATCTCGGAACCGCCATCGTCCTCCTTGACCGGGCGCGTGAGCTGCATATCGGTTGTCGCCGGACTCACACTGCGAGGCATGGGCATCTCCTGTTGCGGGAATCGGTCATGGCGACGCCCACGCCAGCAACGACGTGGGCGTCCGGTGGCACCCGGGATGTAACCGCCGAGTGCTGGGCATCACTGCTTGCCGGCTCGCTGGGCATTCACCCGCAAGTTGTCCTCGACCGAGTGCACACCATGAGTCATGCGCGCGATGACGATGGCCGTATCGCGGTCCATGGACGGAATCGTTGCATGGAAGACTCTCGGATTGAGTGCCGGGCGAACGCACCCGGTCGACTGCATAGCTGGCGAAGCAGCCCCCATGCCAAGCGCCCCGCCCAGGTCCGCCTGCACAGGGCGGGCCTGCAGGCCTTCCGACGCCCGTGGCTCGCCGGGCCATGGCAAGAAATCGCACACGATTGAACGTCCTACATTCCGCGATTGCGCCGCGATCATCGGTTGACATTCCTCACTCCCGTGCGGAACTTGGCAATGACCCGGAGGATCCGCATGACCCTACTGATGTTGCTTGCCGCGATGATCTCGATATTGGCTTGCCTGGCGGCGGTCCGCGCGCACCGGAGAGCCCAGTCGCTGCAGCGCGATATCGAACGTCTGTTCGATGTTGCTCCGCCTGCGTTGTTGCTCGATCTGCGCGGACGGTGCATCCGCGCAAACGAGCTCGCCACCCGGCGTCTGCGACAACCGGCGGCGGAGATCGCCGGTCTCGGCGTTGCCGAGGTCCTCGGTTTCGTTGCGGACAAGCCGGCACTTGAATCGTTGCGGCTCGCCATCGCCGAGCATCGCGCATGGCGACCAGAAGCGTCAGCCGCGGACGCGGATCCCCTGGCTCGCGCGAAACTCGAACCGCAGCAGGCGGGCTGCGTCCTATGGCTGTCGCCGGCACCGCAGGCCGACCAGCCGGGCGAGGACGCGGTGGCCCATGCGCTCGCGCAGGAACGCCGCCGTGTAGACGCCGCGGCGTCCCAGCTGCGGCATGATCTGGTGCAGCCAC
Organism: Candidatus Eiseniibacteriota bacterium; assembly: GCA_025360715.1. Classification (GTDB taxonomy): domain Bacteria; phylum Eisenbacteria; class RBG-16-71-46; order RBG-16-71-46; family RBG-16-71-46; genus CAIXRL01. Next base: position 8,450 of record JANYBS010000171.1, on the reverse strand, counting down.
TCGCGGCTATCCACAACTATGCAGAGATCATCCGTCAGACCAGCGAACCGCCCACTCGCGATCATGCGACGCAGATTGCCGCGATCGTCGCACGATTGGTACTGCGTTTGCGTGAACATCACTGAGACACCATCGTTGTCCATCCGAGCGTGGCGGATAGCCTGCCTTTCGCTTTGTTCTTCATGATCTTCCGGTCGCCACCGACTCGCAGAATCATGAACAACAAATGTGGCGCTGCGATGCCGTTGAGGATCGCGGAGTCGTACAAGGCCTGCATGGGATCGACACCCGCAAGATTCATGGCCGCCCCCGTGCACATGGCCAGCGCCAGGATGGAGTAGAACGCCGGCGCCTGCGCGGGTTTGCGTGAAAGCCCCTCCGGCAGCGTGAACGTCTCGGCCACGGCGAAGGCAGTGGAGCCGGCGAGAACGGGCACAGCGAGAAACCCCGTGCCCAGCAGTCCCACTGCGAACACCAGCGCTGCGTATCGTCCGGCGACCGGACGCTGCGCCTCGGCCGCTTGGGTCGCACTCGTGATCGTGGTCACCCCATGACGATGGAGGGTGGACGCCATGGCATGATGATGCAGGCCATGATCAGGTTCGAAGCGAACATCCCGGCGCTGACATCGGCACGGCGCCATTTGAGTTCGACCGCGCTGGCTCCGCGCCGCGCTGCTGGCGACGTCTTGCCCTCTTCGATGTTTTCCTCGACCTCCTGACTGGCTTGCCAAAAGAACAAATAGGGCGAGATGGTTGTCCCTAGGATCGCGACCACATTCAGGGCTTCATCACGGGTCTCATGCAGTCGCGGGATGAGTATCGCATTCAACGCGACGCCCCAGCCCTGTCGAACCACCGCGAGCACCAGGACGTATGCGAGCAGCGATAGGCAAAAATATCGCAGGAGTGACGCATAGCGCCGGTAGCTCAAGACGACGATCGCGGCCGTCAAGGCGGCGGTGATCACCAGCAGGCATAGCCACAACGGCGCGCGGATGAGCATCTGGCCCGCGGCAGCCATCGCCCGAAGGTCAGCGCCGATGTTCACCGTGTTGGCGATCAGCAACAAGCCAACGCAAATCATGGGCGGCAGGGAGTACAACGCCAGCCACAAGGGCGCGTAGCCGAATCGGGCTCCGCATTGAGCGCAGGTACCGATGCCGGATGGGTCGTCATCCGACGCTCTCGTGAAGAGCCCCGGGCCGAGGATGCGCAGAAACGCCCTGCCCTTGCCGAGCACTCCCGGCTGCCGCGAATCCGCTTCAGCGCGACCTGCTTTGGAATCAGGCATGGGGCTCGCTTTCGGATCTGGCGATGAAAGAGGGGGAGGTGAACGATGCAGCGTTCACCTCCCCGCGCCAGCAATCACTTGGGCAGACGGGACTCCATCTCCTGCTTCGCCTGCTTGGCCGCATCGACTCCGGCGTTGGCGGCTTGACTCGCCTCGTGCTTGAACTGGCCGATGGCATCCTTCGCTCGGCCCATGCCGTCACGGGCGGTGTCGCCGATCCGGTCGGCGACCTCACCGAGCTTGCGACGCGTGTCCTCACCGGTACGCGGGGCCAAGAGAAGCGCCACCCCCGCACCCACGACAGCACCCAACATGAACCCGGTGGTCGCAGACATCATCCCGGTTCCCCGGGGCTCGCCGCCCATGCTCTGGTTGTCCATCTCTAATTCCCTTCTGCCGCCATCGCGGCAAGTGAGGTTCACTGCTTTCAACGAGTGATGCTACTCCTGCGTGAATCCATCAGGATCAGTCCCAAGCCGGCGATCAACCCCACCACACCGACGACGGGAGGGATCTCGAGATGCTTGGTTTCTGTCGTCGTCGCTTTGAGGTCGCCGATCTGGGCGACGGTGTGCCTCTGCTGATACTGGATCCCTCCATAGATGAGGGAGATGCCACTGAGCAGGACCAACAACAGACCGATGAGCTTCATGATCTCCTCCGTTCGAAATTGCCGTTTCCGCTTTGTCGACCGCCTCGTGCATCGGTGTCTCCGGATATCCATCGCGAACCCAAGCGTGCGACCAGTTGGCTGAGACCGGCGCGAACACCACGGCTGAGCGCAGCCGCCGTGTGGACGGAAGGTTGGATCTCGTCCATCACCATCGTCGAGATCGACGCCGCGCGCTGTCCCGCTAGCGAAAGCGCGCTCGAGGCCTTGCGCAGCGGGCCCACGACGTCGCTTGCCGACTGGAGTAGTTCTTGTGCTGCATCGGCCAGTCGATCGAAGCGCTGGGCGGCCCGATCAACCGTGTCAGTCACTCGCTTGGCCTCGAGGGATACCTGGGCTAGCGCGCGCAGCGAACGGATGACGGCGATCTCCATGACGACGAGTCCGACCGTCGCGACCACAACGCAGATCTGCATCAGAAGATTCATGGCGTCACCTGCCTTCTCGGGAAGCGGGAACCGGCTGTGCGGACAATTCGCGAACAATCTTGACCAATTCGCGAGGATCTGCAGGCTTTGCGATGTAGGACTGGAATCCGGCCGACAGCGTCTTGAATTGCTCCTCCACGTCGTCCCGGCCGGTGAGCGCGATCACCGGCACGGCGCCCCCAGCCAAGTCGGTCCGCTTGCGAATGGAGACCAGCAATTCGTAGCCGTCCTCCCCTGGCATTGAAAGATCTGTGATGACCACGTCCGGGCGCCAGGAATCGAAGACGCGTCGCGCCTCCGCAGCTGAGCTCGCGGCCCGGACGTCAGCGCCGCATGTTTCGAGCAGGACGTGCAACGATTCGCGGTTGACCGACTCGTCATCCACGACCAGCACCCTGATCTGTTCCAGCCGCCCCAGCGACGTGGAGGATGAGTCCGACGCAGCGAATGAGTGCCGGCTCTGGCACGAGCCCGGGGCGGCTGCGAACCGGGACTTAAGAAGCGCGATCCGAAAGGTCGACCCCTTACCGGGCCCGTCGCTCTGCGCAAAGAGCATGCCGCCTTGCCGCGCCACAAGTCGGCTGGCCATGGCCAGTCCGAGACCGGGTCCACTCGCCAACGGACCATCGAGTATGTCTTCACGCAGGATCGGATCGAACAGCAGTGCAGAAGTGTCACGGTCGAAGCCCACTCCCGTGTCGCTCACCGAGATCACGACCTGGTCGTCGGATGAGCTGATGTCGATACTGATCACTCCACCCGCCGGCGTGAACTTCGTCGCGTTCGAAAGTAGAGCTCCCACGGCCTGCTCGAGTCGGCGCGAATCGGCAAGCGCCGACACCGGATGGTCTTCGAACAGTCGTTCGATCCGCTGCCCGCACTCATCGAATGCCGACTGATGAGCGGTCACGATCTGGTCCAAGAGATCCGAGACGTCGACCGGAGAGACTGGAATCATGGTGTGGCTGCGTACGGGGCGAGACGCGTCTTCGAGCACGCTGATCAGCCGAGTCTGCTGCCGCAGGTCTCGCTCGATCCGGTCCAGTGCATCGCGCTTCGATTCCGCCTCACCGCTCCGCAAGGCGTGCACGTCGGCAAGCGCGGTGAGGAGCGGCCTCCGGAGTTCCTGCGAGAGCCGCAGGAAGAAGCGGTCGCGGCCTCGCGAGACGTGGTTCGACCCGGCGCTGGCGGTGTGCTCCCCGGCTAGCGTGCGAAGACGCCCGGAAACGGAGCGATCCCGAAGTTCGGCAAGCCACCAGCGTGCGAGCACCGTTCCCACAAGTACTGCGCCGAGCGCCAGTGCCACCACAACGAGTCTCGAGCCAGCGGCGGGTACATCCTCGCCGATGGGACGAGCGAGGATCGCGACCGCGACGGCGTTCACGATCGTCAGCAGACCGAGCGCGACGAGCGTTGCGGTGGAACGGGCGCTTCGAGATGAAGAGTTCAAGAGACCTCTCAACGAGATAGCGACGCGACGTCCCGCGAGGCGGCGAAGAGTGGGGGGAAAGCGGGTTCGGTGGCGTGTCCTGCACGATCAATGCCAGCCCGATCTGGGCGCCGAAATGCGGAAATCCGCCAAGGGCGGGCATTCCTTGGCGCCCCTCAGGGCGTGCGCCGCGACCATGCAGACCTGATCGGAATGAAGATTGTTCAAACGCTCTGAAGTCGTCCGGGACCGCGGATGGGCTCAGGGCGGCATGGTTCTTCCTGTCTTGGCTCCTCGATTCGAAAGACTCGGCGCAATAACAAGACTTTGCAGAGGTCGCGCACCAAGAGTCCTGAAACGAAAGTTCCCTTCCTCAACACGTTCTTACAATTTCGAACCCGGGGAGTACCCATGCGAAACCGGACTCACACGCCACGATGACAACGGCGGGCGCGAACCCTTCCTCCGCGACTCCTCCGGCAGGTGATGTGCTTGGCATCGAGCGGCTCGAGGAACGGGCTCGCGCCCTCGGCGCAGGATTCACGGTCTCGCGCGAGCGAGCCGGGAGACATGACACTACGCTCGCAGATCTGGCTCGCGACGCCGAGGCGTTGCGGCTGGCCTACAGGATCTGCGGCCGCGACGTTCGGCAAGGCGAGGCGGTCACTCCCGGCACCGAGTGGCTGCTCGATAATTTCCATCTGGTCGAGGGTGAGATCCTCGAAGTCCGCCGCAACCTCCCGCCTCGGTACGTTCGCGAGCTTCCGCGACTACCGCGACTGCAAGGTCCCGCCGGCATCCGCGTTCGGGCAATGGCCGAGGAACTCCTTCGCCACAGCGACGCACGCCTTGACGCCGAGCGCCTCGAGCGGTTCATGCACGCGTTCCAGACCGTGGCACCGCTCAGCACGGGAGAGCTGTGGGCCTGGCCCAGCATGCTGAAGCTCGCGCTGATCCATCACCTTCGGCTTCTGACCGACGAGATCCTCGCGGCTCGGGATGGCCGTCTCCGAGCGGACCGGTGCCTCGCGGAGTTCGATCGCCAGCGCCGCGACGGCGCCTTGCCAGATCTGCCGACGGATCTCGCGCCGGCGTTCGTGACCCACCTTCTGCAACGCACGCGCGAATATGGGTCGTCCGCTGCGGAATTGCGGCGACGCCTCGAGGAGCGGCTTCACGCATCGGGTCGCACCTTGGACGAGGCGATCCGCTCTCAGCACCAGCGCCAGGCGATGAGCCACGTCTCCATCGGCAATGCGATCACGAGCCTTCGACTCTGTGCCCAGCTCAAGTGGGATGAATACTTCGAGCGCGTGAGCATTCTCGAGCAGGCGCTGCGCCGGGATCCTGCGGGCATCTACGTTCGGATGGACTTCCGCAGTCGCGACCTGTACCGCCACGCGGTCGAAGAACTGGCCGAGCCTCGTGGCGACGCGCAACTGGTCGTTGCACTGCGAGCCGTCGAAAGCGCCCGCCAAGCAGCCGAACGCGACGGCATCGGAGCGCGCACCGCGCACATCGGGTATCACCTGCTGGGCGAAGGCCGCCGCGATCTCGAGATCGATGCGGGACTCGCGCCGAGTTCCAGCCAGAGGATCCGCCGATCTTTCCTGGCGCACGCGACGGCGCTTTATCTGGGAACGCTGTTCGCGTTCACGATCCTGGGCATCGCCGGAGCAGAAGCGCTCGCGCACGCCGCGGGCGGGGGGCCCTCTCTACAGATCGTGGTCGCCCTGCTCGCGCTCCTGCCGGCGAGCGAACTGGCGACACAAGTTCTTCAGCGCATCGTGCACCGGCTGAACCCACCGCAGCGCCTGCCACGCCTGGACCTGCGCGCGGGAGTGCCGCCGGAAGCGCGCACGATGGTGATCGTCCCGACGCTGCTCACAGATCAGGACACCGTCCAGACCTTGCTCGAGCAACTCGAGGTCCGCGCGCTCGGCAATCTGGACCCTCATGTCCACTTCGCGCTTCTCACCGACCTACCCGACGCGCTTCACGAACAGACTCCCGACGAAACGGAGAGGGTCGAATCGGCGGTCGCCGGCATCCGTGCCTTGAACGCCAAGCATCCGGCGATCGCGGGGGACCGGTTCCACTTCTACCACCGGTCCCGGCAATGGAATCCCCGCGAAGGGACGTGGATGGGTTGGGAGCGCAAGCGTGGCAAGATCGAGGAGTTCAACCGGCTACTGCGCGGCGCGGCGGATACCTCTTTCACCGTGCGCGTCGGCGACGCCGCGATCCTCGAGAAGGTGCGTTATTGCATCACGCTCGACAGTGACACGCGGCTGCCGCGCGACACGGCCCGTGAACTGATCGGGGTCATCGAGCACCCCCTGAACCGGCCGCGGTTCGATCCCGTGGCCGGCCGAGTCATCGAGGGCTACGGCGTCCTGCAGCCGCGGGTGAGCGTCACGCTCGCGAGTGCGGCGCATTCCCTGTTCGCCCGCGCGTATGCGGGGCATGTGGGCGTCGATCCCTACAGTTCGGCTGCCTCGGACACATACCAGGACTTGTTCGGCGAAGGCGTGTTCGCGGGCAAGGGTCTCTACCACGTCGACGCGTTCCTGGCCGCGACGCAAGGCCGCGTCGCCGAGAATGCGGTGCTCTCCCACGACCTGCTCGAAGGACTCTTCGCGCGGTGCGCACTGGTCAGCGACGTCGAAGTCGTGGACGATTTTCCTTCCAGCGTCCTCGCCCACGCCCGCCGCCAGCATCGCTGGGTCCGTGGCGACTGGCAGATCCTCTTCCTCCTGCTGCCATTCCTGCCGACTGCGCGCGGCATCGAGCGCAACCGGCTACCACTCATCAGCCGTTGGAAGATATTCGACAATCTGCGTCGCAGCTTGCTTGCTCCCGCGTGGATCGTCTGGTTCCTCGCGGCTTGGGTCGCGCTACCGGGATCCCCATTCGCTCTGACGCTTGCGGCCTTCTCGGTTCTGGGATTCCCGTGGCTCAGCGTGATGCGCGACGTCATACGAGGCCCGGCCCACCATCAGCCAGTCAGCGCCTTCTTTCAGGAGCTGCGTATCGATTGTGCGACGGCGACAGCGCAGGTGGTCGTCGACCTGACTCTGCTCGCCTACCGAGGGTGGGAGATGGTCCACGCGATCGGCGTGACGCTCATCCGGCTGGTGATCACCCAGCGTCGCCTGCTCGAATGGGAGGCTGCCGCCGTGGTCGCCGCGCGCGCCGCTGGCTTGCGCTCACGCAAGGGCGTGCAGGTCTACCTGAAGGAGATGTGGACGAGCCCGGCAACGTCACTCGCGATGCTGGTCCTGATCGAGCGCCTTCGTCCCGAATCGGCGGACATCGCTGCGCCCTTCCTCTTGCTGTGGGCCGGCTCCCCTTTCGCTGCGTGGTGGCTGAGCCGACCGATGTCCGCTCCCAAGCGTGAGTTGCGGGCAGATGAGCGGGCGTTCCTACGCGGGGTTGCTCGTCAGACCTGGCACTACTTTGAGACGTTCGCGACCGAGGGTGAGAACAGCCTGCCCCCCGACAACGTGCAGGAGTATCCCGATCTGCGTATCGCGCCGCGCACGTCACCCACGAACATCGGCATGTTGCTGCTCTCCAGCCTGACAGCACGAGACCTCGGCTATGTGCGATCCAGCGTGCTGGCAAAGCGGATCGACCGGACGCTGTCCACACTGGAATCGCTCGAGCGGCACGAAGGGCATTTCTTCAATTGGTACGATACACGGACTCGCGCGCCGCTCGCGCCACGCTACGTGTCGACCGTGGATAGCGGAAATCTCGCGGGAGCGCTCATGACGCTGGCCAACGGCCTGCGTGAGCCGCTTCGCGCCGACCTCGAGGACGAGCGAGCGTGGAGCGCCATGCTGGACCTTCATACGGTCCTGCTCGCGACGATCACACGCATCGAGCGAGGGACGAGGGACACCGCCCCGATCGCCGATGCTTGCGCGCAAGCACGCAAGTCGCTCGAAGTCTTCGTGGACGACGGCTGGCTCGCGCGACCTGCGCACGATCGCCTCTTGGCCATCGGCGGCAGTGCCGACAAGGTGTCGGGCGCTCTCACTCGCTTGTTGGCCGTGGTGCCCGCCGCCAGTCTGGCCGATGAACTGGCCGACTGGATCGACGTCTGCGGTGACGCGATGCGAGATGTCCCCGCAGTCGCTCCGACCTCGCTGCGAGCCGAACTGGACGATCTCGCCGATCGTTGCGACGCCCTCGCAGACTCGATGCGTTGGGGATTCCTGTTCGATCGCGAGCGCGGAGTCTTCTCGATCGGCTACCGGGACGCCGACGCCGAGGGCCCAGGGCGACTCGATCCGGCGTTCTACGACCTGCTCGCCTCCGAGGCGCGGCTTGCGAGCTTCATCGCGATCGCAAAAGGCGACGTGCCTCAAGAGCACTGGTTCCGTCTTTCGCGGGCGCTGGTGCAGGTCGAAGGCATCACGACCTTGGTGTCGTGGAGTGGCTCGATGTTCGAGTACCTCATGCCCATGCTACTCATGCGTTCTTACCCGGTCACCTTGCTCGATGATTCTTGTCGGGCGGTCGTGCACGCCCAGATCCGTTATGGGGCACGCCTCGACGTACCATGGGGGATCTCGGAATCCGCCTATGGCGTCGTCGACAAGGACCAGACGTATCAATACCG
>JANYBS010000164.1 GCA_025360715.1 Candidatus Eiseniibacteriota bacterium | reverse complement strand
CGCTCCCCACTCACGAAAGCGTGCCCCCCGATCGCGGTACGGGCACGCCGCCAGGCGCTACCGCACCACGCTCACGCGCCGGGTCAGCGAGACGCCATCGCTCTTGGTGAGCCGCGCCAGATACACGCCCGGACGCAGCGCGCGCGTAGCGCCCAGCGTGAGTACGTGCCGGCCCGCGCCCAGCGAGGTGACATCCTGCGACTCGATCACGCGGCCACCGATATCCAGTAGCGCGAGCGTTGCGCGCTCGGTGCCCGCGAGCGAGAACGCGATTCGTGCTGCGCCCGTGGCAGGATTAGGCGATGCGCCTTCGAGCGCGAACGACACGCGAGATGGCACCGTGACCGTGGTCTGGCCGTAGAAGCGCTCCACGCCGTTCTCGGAGAGACCTAAGCGATAGTCGTACGTCTCGCCCGGCGTCACGCTCGCATCGGTGAACGTGAGCGTGCCTTCTGCCGTGGGCTCGATCACGCCAAGCGCCGTCCACACGCCCGACTGGCCGCGATAGACCGTGGCCGAGAGCGTCGCATTCCCCGCGGAGTTCCACGTGAGCGCCACGTGATCGCGGAACGCCTGCGCCGAGCCGAGCGAGATCGCCGTGGGCGTCTGGATCAGCGTCCAACGGCTCATGTACACGTTCGGGTTGCCGTCGCGTCCGTCACCCCAGCAGACCACGACCTGATTGCCGTCGGCGTACAGCGAGTGATAGTCGCCCTGGTTCGGCTGGATGTTGCTGGCGACGCTCGTCCAGCTGGAGAGTGCGTCGGAAGTCGGTCCCAGCGTGTTCCACGACGCGCCGCCATCGTCGGAGCGCGCGAGGTAGATGCTCGACTGCCCGCCGCACGTGCTCGCCGTGGCGTCACGGAAGTCGTACCACGTGGCGTACACGCGGTCGCCGTGCGTGCCGTTCGTGGGGTCCGCGGCCACCGCGATCTCGGGCAGCCAGTCATCGAAGCCCACTGCGCTCGTGTTGACCTGCACCGGCGTGCTCCACGTGGCGCCGTCGTCCGAATACGTGGCGAAGATGTCGCGCTGGTCGCGGCCGCGTTCAATCGTGCGCGAGGCGGCGCCGGTCTTCACGCGATAGGCGCCCGAGCCGCCGGCACTGGTGACGCGGATGTAGTACGTGCCCGTGGAAGGCGCGGTGAACAGCCACACGCTCGGGTTCGTCGTGCCGGTGGCGTTGTCGGCGGACGAGAGCGCCAAGCGCGTCGTGCCGTCCGATGCGTAGCAGCGGATGAACGCCGTGAGCCCAGATGCGACCGAGTCACTCTCGGCGAGGATCGACTGTCCCGCGGTAAGCGTGGTCTTGTAGAAGTCCACATCCGCCGTGGTCGCCATCGTCCCTTCGAGCACCTGCCCGACCGTGAATGCGTTGGCCGTCGCCGCCGTGTTGTTCGCAGTGCCGCCAGCGTCGGATTCGGGCTTGAAGCCGCCCGTGCCGATGCTTGGCTCGTCGTCGTACCAGTTGAGCGACTCGGGGAAGATCACCCACAGCCGGCCATTGTGCGGGCCGCTCGAGCGCTCGACCGTGATGCCGCCGAACTGGATGCCGGTCGTGCGATTGAAGCCCGGGGCGCCGGAGCCGTAGTTGGTGTAGAAGCTCGTGGCCTGCGCACGCGAGGCGATGCTGAGCCCGCCGTTGGTGGACTTGGCGACCATCATGAAGTCCACGTCCACCGTGCCGATCAGGTAGTACAAGATGAACAGGTTGCCGTTCGGCGCCACGACAGGACGCGATCCCTGCACGCGGCCGGCCTCGCCCACCTGTGAGACGAGCACGGCGGCGGTCCAGCTGGTGGCATTGCTGTCGGCGGCCTGCACGTTGATCTGGCTCGAGCCCGGCGGGAACCACGTGTAGGTGAGATACACCTTGCCGGTGCTGGGATCGACCGCGATCCACTGCTTGTCGAGGAAGTCCGAGCTGGCGTTGACCTGGCGCACGACCGACGGTGTGCTCCACGCGAACACACCCGAGCCGTTGAAGCGGCCCTTGATCACGCCGATACCGCTGAGCGAGTTCAGGTTGGTGGGATCACACAGGCCCGAGTAATAGAACGCGCCGGTGTTGCTGTTCACCGCGAGCACGGGATCGCTCGTCCACACCAGGCTCGGCAGCGATCCGGGCTTGGGCAACTTGCCTTGATCGGTCCACGTGAGGCCGCCGTCGATCGACGTGGCCCATCCTTGGGAATCGTTCGTGAGATCGGTGAAGCCCGAGCCGTCGTTCCATGCGGCGAGCATGTAGTTGCCGTACGCGACCAAGCTCGTCTCGCACTGGCCGTCGCTCGCGGCGTCGCCCACCGGATTGTTCACGCGCACGTTGGCGGACGGCGGCGCATTGACGTTCGCCGGCAGCGGGATGTGCGTGAGCCGGCCGGTCGAGACGCTGCCATCGGGCGCGTCGGTCTCGAACATGGGCTTGGCGCGCAGGCCCTTCTGCACGAGCGCGTGCTTGCCCGACTTCTTGAGCGCCTTCGCAAGCTCGCGCAGGTGCTCCTTGCGCTCATTGCGTTCGGCACGCTCCTGCATGGGTTCCGCGAGCAGGCGGCGGATCTGCATCTGCTTGAGCCGCGCGATCGGCGCATCGGCGCTGGCGGTCGCGACCGGGACCAGCGCGAGCGCGGCGAGCGCGATCACGAGTAAGCGTCGGGTAAAGCTCGTGAACGACATGAGGGATCCTTTCGGGAGACTCGAGCGGGCTTGGCGGTGAAGACGGGTCCCGGGGAGTATCGGCATGATGGCAGGATTTCCTGCATGAGTCAGCAATAGAGCCGCTTTCAAGCCCGCCAGGGCGAGATCATGATCCACAGGATGCCTAGGAAAACCGCCAGTTGCAGGGCATTTCCCAGCCGCCAGCGGCCCAGATGGCCGTTCCAGCCCACCGGGTCGTTGCCCGGGCCGGTGCTGGTGCTGCGTGCCATGGCCGCAAGGCGCCCCGCCACAGGGATATCGATCGCGGCGCCGAGGATGACCAGGATCAGCCACAGGGCGGTCGAGATCTGAAGGGCGCGAGTATCGCTCATGCGGAACCCCGACTGGGCTGCGAGCAGGTTGCCGACGATCCCCAGAAGGATGAGCGGGATGAGCGAGAAGAACAGGCTCAGGCGCTGGTTGAGTTCCAGGAGCACGGCGCGCTCCTTCCACTCGGTGGTGCGGCGGACCGCGAGCATGTTCCAGTGCCCGGCCAGCAGGGCGCCGGCATAGAAGAAGGCCAGCAATTCGTGGGCGTACTTGAGGATCGACAGCGGGGCCATGCTTACTCCGAGGGAAGCGGGATGGCTGGGATCGACCAAGGCTGCGTCGAGTGGGGTAGCGCGGATAGTAGGGCTACTGGCATGACCCCGCACCTTTTCATCGCGCACCCGTTCTGCCGGCGGATGATTTTTTGTGTGATTTCCGCCGCTGGAACGTTTCATAGAGTGAGACCCTCGTCCTCCGGGCCCAGCAGCGCGGCCAGAAGCATGGGCGGGCCCTGCTGCCCGGGCCCGAAGGACGTGGCCGGGGAGGTCATCACGACGGTTTCGGGGGAGACCGGCGCGATATCCCGGCGACAAGACGGCCCGGCGGAGTGATCCGCCGGGCCGATTCATTGGCGCTTCTCGATGCTGCGGGCCGCTGGCCCGCGCCTGCCTGGCGCTTACCAGCCCGCTCTGCCGCCCGTCGCGCGATAGGCCGAGAAGTGCCAGAGCGGCGCCTGCAACGAGAGCCCGGCGACGTTCACGAGAGAGCCTGGCACGGGCACCCACCGGCCGGTTGCAGGGTCGAGCCATTCGATGCGCGCGGACTGCAGCACGTCGAGCGAGAGCAGGCTGTTCGTATGCATCGCCAGGATCACGGGCAGCGAGCAGCGGTTGAGCGACTCGGGCGAGACGTGCAGTTCGGTCACCAACTGCGCGGTGTCGGGTTGCGTCACGGTCACCGTCGCGTTACCGCGTGCCTCGCGCCCGCAGACCCTGGAGCGCCCTCGCAGCCTTTTCGTTCCAGTGCGACGTCGATAGCGGCGTTGTGTGCGCGGCGAGGTGAGGCCCTCAATAAGCGCTGAAAAAAGCGCGAAACGTATGTCGCATGTAGGCGCCCTGCACTACTGCACGCGCACCCGGTAGGTCACGCTGCCGCTGCCGCCAGGGGCCAGCGTTCCGGTAAGAGTCCACGTCACCGCGCCGCCGCCACCCACTGCGGGCTGCTGCGAGACGGAGCAGCCGGTCAGGCCGGGTCCGAGCGTGGCGCAGGCTGCCGTGTCGAACACGGTCCATGAAGGCGTGGCGTCGCGGATCACGATGCTCGAGAGCGCGGAGCTGCCGGGGTTCGTGTAGGTGATCGTGTACACCAGATAGTCGCCCGGCTTGGCGGTGCCCAGGTCGACCGTTTTCTGGATCACGAGACCGCTGGTGGCCGTCACGGTCGTGACGTCGCCGAGCGAACTGCTGTCGGCGAGCGCCGGGACGGCGCCGGTGTAGACATACGCCGCCGTGAGTGTGGCCTGCTCCGTCGCGCCGTTCGGCGCTGCGGACGGGCTCTGGTGGCGCGCGACGACGCACATGGTCTGGCCGGACGTCATCGCGATCAGCGCGCCGGGCGTGATCACCGGCTCGCCCACATCGGCGGTGCCGCTGCAGTCGAGGTCGCGCACCAGCTGCACGCTCCAGCCCGCCACTGCGGGGCTCGGCGCCTGTTGCACGCGCAGGCGCACGCTGCCGGCGCTGCCGGCCGTGAAGCGATGCGCGTAGCTTGCCACGCTGCCCGCGGCGACCACGCGCGCACCCGGCAGCGCCCAGCTGCCCATGGGCACATCGCCGAACGCGAGCGAGCCATACGCGACGCCGCTCGCGGCGGTGAAGGTCACATCGTCGGTGATGCGCGCATAGGTGCCGCTGGTGGTGCCCGCGGCCCCGCCGGTCGACAGCCAGCCGCTGGGCTGCACTTCGGCAACCTTCACGTTCGCGCCGGCGCCGGTGAAGGGCAGCCAGAGCGAGAACTTCCCGGCGGCATCGGTGCGCGCGCTGTCACACGTGCTTCCCAAGCACCCCAGACTGGTGAGCCGCACGCGCGTGCCGAGGATGCCGCTCTCGCCGCTCGAGAGCGCGCCGTCGTTCGCGCCTACGCCGGTGCTGCCGCCGTCATCGCGGAACACCGTGCCGTCGATGCGGCTGCCATGCCACAGGCCAAAGTCCAGGTTGGGCATGTCGACCGACAACACGCTCACGCCGGAGCGCACGCCACCGGCGAACTGCGTGCCCAGCCAGCCGGCCGGAATCGTGGGCACCACGCGCGCGGGATCGTTGTTGGTGTCGATCATGATCGTATAAGTGCCGCTATTGACGGCGGCGAACTGGTACGCGCCCGTCACCGTGTTCACGGTGGCGACCTGGCTCGCGGTACTGGCGGCGCTCGCCACGAGCTTGGCGTACAGCGTGACGCCGGTGCCCGCTTCGCTCACGTCGCGCTGGCCATCGTGATCGGCGTCGGCATACACGATGCCGCTCAGGTTCACCGCAGCGGTCACCGCGAGCACTGTCGGCTGCGCACCCGCCGTGAGCGCATCGCCGTCGCTGGGCGCGGCGAAGCCCACGCCGCTCTGCTTGCCCGTGAACTGCAACCACGCCTGATTGCTCACCAGCGTGCCGGTCGCCTGCGCCGCGTTGATGGTGACGCGGAACTTGACGCTCGTCGTGGCGGCGATGTCGATCTGCCCGCCGGTCGTGGAGTTCGCGCCGGTGCCCAGCCGCGCCACGATGCTGCGCGAGGCCGCCAGATACTCCATGACGTCATCGCCCGACGCATCGGTCTTGGTGCCAGCGTTGCTGCCGCTGGCGACTTGGAGCGAACCCGGCACGTACGTGACGTTCGCCGCCAGCGTGTCGCGCAGCACGCAGGCGCTGGCGTTGTCCTGGCCGTTGTTCTTCATCGTGACCGTGTACTCGATCACATCGCCAGGGTTGAACAGGCCGCCGTTCACGTCCGTGACGGTCTTCGTGAGGTTCGCCGCGTCGAAGACCGGCGCGTAGAGGTCGGTCGCGAACGTGACCACGCCCGGGTAGAACTGGTCGTTCGTGCTGGTGAGCGTGATCGTGGCCGACGTGGCGTTATTCGGCAGCACGCCGTTCGCGCTCACGATGTCGGCGTCGAAGCCGAGTTGGTTCAGGTAGTTCGGGTTCTTCGCGGTGAAGGTGTTGCCCAGCAGGCTCACGCTGCTGTTGAAGAAGTTCGTGGTGGGATTGCGCGCGTCGCCCACTGCGGTGCCATTCAGCAGGAAGCTGTCGCCTGTGTAGCCCAGGTCGCCTTCGTAGGCCACGCAGCCCAGGCGTGTGTTCACGTTGCCGGCGGGTGGCGTCACGAACCCGTTCACGGTGAACGCGACGCTGTTGCCCGGCGCGACCGACGCGAAGCCGTCGAAGACGACGAGATTGCGCGGACCCTGGGTGGGATCGCTATAAACGACCACGAGTGACCAGCCCGCCATCACATTCGACGCGTTGGCCGTGGATTGCACATTGGCCACGCGGTAGCTGCCGGTGCCCGCCGCGCGCACTTGCGGCGTGACGTCGACGAAGCCTTGGTATTGGCTCGCGCTCACATCGAGCTGCGTGGCGTTGAGCGTGGCGTAGCCGGTGGTCGGCGTCTGGAACTTGACCGTGCCGCGCGCCGCGTTGGCTGACCAGCCGCTCCAGTAGAGCCCGGCCCACAGCACGCTCGTTCCCGCCGGCATGGTGAGCGTTGCGCTGCTGGAGTTGAACGTGGTGGCATCGCCGTCCACGTCGACATAGACCATGGTGAAGTCGTTGTCGTTGAGCAGTCCACCGTTGCCATTCTGGCCGTTGGTACAAGTGCCGCCGGCGCTGCAGGTCATGAGCGTGTTCGCGATCAGCGTGATGTCGCCCGGCTGGTTCACCGAGTAGCGCGGCGTGAACGCACGCACGATCTGCGCGTGCGCCGTGGCGGGCAGCAGTGCGAGTAGCGCGGCGGCCGTGGCAACGAACGCCACGAGCATCGCTGTGCGCATCGTGCGCACGGGTGACGCCGGAGGCGTCTGGATCCAAAGCCGCTTCATTGCGCCACCCCCACCGCGCGACGCACGAACGACTCGTCGAACTTGACGCGCAGGCGCAGGTACGCGCCGGCGCGCGTCCATTCCTCGCCGGTCAGGTCGTCATCGCTGTAGCCGAAGCGGTTGAAGCCCAGCGACGCCCACGCGCCATTGGGCAAGCGGCGGCCCAGCTCGGCGCCGATGCCGCTCTGGCGCTGCGCGAACGTGCGGCCGATCAGAATGGATCCCGTGAGGCCGCAGTCCCAGCCGCGAGCGAGATCGCGCGTGAGGCGGCCATGCACCCACTGTGCGCCGCCGGCGGTGATGCCCGAGCCGCCCTCTTCGCGCGTGAGACGCGCCGCCCATGCGAGCGAGGGCGCCAGGCCATGTGCGAGCGTCGCGCCCGCGTTGACGCCTACGATATTCGCCACACGCCGCGCGCGCGCCGGTGCCGCGCCGCGGTCGTAGTGCAGCTCCCACCGCGCGAGCGCGTCAAGCCCGCGCGCATCGCGAAACGCGAACGCCAGCTGCAGGCGCTCGCGCGCATCGCCGCCCTGGCCCGGTGCGTCGGTGACCGTGAGCAGGTGGCGGCCGAGTGCGGTCCACGAGGAGTCGAGCTTGACCGCCGCCGCCATGCTCTGCACGAACTGGTCGCTTGCGCGACTGGTGCGAAGTTCCATGCGCGAAGAGCCCTTCCAGTGCGGATCCTCACTCCAGTCCACACTGCCGGTGATCGCCGTGCTGGCGCCTTGTGGATCACCGGCCAGTGGGCTCACGCGCTCGAACGACGCGCCGATGCGCATGCCGTCGTCCAGTCGCCACGCGTTGCGCAGGCCGACCGCCGCCTGTGCTTGGCGGTTCGTCACCGCGTCACTCACGCGGTATTCGCTGAACACATGCGCGTCGCCAGCGACGTCGGCATCGATGCCCATCACGGTCGAAAGCTGCTTCTGCGCCGCCGAGAGCGTCCACGGGCTGCTCAGGCTGGAGAGGAACTCGTGGCGCGCATACAGCCGCCCGCGCGAACGGAAGCGATACTCGCCGCCCACCGCCGCCAGGCGGCGGTCCCAGTCGCGCGTATCCTGCTCGGTCTCGCCATAGCCGCTCCATTCCGGGTGAGACGGCACCTGGCCCGTGAGCTTGAGGCGCATCGTCACGCTGGCGTTCTCGTGCAGCGCGGTGGGGCTCGTGCCTCCCGAGACGCGCACGCCCGCTTCACCGCGCCAGGCATCGGACAGCGCGCGGTCGAGCGCCAGCAACAGGCCGCCGCGGCGCTCATGTCCCGGCGCATCGCCGGTGAAGAGCGCCTCGGCGGTGAGCCGCGTGCGATCGGCGAGCCGCGCGACCAGGCGTCCACCGGCCTCGCGTCGGCCCGCGCCGAAACCCGCGCTGGGGTTGTCAAAGCCCGTCGCGGTGCTCACGCCATAGAGCCGCGCTTCGATCGTGCCGGCCTGATGCAGCAGCTCGAAACGCTCGGCGCCGCCGCTCGCCCCTTGCAGATGCCGCGACGATGCCCACTCGCCGGTGAGCGTGGTGTGCGCTGCGAGCTTCGCGCTGGCCGAGAGACTGCGCAGTTCATAGGGCGAGGTGGGATCGTGATCGTCGATCAGCGAACCCCCCAGCTCGAGCTTTGGCCCCACTTGTACGCGCGCGTCGGCGCCATGGACCCACGCGGCCGCGCCACCGTCCTGCACTTCATAGGTGACGCGTACCGAGATGGGATTCAAGTCCGCGTCCAGGCTGGGCAGCGGGCGGCGGAACAGCAACCGGCCCGTGAGCGGCTCCAGCTCGTAGTCCACGAACCGCTGTTGGGCACTGGCGGTGAGGATGAGTGAAGGCTGCCGGCGGTCGCGCACCAACACTTCGACGCGTTCGGAGTTCTCGAGCATCGGCGCCTGCGAGAGCACATAGGGTCCCGAGATGCCGCGGCCGGCGAGCTCATCGATCGCACGGCGCGAGCGGTCGCGGCTCGTGAATATCTGGAGTTGCGCGCCATGGTCATGCCAGTCGCCGACCACGCCGCTCAGGCTGCGGCCGTATGCGCCCAGCGCGCGCGAGCCGCTGCTGGTGAGCGTGTAGTCGCCATACAGCAGGCTGCCATCCGGGCGGTCGAGCCGGGCGAAGAGCCGCTGTGTGGACTGCGCGTCGTAGCCGCGGTCACTGGCGTCACCGGCCACGGGATAGCCGCGGTCGAGCTGCTGGTCACGGAAGAGCCTTTGGTCGGACGGCTTGTCGGAGTCGTAGCCGAGCGTGAGCTGCACGTCATCGCGCACGCGGCCCTTCACGTAGAACGCGCCGTGTGCGGCAGCCGAGAGCGCGCCGTCGCGGTTGGCGGTGGCGAACTGCTCGATGGGTGCCTCGAAGCCGGTGACGGGCAGGTCGCCCACGCTGCTGCCGCGGCGCCAATGGCGAAGTGAGATCACGCCTTCGGCCGAGCCCACGGCGAAGAGCGGCTTCAGGTCGGGCACGGCATCCACGGACGTGCTCGCGCGCAACGCGCCGCAAGAGAGTGTGAGCTTGAGCGTCGCCGGCGCCGTGGGTGAGAGCAGCGCGATGCGGCGATGGCCGCCTTCGATCGCCAACTGCACGCCGGGTTGTGTGGGATCCAGGTCGTCGCACGCGACGCGTCCTGCAGACGCGTCGAGTGTCACGATGGTCCGCGCACCCACTGGCACGCCGGCGGCATCGCGCAAGGAGAGCTCCAGCGTGGCTTCGCTGCGGCCGTCGGCCACGACGCGACTCGGCGCGTCGATCGAGACGCGCGCGAGCGGTCCCGGCGCGATCACTCGCACGGCGACACGGCCCACGCTGTGCGGCGGCGCCACCTCGAGCACATTCTGCCCGGGTGCCAGGTCCACGCCGATGTACTCCCATGCTTCGACGCCGCTGCGCGCTGCGGTGAAGCGGCGGCCCACGCGCGTCTCGGGGATGAGCTTGCCGTTCACGCGAAGCGCCAACGTGCTGCCCAGCGGGCCTTTCACGACCACGGCGCATTGTGTGGTGGTGAGTGTGTCGAGATCCTCGAGCCCGACGAAGCCCAGATCGGTGTCGAGCAGTGGCAGGATCGCATCGATGGTTGGTGCAGATGCAGCCGATGCAGCCGAGGCAGCGGATGCAGTCGCTGCAGCCGGCGCAGTGGCGAGGCCGGCGCGCGCAGCCGAGGGCGCATCGGCCGCCGGGCTCGGCGCTGCCGCCCCTTCGCCCTCGCCCGACCAACTGCGCGAGGCCGGCAGGCTGCGCGTATCGCCCACGGCGCGTGGCCCACCCAGCGCATCGACGCCGCGAGCGAGCACGCGCGCGCGTTCGTCGCGCGAGCGCAGCGCCAGTGCGCGCTCGCCCGCATCGCGCAACGCGAGTGAGTCGCCTTGCACGACGAAATCGGCGCGCACCAGGTCGCCGCGCGTGAGGTCGACGAAGCGCAGCGACGGATCGCCTTCATTGCGATGGTCGCTCACCAGCGCATGCGCCGAAGCGGGCAACGTGGCCACATCGAGCTTGAGCGCATGAGTGCGCGGTGTGATGCCGCTGAAGCTATAGCGGCCGTCGACGTCGGTGACGGCCCACGTGCCGTCGTCCAGCACGAGCCTCACGCCGGCGAGCGGCGTCGGCGTCACGCCGGTGAGCCTGACGACGCCCATCACCATGCCTTCGTCGGCGAACGCATCGCTCTGCACGCGCACCTTGGCGGTGGCGGTGTTCGAGTGCACCTGGCCGCTGATCGCGATCGCCGCATTGATCGCATCGCCGTGGCGCGCGTCCGGACCCACGACCACTCGATACGTGAGCGTGGTGGTGCTGCGCGGTGGCATCGCGCCCAGCAGGAATGTGAGCGCTGGCCCGCGCCCGCCCAGCGGCTCGGCGAGGCCTGCGTCGTCGCGTCGCGCGCTGCCGGGTACGTACGCGAAGCCCGCAGGCAGCTGGTCTTGCACGCGCGGCGCCGCAAGCGTGCTGTCGGAGCGGTTCGCCACGCGCACGGTGTAGTCGAGCGCGTCGCCCAGTTCCACGAACGTGCGCGACGCCGACTTCTCGGCGAAGAGCGCCACGGGGAGCTCGGCATCCAAGGGAATATCCAGCGCGACAGGCGCACCGATCGTGAGCTGGGCGAACGAGCTTCCATAAGATCCCTGCACGTCGAGCACGCGGCCCGCGGTGAGCTCGGTCCACGGCACGCGCGACGGGAACCGCCACGGCTCTGGTGCGATCACCGCGAGCCGGTACTGGCTGGGCGCGAGTGCGGGAAATACATACGCGCCGTTCGTGCCGGTGATGAACTCGGCTGGCGCCGGCGTGACGCCGTCGAAGTCGTGCACCAGCGCGGGCGCACCGGGCAGGCCGCCATTGCCGTCGCCGGTCACGTCGATCAACTGCACGCGTACGCCTGCGATGGGTGCGCCGCTGGCGGCATCGAACACGGTGCCGCTGGGCTGCACCCACACGTCAGCGATCGTCGCGAGCGCGCCGCAACCTTGCAGCACCGCCAAGAGATGATCGTTGCGCGCCTGGCGCAGCGCGTTGGGCGTGCCTACGCTCGCGGGGCTCGTGACATCGCTCACGGGCGCGCCTTGCGCGATGCGGAAGACGCCGGTGTGCGCGCCGGTCTCGATCAGGTCATACCGCTGGGTATCGCGCGTGCGGCTGGAGCTGATGCGCACGCTCAGGGTCTCGGCGGCGTTGGGATCGAGGTCGCACTGCGGCGCCGTGGCCTGCACGTAGAGCGGCGCGCCCAGCGCAGTCAGGCGCGTGGTGCGCGCGAAGTCGGGGCCGGTGAAGAAGGCCAGCGCGGGCGGTGGCAACTGCGCGGCCTGCACGATGGCGGTGACCGTGTTGCTCTGCGCGTTCAGGATGGCGCCCGAGACGGGTTCGAGGGCGCTGCCGCTCGCGGTGTTGTCGATCGGCGTCCCTGGCGCGGTCGCAGCCTGCGCGTGGCCAGATAGCGCCAAGGCGATGCCCATCACCCACGCGCAGAGCAGCGCACGGGTGGCATGTTCGAGCATGCGAGGGGTCACGCCAGGCGTCATGCGGTTCTTCCGGGTGAGACCGCAGGGTGCCGGCGAACGATGGCCCAGGTGCCACCGCTCGCCGGTCCTGCGGCACTCCCATCCGTGCGGATCGGTGTGGCCACCGGTCCGCCCGTATGCGGCGGGGACGGGATCCGTCCCGTCCGCCGCCGTCATGCGGAGATCAGTTGATCCGGACGTTGAAGCGGATCACCGCCGACTGGCCGGGTCCGAGCGTGCCGATGGTGGCGGTCACTGTTCCAGCCGTACCGTTGGCCGGAACCGCGATCGTGCCCACCGTCGTCGAGGCCGCTGCGGCATTCGACGACACCGTGTTGGCCGGCGTGGCATCGTTCACGACCACGTTGGTCACGGATGTGGTGCCGATATTCGTGACCGTGATCTCATAGCGCAGACACGCGCCCGGGATCGCGCCGGTGGTCAGATTGACCGCCGTGAAGGCGGCGTCCTCGACACCGTTGCAATCCGCGTCGATGGCCTGCTTCTTCACGATCGTCAGTTCACCGTTGATGATCGTGGTGGCATCGAGCGCGCTGACCGGAGCCGGCACCGTGGAGACGTACGACAGGTTCGACGTCGTCGCGGTCACCGAGGTCGTGTTGATCTGACCCAGCGGTGCACCGGCCGGCGCGAAGACCTGCACGAACAGACGGATACTCGCGCCCGAGGCCAGGCCGCCGAACGCGGTGAGGTTCGAGATCGGCTGATCGCCGGCATCGAACACGCCGCTGTTGTTGGTGTCCCAGTAGATGGCGCTGCTCCAGCCCGCCTGGTTGTCGGCGCGCGTGAGGGCGACCAAGCTGCCTGCGGCGCCTTCGGTGACGTTGCCCGTGTTGGTGAGCTGGTGCGAGAACACCACGAACCCGCCCGGGATCACCTGCGCCGAGCCGTTGGGCACGAGCGTGAGGCTGCGGATCACGTTCACGCCGACCTGGTCATGCAGACGGTCGGTCGCGGCCGAGACCGGCGACTTGGAACGGAAGTACAGCTCGGTGTTGCCCGCGGCGAATCCCGCCGGCACCGTGACGTCGGCGAAGACGGTCACATTGCCGCCGTTGGCGACCACGCCCGTGTTCGTGATGACGCTGTTGGCGCCGTTGCGGAAAACGACCGACCAACCCGCCGGCAACGTGAGCGCCGCGAAGGCGGAGTCCGTGCTGACCGACAGGTCGTAGTTGTCGTTCTGGCCGCTGGTGTTGTTCACGACGAGCGTGAAGCGCGTCGTGGTGCCCGGGTTCGTCGTGTTGCGGATCACGAACGTGGCCTCGGGGCCAGGGCCGGCGCCCGGCGCGCCCGGCAGCGCCGAGTTCGCGGTGAGGTCGACCGAGTTGGCCGCGATCGCGGTCAACTGGTCGGTGGCGTTGGCCTTCGTCGCCGGGTTCGTCGCCGACGTCGCGGTCTTGGTCACCGTGTACGGACCGCCCGTGGAGCCCGAGGGCAGCTGGGCCTTGAGGATCACGTTGTAGGATGCACCGGCCGCGAGCGGGCCCGTGTCCGGGATGCCGTTGCCGTTCGAGTCGGTGAGCAGCGCCGAGCCGTTGTTCTGGTACAGCGTGAACGTGGTGCCGGCCGGGAAGCTGCTCGCGCCGACAGTGATGTCGAACACGTCCGTGCCGTTACCGGTGTTCGTGAGCGTGTTGGTGAACGTGACGACCGAGCCCTGCAGCGCGCTCGCGACCGTCTGGCCCGCGAACGTGAGGCTCGTGGCCTGATTGACCGTGAACGGCGCAAGGTTCGTGAAGAACGGACCCACGTTGGCGGCGCCGTCGTTATAGGCAAAACGCGCCGAGTTATTGATCGTCTGCGGCGCCAGGCCCGCGTTCACGTTCACGGTGAACGTGACGTTACCCGACTGGCCCGGCGGGACCTGCGCGATCTTGGCGGTCACCGCGCCCGGCGTGGCGACGTTCTGGTCGAACACGATCGTGTTGCCGCCCGTGCCCTGCGCGTCGGTCGAGTCCGCGTCGGTGAGGACCGTGGCACCCGTCACGCTCCAGCGCGCGCTGCCGGCCACGTACGACATGCCGGCGGGGATCAGGTCGGTCAGGCGTACGCCGGTGGCGGTCGCGTTGCCCGAGTTCGTATAGGTCAACGTGTACGTGTACGGCCCGCTCGGCGAAGCGCCACTCGAGCTGCTGATGGACTTGGTCACGCTCAGCACGGCATTGCCGTCGACCGTGATCTGGTCGTCGTTGGAACCCGTCTGCGCACCGTCGAACGCGCTCACGGCCGAGATGCGCACGCGGGCGATGTCGCCGCCCACCTGCGAGCCCGGCACGCTGCCGGCGATCACGAAGCGGAACGCCGCGCCTGCGGCCAAGGGGCCCGTGGTGGTGATCGGCGTGAGGTTATCGGGCACGCCATTGCCATCGGCGTCGGCGTAGATCGCAAGGCCCGTGAGGTCGAAGTTGTCGCCGCCAAGATTCACCAGCGTGAGCGGGAACGCATCGCTGCCGTTGCCCGTGTTGGTGAGCACGTGCGGCAGGACGGCCTGGCCGCCCGGCGACACGTTGCGCGTGCCGGGAGCGGTGAGCGTGAAGCTCGCCACCTGCTGCACGATCGTGGTGACCACGTTCGACGTGACGGTGTACGAGGTGGCCGAGGCGTCTTTATAGGTCGCCGTGGCTTGGTTGCCGATGGGCGTGCCTGCCGGCGAGGCGGCGAGCGCCGTGCCGGTGAAGGCCGCAAAGCTCGAAGTCAGCGCCAGTACCGAGGCGGTGACGGTCGCGAGCAGGTGCCGGCGGATGACGCCGGCGCTCTTCGCGCTGTTCATGTGCACACTCCGAGGGTTGGTGTGGGCTTATGACTGCATGCCAAGAAGGTTTCGCGCACACGCACGGCATGGCCGGGGCGCCGGGCGCACCGGTGCCGTTGCGGTCCGCGAGGATTCCGGGACGAAGCGCCGTCAGCGCGAGAGGGCAGCCACCTGCGAAGAGGCGACGCGCACGCGCGCGGCCACCGTGCGGGACTGCTTCGCGTCGAGACCGCCGATGCTCCAGCGCAGCCAGCGGTATTCCGCCAGCGGGACGTCGCGCTGCACTTCGCGGCCGTTCGCGTCACGCACGGTGCGCGTGAGCGGAATGGATGCGTAGTGGCGGCCGTCGGTGCTCGCCTGCACGCCGGCGGGAGCCGCAGTCGCAGGGAGGTACTCGACGCCATTCGGGATCGGCAGCGTGGCGATGAGCTCGTGGATCGGGCTCGGGCTGTCGTTGCGGTACGTGGCCCGGTACTCGATCACCTCGCCCGGGCGCGCCTTGTCGGCGGGGGCGAAGGTCTCATGGCCGTTCTGGGTCGTGACGCGCTGCGCACTGAGCGCGACGTGGACCGGATCGCTCGCGTGCGCGGCTGCTGGGGCGAACATCGCCAAAGCCAGCAACGCGGTCGCGAGGGTGCGCGAGATGTGACGGTGCATCGCGGAACCTCCCTGGTGGGTCCGTGTGAGGACGGACGTTCACGCCCCGAGGCTGCAATGGCGCAGTCCCGTGGCTTCCTGGCGAGGCACCGGCGGTTCTTGGGAGACAAAGCGAGTTGGGTCACCCGACACTTTCAGGCTGAGGGGCCAGAAGCCGGGGGATGTCGGATACCTGCCACAAGGGGTATCGCCCTCTCACTCGCCGGCCTTGACCGGAAAGTGCACCTCGCACGGGCGGACATGGCAGAAAGCGCGGGATTTACGCGGCGCAGGGCGCTCGGGATATGCCAGAATCAAGGCCCCCTGCGCCCTCGCCGAGCGGCGTATCCACCACTCGCCGACTCGACCTTGGGAGGGACCGCCCCATGCGGCTGCGAATCGTCCTTGTCGCCCGAACCCTGCTGCTCGCCGCCCTGAGCTTGCTCGCCACCGTCGCGGCCTCGCATGCGTCGGGGCTCGATCTGGCTTGGAATGTGTGTGCCGTTGATGGCGGAACGTCGAACAAGACCTTCGCCTGCAACTCGAACACCGGCTCGCGGGTGCTCATCGCTTCGTTCCAGTGTTCGAGCACGATCACGCAGCCTGTCGGCGTCGAAGCGGTGATCGACCTGCAATCCGCCGACACCGTGCTCCCGCCGTGGTGGACGTATCAGTTCCGTGGCGGATGCCGGCCTAATGGGGTGCTCTCGTGGGCGGTGGTGGCACCGGCCGCATCGATCCTGTGCATGACCGATCTGAACGATGCATGGGGTTCGACCGCTTTCGGCCAGTTCACGCCCGGCTTCTCAGCGCCGAACCGCCTGCGCTTCGCGATGGGTTACACCCTGGGCGATACCAACATCGTCGCGCCCCCCGCTGCGCTGTCGGCGGGCAACGAGTACTACGTGCTCTCGCTGGCCATCAGCAACGCCGGCACCGTGGGAACCTCGTGCACCGGCTGCGCGAGTCCGGCGTGCCTGGTCTTCAACTCACTCAAGATCCACCGCCGCGATGGTCTGCCCGATGTGGTGATCTCGAATCCCGGAGACCATCCCTATGCGACTTGGCAGGGCGGCGCGATCGGCGGCTTGGGCTGCCCGGCGGCGACGCCGGCGCGCAGCACCACGTGGGGCGTGCTCAAGTCGATGTACCGCTGATTCGCGCCGCGCGCGCGGCCCGCGGATTCAGGGTGCGGGCTTGAGCGAGACGTGCAGTTCGCTGCCCGTCGAAGCAAGGCTGATCACCGTGCGGAACGTGGCGAAGCCCTGCGCGAGCACGCTCAGCGTGCGATCCCCGGGCGGGGCGGCGATGCAGAAGTGGCCTTTGCGGTCGCTGCGCGCGGACAGGTCGAGGTCGGCGAGAGAGATGCGCGCGCCGGCGACCGGCTGACCGGCGTCATCGAGCACCTCGCCACACAGCAGGGGCCATGCCGCGGATTCGTCGCTCTCGCTCGCGGGCTTGCGCGCGGGCGCGGGTGTGGGCGCTGGTGTGGGCGCCTGCGCTGGCGTGTGCGCGGCCACGCGAGCGGCGCGCTGTGGCTTGGGCGCCGCAGCGGGTGCAAGCACGAACGGCGCGCGCAAGGTCTCGGGCGGCGCGACCACCACGACGGGGATCGGCGTGGCGTGCGTCGCAGGAGCAGTCATGTGCTGCGGCGACGCGGCCGTGTGCTCGAACTCCACGCGCGGTACTCGCAGCGGCGGTACGTCGGGCACAGGGATGCGGATCACCGGCGGCAACGCGATCATCGCCGCGATCGCCAGCGCGCAGACGCATGCGGCGATGGCAGCGCTGCGCTTGAGCCACGCGGGCAGCGGACGCCGCGGTGCGCGTGGTGCGGGCGCGGGCTTCGGTGCCGGTGGCGGCGCCGGCGCCGGCGCAGCGATGACTGGTGCCGGTGCGGGCGCAGGCGGCGCGATGACTGGTGCCGGTGCGGGCGCCGGCGGCGCAACGGCAACGGGCTTCGGAGCCGGCGCGACCGCCTTCGTTACCGGCGCTGCCGCTGGCGGCGGAGCGGGCACCGACACTGGCGCGACAGCCGTCACTGGCGCGGCCGGCTTGGGCGCCGGAGCCGCGGCGTGAACCTGCGCGTGCGCGGGCGGCACGTTCCCGCGAGCGTCGGCGTCGAGGATCGCCTCGAGGCGGATGTGCATGTCCTCGAGCTCGTGATCGCTCGGCACCCACGCGAGCAGCCGGCGCAGCGTCTCGTCCTGTTTCGCCAACGCCGAGTGGCGATCGCGGCATTCGCGGCACGTGGCCAGATGGTGCGTGACCAGCTCGAGAGAGACGCCCGAGAGCGCGCCGTCGAGCGAGGCCGAGAGCTGCTGGACCGTGAGATGCCTCATGCCGCTTTGCCTCCCGGGCGCGCGGCTTGTTCGAGACGCTCACGCGCGGCGGCGATGCGATGCATCGTCGCGCTCATCGGCAGCTCGAGTGCACTGGCGATATCGCCATACGGCAGGCGTTCGAACAAGCGCAGCGCGAGCATCAACTGCTCATCCACGCTCAGGTCGCCGAAGGCGAAGAGCACGCGCTGCTCGTAGGCCATGTGATACGCGCCCGCAGCACCGGTGTCCCACGATTCGCCGTTCGGGCGCTTCACGCTGGCGAGGAATGCGGGCTCGCCTTCACGGCGGCGCGCCTGCGCGATAGCGAGCGCGCGCGCCAGGCGCACGAGCCACGGGAAGAACGGCTGGCCGGCGGGGATCTGCCGCAGGCTGCGCTGCGCGCGGCGCGCGGCATCGTGCAGCATCTGCTCGGCGTCGTGGCGGTCACGGGTCAGGGTCAGGCACACGCGCCAGAACGGCTGCTGGTACGCACGCAGCAGCTCGAAGTACGCAGGCGTCTCTCCACGTTGCGCGGCGAGCACCAATCCCGCTTCGCGGTGGGGCTCCAACCACGAACCTTGACCAGACCTGACATCCATCGAGAGGCGCTCCGTCTTGAAGCGACTCTCATGGACGCGAGAGTCCACGCGAACCTTAGGGAGGCGCGCGCAGAGGCAAGCGTCCACGCGAGCCGAGGGGTCCGCGCAGGGACGTTTTCCGTAAACGACCTGCTCACGGGGTTTTCGGCCGGCGAGCGCTCATGCTGAAGGCCCGCCGCGAGCGACTCGCGACGGGCCTTCAAGGTGCTGCGGGTATTGGCGCTTACGGCTTCTTGGGCGCCACCGGCGTGGCCTTGGGCTTCTTCAGGCCCGGCTTGGGCGAAGCTGGGGCCTTCGGCGCCGGGTGCGGATGCAGCGGCTTGCCACTCTCGAGCTGCAGGTCGCCCTCCTGGGCCTCGCCCGTGATGTCGCGGCCGTCGGGATCGATGAACACCATCTCGACGCGGCGGTTGAGCGCG
Organism: Candidatus Eiseniibacteriota bacterium; assembly: GCA_025360715.1. Lineage (GTDB taxonomy): Bacteria > Eisenbacteria > RBG-16-71-46 > RBG-16-71-46 > RBG-16-71-46 > CAIXRL01. The sequence goes on along the minus strand of JANYBS010000164.1, from coordinate 4,871 downwards.
AAGCCACGCTTGTCGCCTTCCTGCGACGTGAGTTCGCTCTTGCCCTTCCAGTCGAACGACATGCGCGTGGAGTCGATGCCCTGTGCCAGGAACTCCGCGTAGGCGGCGCGCACACGGCGTTCGCTGAGCTTGATGTTGTAGTCCACGCTCGCGCGCGAGTCGGTGTGACCGACCAGCCGCACGCGGATGCTCGGATATTTCTTGAGCAGGTTCGCGATACCGGTGATCACACTGCGCGAGTCGGCGCTGATGAAGTGCTTGTCGAGCGCGAAGTGAACGTTGCGCGGGATCTTGAGTTCCTCACGCGTAGGCAGCGCCGGCCGTGGCGGCGTGATCGGCAGTGGCTTGGGTTCCACTGGCAAGGGCGACGCATTGCAGGCTTCTTCTTTCTGCCGCGCGACGTCCTCGAGTTCGCGAGCGTCGGCCAGATGCGGCGACGTGCTGCAATCGCCTTGATCTAATTGCTCGTTGCCCGCCCATGCGAGCTGTACCTCGGTGCGTGCGATCTCGTCGGCCGCGCACGGGTAGCCGGGATGGTGCTTGAGCTTCTCGAGCTCGAGCCACATCTCGTCGTGCACTTTCGTCGACCCCTTCACGACCGTCGCGGCCGGCACGGTGTCGTGCGTGTAGATGGGGTCGCCGCGCAGTAGGCCGTCGATGTTCTCCAGAGCCCGGGCGAAAGCGCTCTCGGCGAAACCTTGGCGGTCGCGATCGGTGTACTCGGTGCGCGCGGCTTCCAGCCACTTGCGCGCCGCGGCCGCGCGGTACGCGTCGTGCGGTCCCGGCGTGGCCATGAGCGAATCGAGCGTGGCGCCCCAGCCGTCGATCGCACCAAGATCGCGCGCGAGCGCTTCGTCGGTGATGCGCTGCGCGTGCGGCGTGAGGGTGCGCGGCAGCGCCTGCGCCGGTGCGGTAGCCGCAAGCGCTGCGAGGCCCGCGAGGAAGGCGAATGCGAAAAGCGTCTGGCGGCGGATCATCGCGACACCCCTTCCTTGCCATACACGGCCGGTGCGGGACTCGCGTCCACGCCAAAGAGCGATTCGTCGAACTTGAGGCCGAAGCGCACGAACACGCCGGCGTCGGTGCGATCGACGCCCGTCATGCCTGTGTCGCGGAAGCCGAACACGTTGTAGCCGGCGCCCACACGCAGGTTCTTCACCAACGTGTGGCCGATCTCGCCGCCCAATCCGAACTGCCGCGCGGCGAAATCGCGCGAGAACATGCCGCGCACCGAGCCTCCGGCGTCCCAGCCGGGTGCGAATTCCCAAAGTACGCGGGTGGCCGCGAGCTGCGTGTTGGTCTTGCTCGCGATGCCGGTATGTTCGTCACTCACCCAACGTCCGATCAGCTGGCTGCTCAGGATCCAAGCCCGCACCGGACGCCAGTTCGCGTGCGTGGCCACGAGGTGGCTCGTGATGCGCGAGCCGCTCGCGTCGTTGCGCTGCAGGTGATGCTCGTAGCGACCGAGCGCGTTCCAGTGGTCGTCGTCGGTCTGCCGGTACGTCACGCCGAAGCGCGAGAGCGCGTCGATCTGGCCGTCATCAGGCACGTCCAGGTAGATGCCACGCGCGAGCGCGGTCCAGTCCTGCGACAGCTTGCGCGCAGCGCCGATGGTGCCGAACCAGTGATCGTGCGAATCCTGCGTGCGCCACTCCACTCGCGCGTTGCCCTTCCAGAGCGGGCTGCGCGTGTAGTCCAGGCCGCCGGTGAGGGCGGTCTGGTCAGGTTGTGGCGCTTCCGACGTGCCGCGTAGCTGTGTCACGCGCTCGAACGATGCATCGAGCCGCACGCCACGCGCCACCGACCAGCGGTTGCGCAGGCCGAAAGCAGCCTGCGCGTCGCGGCCGGCGAACGCATCGCGGGCGCGGTACTCGGTGAAGAGTGAGCCTTCGCGCAGCTCGTCGCTGCTCACGCCGAACACCGTGGTGGCTTGTTGTTGATCGCCGTTGAGCGCGAACGGTCCACTGAACGAGGCGATGTTCTCGTGCCGTGCGTAAAGCCGCGTGCGCGGGGCCACCTGCATGTCGGCTCCGAACGCGCCGCGGCGCTGTTCGGTCTGACTCAGGTCCTGTTCGAACTCGCCGAAGATGCTCGCGCGCTTCATGCCCGGCACCTGCGCCGTGAGGCGGCCACGTGCGCTGCGTGTTGTGTTGGGCGTGGCGAACGCGCTCACCGGCGTGAGCGCGCCATCACGCTCCTGCGCCCAGCGCAGGGCGCCATCAGCGCTCAGCATGCTGCCCAGCTTCTGCGTCACTCCAAGATCCAGGCCATCGCGGCGCGCGCCGTTGGCCAGATTGCGGCTGCGCAGCGCCGTCGCGAAGACGCTGTTGCTCGCGAGCAGCCCGAAGCGCGCGGTCGCGCCCAGTTCCTCGCGGCCGGGTTCGATGCCGGCGGCCGGATTGTCGAAGCCGCGGCCGGCGTGCAACGCCCAAGCCTTGAGCGTGCTGCGGTCATGCGCGTAACTGAACTCGCCGCGCGCCGCATCGTGCTCGCGGTTCGACAAGCCGCCTCGCGCGCTGTCGCTGCGCGCGATCTCGGCGCTGAGTGTGGCGCCGGGCGCGAGCGTCATACGCAGGTCGGCGCTCGCTAGGTCGCGGCCCGCGAGCGGGTCGTCATCGCGTGAGAGCGCGACGCCCACGTGCGCGCTGTGGCCAAGGTCGGCGCCGGCTTCGGCGCCGCCGATCCAGTACGAACTCGTGCCGCCGTCCGTCTCATAGGTGACGCGGATCGACACCGGATCCAGGTCGCCGTCCACGCTGGCGATCGGGTGCCGGAAGATCAGCCGTCCCGTGAACGGTTCCAGCGTGTAATCGGCGAAGCGCGTCATCACCTCGCGGCGCAGGATGCGATCGGGCTGGTTGCGGTCGCGCGTGAGGATCTCGACGCGTTCACTGTTCTGCAGGCCGTCGGCGCGTTTGAGCGCATAGGGGCCCGAGACGCCCATGCCCGGGAACTCGTCCACCTGCATGTGCGAGGTGCCCTTGCTCAGGAACGCGCCGGCCGACAGGCCGTGGCCTTCCACGTGACCCACGCCGCCATTGAGCGCGCGAGAGAATGCGCCCAAGCGTCGCGCTTCGTTGCCCGGCGTGGCCAGGTCGCCGAACATCGCGAAGTTCGCGCCGTTGTCGATGCGGCCATAGAAGCGGCTGCGCGACTGGCCTTCGAACTCATGCAGCGACGCATCGCCGTAGACGTCGTAGCCCTGCTCCGGCGTGATGTCGCGGAAGAGCCGGCGCGAGGGATCGAGCTCGCTGTCATACCGCAGCGTGAGCAGGCCCAGATGCCCCGCCTGACCGGTGGCGAAGAGCGCGCCGCGCGCGGCCCCATGCGTGCGGCCGCTGTCGGAATCGAACGAGGCGTCAGTGAGCCGGTCCTCGAATGCATCGCGCGAGGCGCCGCCCAGCGCGTTGTCGCGCTTGTTGCGCCAGTCCAAGCGGCCTTCCGCGAGGCCGGCCAGGAAGAACGTGCGCGTCGAGGGGATGAAGCGCACGACCGTGCTGTCTTGTTCAATGCCACGCGTGACGCGCAGTTTCACATCCCGCGCCATGCTCGGGTCCTCGAGCAGGATCGAGTTGCGCAGCGGCGCGCCATGCAAGTGGAGCACGCGCTGCACACCCGGAGCGACCGGGTCCCTGTCGCGTGCAGGCAACTGGTCCGGGCCGATGAGCCGCCCGCCGTCGGTCTCGACGGTCACCAGGGTTTTGCCATCCTTCTGGGTCTCGGGTGCCTCGATCAGGAGGGCGTAGGCGCCCGTGGGGTCCGTAGGCGTGGGCGCGTTCGTCTGACGCAGCGCGAATCGCGTGGCCGCCGTGTCGTTGATCGATCGCGTCGGCGTGATGACGATGCCCTCGGGCCGCTCGCGCAGCCAGTGGTTCACTTCGCCCAGCTCGCGGCGCAGCTTGACGAAGCGCAGCACCGATGTGTCGCGGTTCATCTGCGCGAAGTCGGCGCGGTGCAGTTCACCCTTCTGCATATCGACGAAGCGCGACAGGCCGTCGCCGGCGTGGCGGTTGTCGAACGCGGCGAAGCGCGCGCCCGGCGGCAGCGTGGTGGCGTCGATGCGCACCACGTGCAGGCGCGGCCGCACGTTGGCGAAGTGGTACTTGCCTTCGACGTCGGTCACCGCCGACGTGCCGTCTTCCATGTAGAGGCGCACGCCGGGGATACCGAGCTGTTCTGGAGCTTGAACCAGCGCCGAGTCGCACGCACAGTCCATGAACACCTTGCCGACGATGATGCCTTCGTCGCCGAAGGCGCCGCCGCGCACGATCACGGCAGCCTGCGCGATGTTCGACGTATTGCCGCCCGGTGCATTGGCGACGGCGGTGTTGATGTCCTTGCCGATCGCGGCGCCCGCGCCCACGGCCACTCGGTAGGTGAGGCGTGCGGTGCGGCCCACGCTGAGCGTGTCGACGGCGAACACCAACTGCGGTCCCGGCGTGCCCGCCGGGTCGGCGAGCGGCGCGCCGTCCAAGCGCGCGCTGCCGCGCTGGTAGACGAAGCCCTGCGGCAGGCGGTCATCGACCGTGACGTTGCTCAGGAACAGTTCGCCGTCGTTGCGCACGCGGATCGCGTAGTCGACCACATCGCCGATCTCGACCTGCGGCGGGAAAGCGTCCTTGATGACGCTCATCGCGACGCGCGCGCCGACTGCGGCCTTGTCGGTCGAGGCGTCGTTGTCGGGGTTCGTGTCGCCGGGCGTGATCACATGCGCGGTGTTCACGATCTCTTGCTGTGTGTGCTGGGGATTCACGATGCCCTGGCCGATCGCGACCGTGAAGACCAACGTGTCGGCGTCCTGCGGCGCGAGCACGCGCGCGGTCGTGGCGGTGAGCACCGGCGCCGACCAGACCACGTTCCAGCCGTTGGCC
>JANYBS010000142.1 GCA_025360715.1 Candidatus Eiseniibacteriota bacterium | reverse complement strand
GTGGCGCTGGCGGAGAAGCGCACGGCGACGTTCGCGAGGCGCAAGGTGCTGCTCACGAGCACGCCGACCATCAAGGGCATCTCACGCATCGAGCGGGAGTTTCTGCAAAGCGACCAGCGGCGCTACTTCGTGCCGTGCCCGGTGTGCGGGCACTTCGACTACATGTCCTGGCGCGAGCCCGCGCATCACCGGATCGAGTGGGACGAGCATCAGCCCGAGACGGCGCATCTGGTGTGCGGCTCTTGCGGCGAGCGCATCGAGGAGCGGCACAAGCCCGAGATGCTCGCGCGAGGGGAGTGGCGGCCAACGGCGGCAGGCGACGGGCGCACGGCGGGCTTTCACCTGTCGGCGCTGTACTCGCCGTTGGGATGGAAGTCCTGGGCTCGCTGCGCCGAGGAGTTCACGCAGGCGAAGGAGGATCCGTTCCGGCTCAAGACCTGGGTCAACACCGTGCTCGGCGAGTCCTGGGAGGAGCGAGGGGACTCCGTCGCTCCCGGCTCGCTCAAAGCCCGGCTCGAGCGTTACGAGGCTGAGGTGCCAGTGGGCGTCGGCGTGCTCGTGGCCGCGGTCGACGTGCAGGGCGACCGGCTCGAGGTGGTGGTCAAGGGCTACGGCGCCGGCGAGGAGTCCTGGCTGATCGCGTTCACACAGCTGCATGGCGACCCCGCGAGCGAGACGATCTGGTTCGAGCTCGACCGGTTCCTGCAGCAGGAGTTCGACCACGTGAGCGGGCAGAAGCTTAACGTCGAATGCGTCGTGGTGGACTCGGGCGGTGCTCACACGGAGCACGTCTACCGATTCACGAACGCGCGGCTCAACCGGCGCGTGTTCCCGATCAAGGGCGGCACGCTCACCGGCAAGCCGCTGGTGGACCGGCCGTCCAAGCACAACCGCTACCGCGTGCCGCTGTTCGTGCTGTGTGTGGACACCGGCAAGGACTTGGTGTTCTCGCGGCTGCGGATCGCCTCACCAGGGACGGGGTTCATCCACCTGCCGGAGTGGGTGGACGAGGAATACCTCGCGCAGCTCACGGCGGAGAAGGCGATCCGGCGCTATGTGAAGGGCCGTGGCGCCGTGCGGGAGTGGATCAAGCTGCGCGAGCGTAACGAGGCGCTTGACCTGGAGGTCTACGCGCTCGCGGCGCTGCACATCCTGGGGCAGGCGTTCATCAAGGCGCTGGATCAGCGAGCGGCGAAGTTTGCGGCGCCGATGCTGGAGCTGGGGGCCAGGGGGGTGGACGAGTCGCACACTTCTTGGCGCGCCGGGAGGCGAGGGCGGGGCGGGTGGGTGAACACCTGGTGACGGACTGCAGTCCGCAGGCGCTTGCGTAGCGCAGGCTGCGCCGCAGAAGACATCTGAGCAGGCAGAGGCACAAAGGCCTATTCTACAATTGCGATGCGCGCAGTCGCTCCCGCGGCACCTTGTGTCAAGCGCACCCAGTAGATGCCAGCGGACAGGCCGGGTGTGTCACTCATGCGCAGCGAGTGCTCTCCGACACCAAGTGCGCCAAGTGCGCGCTCAACCACGCGGCGGCCGTTGACGTCGTAAAGCGCGAGTGTCGCCGGGCCCGCTTCGGCGAGCGTGAACGCTACATTCAAATCGCGGCGCGTCGCGGGATTCGGCCGCCCGCCAGCAAGCGCAAATCGGTAGGGGAGCGGTACCAGGATCGCCACTTGCTGTGAGTGCAGCGTGACGCTGCCGGCCAACCAGCTCAGGCGATAGTAGTAACTATTACCGGGAGTTATAGCGCGGTCAGTGTAAGAGAGCCGCCCCTGGCCATCAGGCCCGATCGTCGCAAGAACGACCCAGTCACCAGAAGACACACGGCGTTCGATCGTGGCGATCCCTACTCGATCTCCGCTCGCGGTCCACGTGAGCGCAACGTGATCCAGCGCAGCATCGCTCGAGGTGAGCGCGAGTTGCGTCGCGACTACACCGCCGACCGAGACCTTAGTGGCTTTGGCGTCGACGCCATCTTGCCATAGTAGGATGGCAGCTCCCGGCTCCGACGGTATGAGCTTGGGGTTGTCCTGGTCTGTATCAAAAGTATTCACTCTGTACCCGAGAGAATCCCAAGGCGCATCCAACAAGCCCCATGCGGTAAAATGCTGGACGAGCACGTGGGGAAGACTACTAAGGACGCCCGCTCCACCGTTAAAGACCGGGGCGGCGACGAACGCTCCACCGAGTCCGTCCGCCATGATCTGAGGGTAGTCTTGGTACCCAACTGCGCCAAACAGACGTCTGCCGCTCGACGTCCAGCCAGGAAAGACATCGCCAGACTCCTGGAGGTGGACAGCGTGGATGCCGTTCCCGAGATCTCCGCTGTCACCCCACGTGAGGAAGAGTCCGTTTCGCCCGTCCGTCACCATTTTGGGCTGCCACTGGGTTCCGGGCGCACCGCAGATAAGTCGACCAGCTGCGCTCCAACCTGCGGCGTACTCGCCGCGGTTAGTTATGCGGGTCAAGTAAAGGTCCAGATAGGGCTCAGGGAATTGCGGATCGGGTGAGTTGCGCGCATCAGGCCACGCTAGCCAGAATCCGCCATCGTCCGCCCGCACGAGCCAACTGGTGTATGGGCTCGAAGGAGGTGGTGTTAGAGCAATGCCGCCGCCAGCCCAACCTAAATCGAATTGTCCGTTCGGGGTCACGCGACTAATGTAGGCGGAGCCCGAGCCAGGCCCCGACCCAGAGTAATACCAGACATAAGAAGTATCAGCATTGCCAGCAAAGGTTGCGAAGCACTGATCCTCCGATAGAGGCGAGGCAATCGGCCGCCCTCCAACAGGCCAGCCAATCTCGGGAGAGCCATCCGACTTCAGCATCTGCATAAATAAATCATCGTCAGATCGCGTCGGCGTGGCCCTTGCCTGCCATGTAATGATCCAGCCACCGCCTGCTCGGGGAATTATGTGAGCGGCACGTGCCGCAACCGAAGAAACACTTGCCACCAATGTAACCGGCGCAGGCGTTCCAGCAGCTGAAACGGTTGCTAGCCAAAAAGTATCGAGCGATCTCGATGCGAGCACAGCAGTCACGCTGCCGTCGCCATTCCGACACGCGTCAACTACGATGTTGTAGTTTGAAGTCGCGCTCCCAAGCGATACGCCTCCCGATGGCCAGCCAACCGCGGGCATACCGTCCCCAGTCCACCTTACCACTCTTGAGTGATCACTAATGGTGCCGTCTGCGAGGCGAACGGAGGGGTCTAGCGTTACAAAGAATGCGCCCCCCGAGCCGTCGCCAAGCCCGCCCTGAGCTTGATTGCTGGGTGACGGAATGACCTGCGCGCCGTTCGAGACCCAAGCGTGCAAATCACTACCCGCAAAGCTCGCTGCCAACGTCAGCATAAAAGCGAGCCTAACCTTAGGACACCTCCCGAGTGGTCTCATGGCATAAGTGTCTCGGAATGTCGAACGCAAGGCAAGAAAAAATCTTGACGCCACTCTTGACTGTCGATAGCGTGCAATCAGTGTCGCGCTGGGCCTGACTTTCGCGGTGAGAATGGCTACCTGTTGGGGGGGGCGCTATGAAGCGGATCTTGCAAAGTGCATTCCTTGTGGGAGCGGCAACTGCCGTTCAACTACTTCTGCTGGTTGCCAACGCTAGCTGCGCAGTGAGCCATCCCGGAATCTGGTCGGCGAACCACCAGATGACCGGGACTGGGATCAATCTCGCGCTACTTCCCGGTGCAGCCAACGACAGTGCGAACATCGACAAGCCGGCGAAGATTATCTGGTACGCTGACATATTGACAGACAGCGTTGGGACCCCCAAATCTCCTGCTGGCGACACTTTGAGGTCGGAGGTGTGGGGGTGGCTGCCACCTTCAGATGCCATAAGCGCCTGCAGTGCCTGGCCGACTACGATCTCGCGTATCCAAGGATTCAACCCCGGGACACGCAATTTCTGCCAAGGCTTTTCCGCGCTCAGCGACGGAAGACTCTTCCTTGCTGGCGGGACCGAGGATCTTGAAAATGGCGGACGGCAAAGCGCGGTCTACAACCCCAACACGGCCAATTTTGTCTCAAGCATACCAAGCCTTCAGGCTCGCAGGTGGTACGCCACAGCCACAACCCTGCCTGACGGCAAGGTGCTAATCTCTTCGGGAAGTCGGTTTAAAGAAATCCTATCGTTCGGCGGTGACGCGTCCGATTCATGCAATGTGATCCCAATTGGTGATCATTTTCAAAAGGGCGCAGATCAAGCCACCTGGGATTTCTCTATTTTTCCAACAAAGTCCCCTGCTGGGTCAATTGCTATGCGTCGAGGGGCGCCTCTGGTTGAGGGCGGATCAGGCATCTTCATGTTTGGAGGAGCCGACAACTCCGGTGTGCGCACAAATCAGATGTGGCAACTTTATCGCGGGGCGAACGCAGCGGCACTAAACTATGACATCGAGTTCCTGCTGCGACAAGCTTATACGAGTGGTGTATATACTTCTTATCTGCCGGTAGCCCGTTCTTTTCATTCGTCAACAATCATCAAGCAAGACGATTCGACGCTCCGCGATCAACTCGCTGGAACGGGCGCTGAGGCAATGCTCGTAGTCGGCGGCCTCATGCCAAGGCCGCCGGCCACGACCGACTCGGTGGTCGACGAAGTCATGCGCGGAGCTCAATATATCGCACAGTACACGGGCGACCCTAACGGGGGCCAGATTGACTGGCAATCGCTTTACATCATAGGTGGTGCTGGCAATTTGCCTGGACCGCGCGCCGGACATGTTACCTTCTGGGACAGCCGATTCCAGACACTGTACCTTTTCGGCGGAGCTGGCACCGCCTCGGGGAATCCGACTGACAATCAGGTGTACGCTTTGAAGTTTGCGGATGCCAATACAGTCCGGTGGCACAAGTGTGACGCCATCGGGGACGCGCCGAAGCTTCGCAACTTTGCAGCCGCGCAGTATGCGTATGGCGACTATGCCCGAGGCGCTTCTCCCTCGCTAAGCTCGGCGAGTTGTGTCGTGCCGATCTATGGCGGAGTCGACGGAAGCGGCAGCGTAAGTTCGGAGTTGTACTATCTGTGGGTGGTCGACTCTACCACGGTCAGATGGCAACACGTTGCGGTCCAAGATGCCCCGGCGTCAGGCCAATCCGTTCCGCCGGCCCTCGAGTACTGCGCCGGAGCTATGACCTCCAACTCGCACGAGTTCTATGTCTCAGGAGGGCGGGATGCCTCTCACAATCCCACTGCTGGGCTATGGTCATTGCAGGTGCCGGTAGTATCTCCAGCTGGATTTGGGCAGCGCAATGCCGATTGGAAGCAGAGGCCCGACGGCAATCACGCCGTCTATGGTCACTCTCTATTGTTGCTTGATTCGGACACATTTGTACGCACGCCCGAGGTATTCGATCCAGTCGCGGGGTCGACAGCGCTGCTGACCGGGTCGGGCGCCGTCCACTTGCAAGACTGGTATCCTCAAACGTTTGTCATCAAGGGTGGCTCCGCGGCGTTGGGAGATTGGCGGGTGTTCGTCGCCGGTCCAGATGTGAACTCGTACGTTCTAACACTCGGATCGTCCCCAACGTGGACAGCAATCCCGACTCCGCCTTCAGGCTCAAGTCTGGGTTCGTCGGGATTTAGGGGTGGGTCGTCGGTCATGTACAGGCCGGGTAAGGTGATGAAATGCGGAAGCCGTGACACGGACGCGGGTGAAACGGGGGAGGGAGATGCTATCCGCACAACCAAGGTCATTGACCTGAACGTCGGAAGTCCAAGTTGGACAGCATCGACAGACATGCCCACTGCGAGGGTGAATTTCAATCTTGTGATATTGCCAGACGGGAAAGTGATGGCGTTCGGCGGAATGAAGACATTCAACAACCAGAAGAATGTGAATCCGGCCCTATCTCCCGAGTTGTGGGATCCATACGGAGCCTCCGGCGGTGTGTGGATGACAGATCAGACACTCACGCCGAGCGCGAACTACCGTGGCTATCACTCGACATCATTGCTGTTGCCAGACGGGCGAATCCTCTGCGCGGGCGGCAATTATACGTTGGCAGAGGATCCGAACGTTCAGTCAGCATATCTGGACCACCAACGTCAGGCGGACATATACACACCATATTATCTGCTGAAAATGAGTGGTTCTACTGCCATCCCTGCGGTGCGCCCCGTGCCGCAGCTAGTACCCCGTAGAATGGCTTATGGCTCAAGATTTAATATCCAAGTGACCACCGGAACGTCCTATTCGAATCTGCGGGTATCACTCATTCGACCGGGAACTGTGACGCATGGGTTTGACCAGAGTCAGCGATTCGATTCGCTCGGGTGTACTCTGGTGAAAGCGCTTGGAGGTGGGCAATATCGATATACGGTCGTGGCTCCAATAGATTCGACGGAGGCGCCTCCGGGAGAGTACATGATGTTTGTATTGAACTCGGACGGTACGCCCTCAATCGCAAAGTGGGTGCGCCTCGGAGCTTGGAGCGGAGCGGCGGGACACCCCACAAGGGTATCAGACTTCGCGAGCTATGATATCCCGTGCAACGATGGTTCGCAGGCGTGGCTCAAGTGGACGCCCCCTGCAGCAGACAGCGGCGACGTTGCGCCGAACATGACCACTCAGTATGACATCCGTTATAGGAGAGGTTCATCGATGGCAAATGAGGCGGCCTTCCTGGCTTACGGCACGCACGTGGTTGACGACACTGTGATGGCCCCGGGCGATCCTCTGGCCGCTTCGCCAAACTATGACGAGATTACCGCGAATGGCCTCATTGCGGATTCTAGCTACTATGTTAGAATGCGCTCGAAGAATGGTGCCTCACGATTCGGCAATTGGTCACTGCTTAGCAATGAAGTGTTGGTCATCCCCGCCGTGGTCGATTGCGGAGGCGGGACAGGTGGCGGTGGATGCACGAGGTATTGCGATGGCGGGGACGGATTGTCCGCTCGAAGGGCCCCGGGAGCGGCGTATTTGCAGCCGGGTGGCGGATCGACTGCCGACACTTTGTTCACCGAGAGCACTTTGTTCCCATATGCGAGAGCCGGTCAGGCGATTCATGACAAGATCCTTCTTCCATTCGGACCCAAGCCGATAGAAGGCGGGTATCGGATACGATTGCGCCGAGGCGGGTCACGCGTCGCGATGATCACATCTGTGAGACTTGTGGCGGTGGAGCATGGTGCTGGAGTGAGGTCGTTTCCTCGCGACACTTCAGTGGTCAGCGGCGTAGTATCACTGGCGACAAGTGTTCTGCTTGCTGACGGAACAGATGTGGCTGGGCAGCTTGAAAACTCAGTAGGGTACGATGGGCAGCGAAGCGATACTGTGTATGTAAGTTGCGCAGGCGAGGGGCCGGGTTCGATCATGCTCGCAACCAGTGGCGGCCAACTGGTCCTTCCGCCGAGCCGATCCGGAATAGCAGTCGAGTCGCTCGGGGAAGGCGGGTGGAGAAGGGTTGGCCACGTCTATCCGCGCGCCGCGCGGGCTGAGGCCATCATCGACGTTCCGTCCCTTTCGCATATTCGACTCGTCTTCGAGGCCGCTCAGCGGCTCGAGGGGGTAGGAAAGTTCGATGCCGCAGATTCCTCCGTTTGTACTGTACTGTTGCCTGCGAGCGCGACGCATTCTCGCCTTGGTAGCGTGGGTGACTCTCTCCAATCCGCTGTTGGCGTCGGATTGACCAATGGGGATGTCATGTATGTGGACTTTCCCCAGCTGGCCTCACCGCTGTATGCGTCACGAGAGTGGTTCTTGGATGTCAGTGGAACCCAGTTCGAGATGGGTTCCGCTGGTGTTGGAGCTCACGCTCAGAGCATCGGACAGGCCGCTGAGGCGCCGATAAGGTTCGCGCTTGAACCTGGTAGGCCCAATCCTTTCTCCGGAGTAACCACGATTCGCTATGGTCTGCCTGTTCGTAGCCGCGTCAAGCTTCTCGTCTTCGACATCGCCGGAAGAAGAGTTCGGACTCTGCAGGACGGGCAAGAGCAGACGGCCGGGTGGCATGAGGTTGTGTGGAATCGACGTGCCGACGACGGCAGCCTTCTCCCATCGGGCGTGTACCTGACAAGGTACGAAGCCGTGGGCAAGCATTCGGAGCGCAAGCTTATTGTGCTTCCGTAGAAACGTCGGCAACGGAAGTCTTTGGTCGCCCACCTGAGCGGAGCGAGCCACCCCCGTGGCTCGCTCCCTCGCATTGAGGATCGCTAGGTGAGAACTCTGCTCATCTTCGCCATGCTGGCAGGGTTCGCCGTCACGTCGTGTTCGCGGGCCCAGCGTGCGCCATCGGGGGATGCAGCCCCGCTCGCGCTAGGTGAACTGCGCGGCGATGCGTTCTCCATGCCGCCGTCGCCATGCCAGGGCGACAACGAGTTCGTACTCCGGCTGCGAAGCGCTGACGGTAGCCCGGTTCGCGGAGCTGCGGTGAGCATGGTCGCAAGCATGCAGGCGATGGGGGCCATGCCTTACATGGAGAGCCGGGCGGACGCTCACGAGACCTCGCCCGGCGAGTATCGCGCGTACTACGGCCTGACGATGGGAGGGGACTGGGCTCTGCTCGTGCGCATCCAGCCGGTGGGTGGAGCGCCGCTCAAGGCGACTGGGCGCCTTCATGTAGGAACGCCCGGGCTCAGGTTCGAGCCACAAGCGAGCGGTTCCTCAGCCGCCACAGCAAGGCCGAAGCCCGTGGCCGATGCCGACGCACGCGAACCAGCTCCGGCAGCGCCTGTGGTGGTGGAGCCTTCGACGTGGAAGCGGCTCGGCATCACGACAGCTCGAGCGACGGTGGGGTCGGGGGCAGCAACCATAGACGTCCCCGGCGTCGTTTCCTACGACGAGGCCGGCATAGCAGACGTCGCCGTGGGTTTCTCCGGCCGGCTCCAGGACCTCTACGCAGACCACGCCGGCGCTCAGGTCCGGGCATCCGACGTTCTGTGCTCGGTCCGAAGCTCCGACGCGCTTGCCGCCGAGCAGGAGTTCGTCGGAACCGTGCGCAACGTCCGAGCGCGCTGGGATTCCAACGGCGGGAATCCCCTTGGCGCTGACGCGATCAAGCTCGCCCGCAAGAAGCTCGTCGCACTCGACATCCCCGCTGCAGCGATCGACTCGCTGGAGTCGAACCTCGCCATCCAGCCGTACGTCCCGGTCACGGCTCCCATCGCCGGCGTCATCCTGGAGAAGGCGGTCTCGCGCGGCAGCTACATCAACACCGGGCAGATGCTCTTCCGCATCGCGCCGCTGAGCCCCATCTGGGTGGTCGCGAGTCTCCGCGAGCAGGACGCACGCCTCGCGGTCACCGGCACGAGCGTGCGCATCACCGACGCTTCGAACAGGCCACTGGGCGCCAACGGATACGTGGTCTCGATCGCCCCTGCCGTCGATACTGAGACGCGCACGCTGCAGGTGCGCATCTCCTGCCCCAATCCCGGCCTGTCCTTGCGCGCCGGTATGCGCGTGACGGCGCACTTCCCCGGAGGCCACGGCCGCACGGTCTCGGTGCCATCTGCCGCGCTCTTCCAGCAGGGCGAGCGCAGCTGCGTCTACGTGCACCTGGGCCGCGGCGCATTCGAGGTGCGTCCGGTCGAGGTCGCTCGCGGGCAGAGCGGCCAGATCGAGATCCTCAGCGGCCTCGCCGCCGGCGATGAGGTCGTCACCACGGGCCAGTTCCTGATCGCGGCCAAGGCGCAGGTCGAGGGCGGCCCCCATGCGCCGTAGGCCGCGGGCGTGATCGCTCGCACGATCGGGTGGTCCTCGCGCCATCCGTGGACCGTCTGCATCGTGGTCGCGCTGGCCGCGGGAGTCGCGCTGTGGTCGGTATCGCGCACGCGGCTCGATGCCCTGCCAGATCTCTCCGATACGCAGGTGATCGTATCTACCGAGTGGCCGGGACATGCGCCTGACCTTGTGGAGAGCCAGGTGACCTATCCGCTCGTGACCGCCCTTCGCGCAGCGGCGGGGGTGCGCTACGTCCGCGGGCTCTCCATGAGCGGCGACTCGTTCGTGTACGTGGTCTTCAAGGACCAGGTGCCCTCCGACGCTGCGAGG
>JANYBS010000133.1 GCA_025360715.1 Candidatus Eiseniibacteriota bacterium | reverse complement strand
TGAAAGCCCTCGTCGTCGACCCGGATCGCTCCGCAAGAGCCGTCGTCAAGCGCCTCCTGAGCCACGTCAACGTGGACACGGTGGAGGCCGACAACGGCCTCGTGGCGCTTTCGGCGCTCGAGCAGTCGGATCCCGACTTCGTGGTGCTCGAGATCGACATGCCGATCCTGGGTGGTCCGGATTGTCTCTCGGCCATCCGGCAGTCGCCGGTGCGTCCCGACATCCCGGTCATCTGCATCACGGCTTCGGGTACGCGCGAGAATGTCCATCGCATGGTCGCGCTGGGCGTCTCGGACTTCCTGCTCAAGCCGATCAATCCCGTCGAGGTGCTGCCGCGGATCAAGAATCTGCTCATCCGCGTCGCGCAGTGGCGCCAACGTCAGTCCACCCGGTCGATCAACGGCATGCTGATGGTGGACCACGATCCCAACTTCCTCGCGTTCGCGAAGCCGCTGCTCGACACGAACTTCGAGATCCTCGAAGCGAGCTCCAGCACGAGCGCCGCGATCTGTTACCGCGACTCACAGCCGAAGCCGACGCTCGTGTGCCTCGCCGAAGGCCTGCCGCTCATGAACGAGGATCTGCTGCTCGATGTCATCCGCAAGATGGCCATCGAGAGTGGAACCAATCCGCCCCAGTTCTTCCTGCTGTCGAAGTCGTCGGAAGTCTCGGCGGAGAAGTCCGCCAAGTACGCCGGCATCGTGAAGAAGAGCTTCGTGCCGCAGTCGTTCGTCGACGAGTTCCGCCGCATCGTGTTGCGCGAGCAGAGTCCGTATGAACGCCTTCGTCACATCGTTCGCGAGGGCCTGCTGTCGGAACTCGTGACCGCCACCCAGCAGACGATCGGCGTCATGATCGGCAGCGAGATCGGGGAGTTCCCGCCCGATGCGAGCACGCCATGCCCGTCGGGCGTCCTGGCCGAGGTCTCGCTGCTCGATACGAAGAGTGGGTGCAGCCTGCTCACGGTGATCGGGAGCGGCCGTGCCGAGGTCGAGAAGATGGCCAGCCTGATCGTGCGCCGCGAGATCACGTTCGAAGAAGGCGCCAACGAAGTGCTCGGCGAGCTCGTGAACACCATCTCGGGCCGTATGCGCGCGTGTCTCATCCCGCGCGGCTTCGAACTCAAGATCGGACTGCCGGAGATCCGCACGGTCGCTGAGGGCGAGGCGAACTCCACGGAATACGACCTCGATGCGCTCTTCCGTTGCTCGAGCGGAGAGGTATTCCGGGTCGCACTCAAAGTCACACAAGGCAGTGGCTTCGGTGTCGGCATCATGCCGGGCGGCGAGGACGCAGGCGACCCTGCCGCTCCGGCTGCTGCGCCCGCGGTGGCGGCAGCAGCGCAGTCGGTCGACGACGTGCTGTTCTAGCGAACTCCAGGGGACCGTCATGGCGAAGAAGAAGGCGCAGGACGTGCCGCCGGCCCACGGGCCGCTACGGCTCGAGCAACACGGCGAAGAGACTTGGCTGCTCCTCGAGGGCAGCGTTCATATCGCGCATGCTCGAGAGCTGCATGCGCTTGCCCGGGAAGCGGCGGCCACGTCGCTCCCCGTGGTGATCCAGGCCCAGCGCCTGCAGCGGATCGACTTGGCGGCGACTCAAGTCCTGCTCGCATTGCGCGAGACTCTTCTCAAGCAGGGCGGGCACCTGAGGTGGTCGGGCGCGCCGGCTTCGGTCCTGGAGTCGATGCGTCTTGCAGGTCTCGCGGAATCGTTCGGAGTCTGATCCGAACGGGGCGGATGCCCGGCTCGCGAGGGGAAAGTGAATGATATGGAGATCGACCTCAAGCGATTCCAGGACACGTTCTTCGAGGAGGCGGCCGAACATCTCGAGACCATCGAGTCCGGCCTGCTGCGCTTGGAAGAGACGGGTGACGAGCTTGAACTGCTCAACACGATCTTCCGGGCCGCGCATTCAATCAAGGGCGCCGCGGGAAGCTTTGGCTTCAACGAGCTGGGGTCGCTCACACATGCGCTCGAGAACGTTCTGGATCAGCTGCGCAGCGGCCGCCGCGCGAGCGACCCGGCGCTGACGCAGCTGTTGCTCGGGGCGTCGGACACACTTGGCGAGGTCGTGGCCGCGACGAAGAAGGGCGAGGCGGCGGGCATCCCGATCGCCGGGCTCGTGCATGAACTTGAGGCGTCGGTGAACAGCGCCGCCGCTCCTGCGGCGGTCGCGGCTGTGGTTGCCACCGCTGCGGCCCCCTTGGCAGGCCAGGTCTTGCAGATCACGTTCGAACCCGAGCGCGAGTTCTTCCGCCAGGGCCAGGACCTGTTCCTCTTGTTCGATGAGATCGCCCAGGTGGGCGAGATCGTCGAGTCGCGCTGTCACCGCGAGGCGCTTCCGGATCTGGAGGCGCTCGATCCCGAGGCCAGTTATCTCGGTTGGGAGATACGCGTTCGCACCAAGCGCTCCGCGCGCGACGTGCGGGACATCTTCTTGTTCGTGGAAGGCGCATGCCGTCTCGAGATCGTCGCCGAGGCCGTGGCCGCAGCTGCGGCCGTGGCTGGCGCCACCAAGACTGCAGCCGCCGCGCCCGCCCCTGAGCGCCGCGCGAATGCGGACCGCCGCGTCGAGTCGTCCTCGATCCGCGTGCCGACCGAGAAGGTCGATGGCCTGATCAATCTGGTCGGTGAGCTGGTCATCTCGCAGGCCATGGTCAACCAGTCCCTCGCGGAGCAGTCGCTGAGCGCGGCGCTCGAAGAGGCACTCTCTGCGGTGCAGCGCACCACGCGCGAGCTGCAGGAGCAGGTCATGGCGATCCGCATGCTGCCGATCGGAACCGTGTTCCAGCGCTTCCCGCGGTTGGTGCACGACCTGGGCGTGAAGCTCGGCAAGCGGGTGCGCCTCGACATCGAGGGCGCCGACACCGAGCTCGACAAGGGCGTGATCGAGCAACTGGGCGATCCGCTCACGCACCTGATCCGCAACTCGGTCGATCACGGTATCGAGGATCCCGAACAGCGCCGTGACGTGGGCAAACGCGAGGAGGGTGTGGTGACGCTGCGCGCCTTCCACGAGGGCGGCAATGTGATCATCGAGGTCACCGACGACGGCAAGGGCCTGGACCGCGCCCGGATCCGCGACAAGGCGATCGCTCAGGGACTCATGCGCTCCGACCAGGCGCTGAACGACGAAGACGTGTACGGCTTGATCTTCGCGCCCGGCTTCTCGACAGCGACGGTCGTGAGTGACGTGTCGGGCCGTGGCGTGGGCATGGACGTGGTCAAGCGCAACGTCGAGTCGCTCAACGGCGCCATCACGGTGTCGAGCACACCGGGCAATGGCAGCCGCTTCCGCATCCGTCTGCCGCTCACGCTGGCGATCCTCGATGGCCTGTCGGTCCAGCTTGGCCGCGAGGTGTTCATCGTGCCGCTGCTGTCGATCCGCCAGTCGGTGCGGCCGGCCGCCGAGGATGTGCGCAACGTGCTCGGTGGCCGCGGCGAGGTGTTCCTGCTGCGTGGCGAGCAACTGCCGCTCGTGCGGCTCTCGCGCCTATTCAGCATCGCCGGCGCGGTCGAGGACCCTACCAAGGGCATCGTCGTCGTGACGGAGACGGATGGCCACCGGTTAGGACTTCTGGTCGACGACGTACTCGGCCAGCAGCAGGTGGTCGTCAAGAGCATCGAGCGCAACTACCGGAAGATCGAGGCGGTCATGGGCGCCACCATCCTCGGGGATGGCCGCGTGGCCTTCATCATGGATGTGGCGGAACTGCAGCGCATCGCGTCGCGACGCAAGACGCGTGATGTCACCGCCGGCCGGGAAGTTCCCGCCGAACACGACGTGCCGGTACCGGCGCAGGAGGAGAAGTCATGAGCCACCAGCATCTCGACGGCCGCGGCGAATCGACCGAGGCGACCTCGCAGTACCTGACGTTCGCGCTGGGTCACGAGGAGTATGGCATCGACATCCTGCGTGTGCAGGAGATCAAGGGGTTCAGCGCGGTGACGCCGATCCCGAACTCGCCCGCCTACGTGAAGGGCGTCATGAACCTGCGCGGCACGGTCGTTCCGATCTTCGACCTGCGGCTGAAGTTCGGCATGGATCCGCAGGCCTACGACCGCTTCACGGTGATCGTGGTCGTTAACGTGGGCGCGCGCATCGTGGGCCTTGTCGTGGATGCGGTGTTGGACGTGCTCGACATCGAGAACGCCTCGATCGAGCCGGCGCCGGATCTGGGCGCGTCGATCGACACGTCGGTCCTTCAGGGCATCGCCCGCAATCAGGACCGGCTCATCTCGCTGCTCGCGATCGATCAGGTCGTCGGCACGGATCACATCACGACCATCGCTGCCTGAGTTCAGGGAACATTTCGATCATAAAACGGACGCGCTCTGCCTGAGACGTCCAACACCGGACCGATGCATCGGATGCAGCGGTCTCCATCGGGCAGGTCCGCCAGGATGGCAAGGCCTGTGTTGGAAATGGAGCAACAGATGAACTGGACGATTCGCAAGCGCTTGATCGCACTGAGCGCGCTCGGCGCAATGATGGCGATCGCACTGGGTGTCATCGGTGTGGCCGGCTTGAACACGACCGGCAAAGCCACACAGGACATCCTCGTGATGGCGAATGCCATCAAGCACCACACGGACGGCGACATGATGCACGACGCTCTGCGTGGTGATGTCATGGCGGCGCTGTTGGCCAAGTCGAAGTCGGACTTTGAGAGTGTCAACTCCGAGCTCAAGGACCATTCACAGATCTTCCGCGACAACGTGGCCGCGAACCGCAAGGCGTCGCTGAGCCCCGAGGCCCGGAAGGCGCTTTCGGACCTGGCGCCCAAGCTCGAGACCTACATCGTGGCCGCCGAGACCGAGGTCGCCCTGGTCGAGAAGAACCGGGCTGCCGGTGAGACGGCGTTGCCGCAGTTCCTGGACCACTTCCACGAGATGGAAGGTGCGCAGGCGCAGGTGTCGGAGATCCTGGCCAAGGACAACGATCTGACGCTCGCGGCGAGCAAGAAGGCGCATGGGTTCTCGGTAACGATGATGCTGCTCTGTTGCATCATCGGGACGGCTTCGCTGATCGGTTTCGCGTTCCTGACGATGCGCAGCATCCTGGTGCCGCTGCAGAACGTGAACGGCGCCATGCAGGAGATCGCGAATGGCGAGGGCGATCTGACGCGCCGCATCCATGTCGAGCACAAGGATGAACTCGGCGAGCTGGCGGGCTCATTCAACACGTTCATCGGCAGCATGCAGGAGCTGATCGGCAAGGTGCGCGGCGCGGCGGACAACGTCTCGCAGGCGGCGAATGAGCTCAACGGCGCCTCGAACACGATCAGTGCAAGCGCGCAGGAGCAGGCGTCGAGCCTGGAAGAGACGGCGGCGAGCTTGGAAGAGATCACGGCCACCGTGCGCCAGAACGCCGACAACGCCGGCCTGGCGAACCAGCTCGCAACGAATGCGCGCGAAGTCGCGGAGAAGGGCGGCAACGTCGTGTCCAAGGCGGTCAGCGCCATGGACGAGATCAACCGTTCGTCCAAGCGCATCGCCGACATCATCACGACGATCGACGAGATCGCGTTCCAGACCAACCTGCTCGCACTCAATGCGGCCGTCGAGGCGGCGCGCGCGGGTGAGCAGGGCCGCGGCTTCGCGGTCGTCGCGGCGGAAGTGCGCAACCTGGCGCAGCGTTCGGCGTCGGCGGCGCGCGAGATCAAGGGCCTCATCGAGGACTCGGTGGGCAAGGTCGAGGACGGCGCGCAGTTGGTGAATCGTTCGGGCGCCACGCTCGAGGAGATCGTCACGGCCGTGAAGCGCGTGACCGACGTCGTCGCAGAGATCGCGGCGGCCTCTCGCGAACAGTCCACGGGCATCGACGAGGTGAACAAGGCCGTCACGCAGATGGACCAGGTCACGCAGTCGAACGCCGCTCAGACCGAAGAGCTCTCGGCGACTGCGGGCCATCTGTCGGATCAGGCGCGCGAGGTGATGGACCTGGTGAGCCGCTTCAAGATCCAGGCCGAGACGAATGCCCGGGCGTCTGCCGTGGCGTCTTCAAGACACACTTCGCATGCGGCGCCTGCTCTGTCGTCGTCCCGCCGGCCGGTCCGTTCCATCGTCAAGCCGAAGGTGCATACGACGCCGATCGCTGCGCATCCGGCGTTCCAGCCGGCGTCCGCGCCAGCGCCAGTGGCTGCCAAGAACGGTACCGACGACGGCTTCGAGGAATTCTGAGATCCGTGCGCCGGCAGGTGGGCCACCCCCGCCGGCGCGTCCCCTTTTCATCCCCTCATCACCTTCAGGCACCCCGCCGCCGAGAGGACAGTGAGCCCATGCCGAAGTACCTGCGCATGAAGTACCTGAGCATCATGTGCGTGACCGCATTCCTCAGCACCATTGCTGGGGCTGCGGTGCGCGCCGCCAACACGACTCCCACGCCTGCGGTCAGCGCGACTTCAGCGAGTCCGGTGCTCGCGGCCAGCCTCGACGACGCTGCGCATCCCGCGGCCGCAGTGAAGGGCCCGGACAACCTTCGCAGCCGGTGGGCGGATCGCGGCTTCGAGACGAATCTGTCGATGACCGGACTGCTCATCGGCGATGTCGCCGGTGGTATCAAGAAGGGCGGCGTGTACAACACGCTGGGCGTCGCGAGCGGGAAGTGCGACCTCGAGAAGCTCACGGGCTGGTGGAAGGGAGGAACCATCTTCGCGAGCGTCTACTGGATCCGCGGCCGCAGCGTGAGCTATGAGTTCGTGGGTGACGCGCTGGCCGTGAGCAATCTCGACGGCTTCGACAGTATCCGGCTCTACGACGCGTGGATCGAGCAGTCGATCATCAAGGACAAGATGACGCTCCGCGTCGGCAGCCAGTCCGCCGATGAGGAATTCACCGGTACAAACTACGGCGCCGTCTTCACCAACAGTGTGTTCGGCTGGGAGGCCGCTGTCGGTGCCAACGTCGTGAACGGCGGGCCGATCTACTTCGCGCCTGCACTCGGCGTCCGCGCGGACTACAAGTTCAACGACGCGTGGACGGCGCGCGTCGCGGCGTACGATGGCGATTCGTTCGACAGCCCCACGGGCGACCCGAGCGTGAATCCCCATGGCCTGCACTTCCAGCTGTGCAAGGCGCAGGGCATGATCTCGATGGCGCAGGTCGACCACACTTGGAACGTGGCCGAAGGCACCGCAGGCCTGCCGGGCACGCTGCGCCTGGGGGCGTGGGATCACACCGCGGACTTCGCCGACAATTGCAAAGATGTGAACGGCGCTTCGTTCATCCGGTCGGGCCTGGATCCGGCGATTCATCACGGCAACCGTGGCTGGTACGGCTCGATGGAGCAGATGGTCTGGAACGCAGGCGACAAGCACGAACAGGGCATCGGCCTGTGGATACGCGCCGGCTCGGGCCTTCGCGACCGCAGCCTGTACGAGTGGGTCTCGGATGGCGGCTTCAACTGGACCGGTGCCGTGCCTGCGCGTGACTCGGACGTCCTCGGCGTTGGTGTCGCCACGGCCTACGTGAGCCGTGACCTGATCGCCCGGCAGAACGAGCAGCAGGCGCTCAGTGGCGGTTCGGATCCGCTCCCGGACTACGAACGCGTGGTCGAGACCGCCTACCAGGCCAAGCTCAACGACCATTGGTCAGTCACGCCGACGCTGCAATGGGTGCAGCACCCGGGCACCTCGACGGCCACCAGGAACGCTTGGGTGCCGGGGCTTCGCATCAGCGTGCAGTGAACCGCGACGCTCGCGCCGGCATC
>JANYBS010000096.1 GCA_025360715.1 Candidatus Eiseniibacteriota bacterium | reverse complement strand
GGCCAAGCTCAACGACCATTGGTCAGTCACGCCGACGCTGCAATGGGTGCAGCACCCGGGCACCTCGACGGCCACCAGGAACGCTTGGGTGCCGGGGCTTCGCATCAGCGTGCAGTGAACCGCGACGCTCGCGCCGGCATCTTTCGATTCTGCGCGTCACGCGCTGCGGCGTGAGACCACCTGCACGACTTCGGCAGTCGAGACCCCCACACGCTTGCGATAGGCGATCGCCTCGGCCCACGCACGCTCGAAGAGCTCGCCAGCCAAGCTCACGCGGATGGGCACTCGCGGTGCCGGCTCGGTCTGGCGACCGAGCACCACGCATAGCGCTTCGCTCCCGCTGCCGCGCATGTTCTCGATGGTCACGCCGGGCCGCGGCGAGAGCCCCGTGGGCCGGTTACTGGTCACGATGTGCTCGCCGCCGTCGGTGGTGCGTACGACCAACTCAGCCCAGATGCCCGAGGTGGGGTGCTCATAGAGACACGCGAGCACGGCGTTCGACTCATCGACGAGCAACTGCACGACGACGCCAGGCAACTCGCGGACGCGAAAGACACCTGCGCTCGCGAAGCCGCGCGCAAGCAGTGGTTGTTCGAGCGCCTGGATCTCCGCGAGGCGGTTCCATGCCGAGGTGTTGGCTTCGAGCAATTCAATGGTGTCGGGCTGTTTGGCCAGCGAGCGTGCGCCGATCTCGCGTCCATGAGTCGCCGCGATGAGGATGCGGATCAGGAAGGGCAGCGAGAGAAGGGTGACAGCGATGAATGCGATCACCAAGGAGCCGGGAAACGTCATGCGACCTCCGAGAGGGCTGCCACCGCGGCTGCTCTGCTTGGGAGATATCGGCAAGAGGTGGTCCCGGGCTTGAGCGCCTTGGCGGTCTTGACGGCCTTGCGCCGCGGGCGGATGCTTCTCATCCACCAAGCCGATCCTCAGCCCGGGAGCCACCATTGCGTCTGCCTCAGTGTTTCGCCGCCCTCGTGACTGCGTTGTTGCTGACGCCTGCGGCCGCTCATGCGTGGACCTATGGCGACACACTCACCACCATCTGGCGGCCCTTGCCCAACCTTCCGGTGCTGGCGCGGCCGGGCGATGCGTTCACGGTATGGGCGGATGCGCCTTCGACCACAACGGGCTGGTCAGCGAACCTGCTCTATGGCGGCCTGGTGATCCCGGGGACGCCCAATGGCGGCGGCTACGTGACGGGCAAGCTGCGCTGGGAGCTTTCGTATCGGGTGCCGGCGGGAACGCCGGAGGCGATCTACGATTTGGTGCTCACGTCAGACACCACGCCTGCGGATACGTCGAAGCATGCCGTGAAGGTCCTGCGCGCCTATCAGGGTGACTACTATTTCGCGCAGATCAGCGATACGCATCTGCCCGAACACACCACCTCGGATGTGGCGTCGTTCAGTGTGAATGACACCACGGGGATGGCGGATTTCGATGCGATCATCGACGACCTGAACGTGTTGCACCCTGAGTTCATCCTGCACACCGGTGATCTGGTGAACGAAGGCGAACTCGAGGAGTATTTGAACATGTACGAGATGGGGCGCGCCAAGAACATGCTCTCGCGGCTGCGTGATCCGATCTTCGTGGTCTCGGGTAATCACGATCAAGGTGGGTGGAAGCCCACGCCACCGCCGGATGGCACGTCGAAGAAGAATTGGTGGCGCTACTTCGGCTGGCCGAACCTGCTCACGCCGCCGCCGGATGAGCCATTCCACTCGCAGGACTACGCATTCGACTACGGCCCGCTGCACCTGATCGGGCTCGAGACGTATATCAACAACGGTTCGTACGACAGCTTCCGCACCGATCTCTATGGCGCGCAGAGCTTCACGCCCGAGCAGTTGGCGTGGCTGCGTGCGGATTCCGCGGCGGTCGCGCCGGGCACGCACCGGCTGGCCTTCTATCACTACGATTTCGGTGGCACCACGGCCACGGGTACGGCGGGCGCGAACTTCTCCCAGATCAATCCCGCCGCCATGGGACTCGATGGCGCGATCTGGGGGCACAACCACGGCGTCGCCGAGGGCATCCGCACCGCGAAGCCCTTCAACCTGGGCCTGCAAGCGGTGATCGATGGGCGGCGCACGTTCCGCATCTTCCGCGTTCACAACGGCGTCATGACGCCGGGGCCCATGCATCACAGCGGCGGTACGGCCGCCACGCCGACCGACTCGCTCACGTTGCTCTGGGGAGGCGCGAACGACGGTTCGCTGGCTGCACTCGATGCCACCGTGACCAACCGATTCAACGAGACTTGGGACCACGCTCGGCTCACTTTCGTGCTGGCCGATCACGACTCGGCCGTGCGCGCCACCGGCGGCACGATCTCGCAGGTGGTGCGGGCCAGCGGAAGACTGCTCGTCGACGTCGACCTGGTGCTGCCCGCGCAGGGCACCGCGCATGCGAGCGTGGCGCCGTTCGGGCCGTTCACCGCCGGAGTTGGGGAGCCGGGGATCGGCGGCGTGACACTTGCGCCGCCCGCGCCGGACCCGTTCATCGCCGGCCAGAGCGCGCTCACCGTGCGCTGGTCGCAGCCGCGTCATGCCCCGGCGCGGGTATCGGTCTTCGACGTGACCGGCCGCGAGGTCGCCCGCTTGTTCGATGGGCTCGCGCCGGCCGGGGAGACGCGGACGAACTGGGATGGCAGGACCTCGCAGGGGAACGCCGCCCCTGTCGGCGTGTACATGATCCGCCTCCAGAGTTTGGGCTGCGTTCGCACCGCCCGGCTCGCGCTGCTTCATTGAGAACGCGGTTCGTGGGATCGCCCCTACCCAGCGAACGTGAAAGTTTAGCCACGCTGCTAAAAGTTAAGGGAAACGCTCGCCGTCGCTCTCCGGGCAGACGTGAGAAACCCGCGCCCGGCCTTTTGGCATTGTAAGTACCGTGTCAAGCCGCGTAAGTTGAAAGGACGTATCACCATCCTCCCCCTGCCTTTGCTGGCGGGGGTCCCTTGCCAGACCACCTTGCTACTCCTCGAAAGCAGGACCCCCCTTATGAAGAAATTGCTCCTCGTGTTGGCGCTCCTTGCGCTGGGTTCGACGCTCGCCCTCGCGGCGCCGCGCTCCAAGCCCTGGACGCCCTCGGCTGCGCCGGCATCTGCGACCGCCACGGCGGTCGATGAAGACCCGGATCTGCCCGGTGACCTGGGCGGCGCGATCGACAAGACCGAGTATCTGCAGGCGCGCTCCGGCGCGATGACCCAGCGCTACAGCGATGCGAATGCGGCGGAAGTCTCGCTCGCGCGCGCGGCGGCGGTGGAGCAGCTCCAGCGCCAGAAGTCGCGTCAGGGCCCCTTCACGTCGGCCAGCAGCTGGACGCCGATCGGCCCGTGGCCGATCCCGAACGGCCAGACGACTTCGATCGCGACCGCGATCTCGGGCCGTGTCTCGGCGATCGCCGTGCACCCGACGAACCCGGATATCGTGTATGTCGGCACGGCGCAGGGCGGCGTCTATCGCTCGCTCGACGGCGGCGCATCGTGGGTCGCGATCTTCGACAATGCGGCTTCGCTGGCCATCGGCGCGCTTGCGCTGGCGCCGACGAACCCGAGCATCCTCTACGTGGGTACGGGTGAGGCCAACGGCTCGGGTGACTCGTTCTTCGGCGTCGGTCTCTACCGCGTCGATAACGCCGACACGGCTCCGGTGCTGAACGGTCCGTTCAACCCCACGCCGACCACCGACGTGATCGGCGCCAAGACGTTCACGGGCCGCACCATCAGCGCGATCCTGGTCGATCCCGCGGATGCCGGCACGATCTTCGTCTCCACGGCCAGCGGCATCGGCGGTCTGGGTGGCGAGGCGTTTGCGGTGGGAGGTCCCCCTCTCTCGTCGCTGCGCGGCGTGTACCGCTCGACCAACGCGACCACGGCGAGCCCGGCGTTCGCGAAGCTCACGGTCACGACCTCGGGCAGCATCGCTCCCGACGTGACGGGCAACACGGTCATCAACGACCTCTGTTACGACCCGACCGACGCGACGGGCAACACGTTCGTCGTGTGGGTGAATGCTGCGAACACGGCGGGCAATGGCGGCATCTACCGCACGATCAACGCGAAGGCCGCGTCGCCGACGTTCACGCAGGTACTGGTCCCTGGCACGACGTCGGTGCGCGGCCAGTTCTCTGCCGTGCGCATCGCGAACGTGACCACGATGTACGTGGGCACGGGCGAGTCGAACGGACGCATCCGCAAGTCCCTGGACGGCGGGGCGACGTGGTCCGCGGTGCTCGCGGGCGGCACGTCGTTCTGCGGCGGCCAGTGCTTCTATGACATCGCGATCGCCGCGAGCCCCGTGGACGCGAACGTGGTGTTGCTCGGCGGCTCGTCGGGCAACAACGTGTATCTGCGCTCGACCAATGGTGCCACGTCGTTCACGGGCGGCGCGGCGGTCGGCGCCGGCCTGCACGCGGATACGCATTCCATCGTGATGGCGCAGTCGAACCCGAATGTCGTCTATCAGGGCAGCGACGGCGGCATCTGGAAGTCGGTCGACAACGGCCTCACGTGGACGAGCCTGAACATCTATCCGTTCAGCGCGTCGCAGTACCAGAGCATCGACGTGCACCCGATCGACCCGAACTTCTCGATCGGCGGCACGCAGGATAACGGCACGCAGATGTACAAGCCGAACGCCACGTGGAACCGTATCGACTTCGGTGATGGCGGATTCGCGGTGATCGACCAGAACGCGACCGACAACACGAACGTCACCATGTACCACACGTACTTCAACCAGCGGAATAACCTGGTCGCCTACGCCAAGGTCGTCGGCGTGGCGAACGCGTTCGACGGCAATTGGGCATTGCTCGGCAACAACGCCAATGGCATCACGACGTCCGAGAGCGTGAACTTCTACGCGCCGCTGGTGCGTGGCCCGGGTAACCCGAACACGATCTACTACGGTTCGGATCGTCTCCACCGCTCTGCGGATGGTGGCGCGACGAACCCGGTCGTGAGCCAGGCCCCGATCTCGGGCACCGCTGCGGCGGGCATCCCGATCAGCACGATCGCGATCGCTCCCCTCGATGACAACGTGCGTCTGGTCGGCCTGAACAACAGCCAGATCTGGGGCACGGTCACCGGCTCGAGCACGCTGACGAACATGACCGGCGCGGGCATGCCGGTGAAGTACATCGGCCGCATCATGATCGACCCGACGAACTCGAACGTCGCTTACGTCTGCTTCGGCGGCTTCAACATCCCGGCGGGCCAGCACGTGTGGAAGACGACGAACCTGCTCACGGGTACGCCGACGTGGACCGCGTCGGGCACCGGCCTTGCGGATGTGCCGGTGAGCGCGATCGCGATCGACCCGACCAACCCGGCCGCCCTCTACGCGGGCACCGACGTGGGTGTGTACACGAGCGCTGACGGTGGCGCGACGTGGGCGCCTTACACGACGGGCATGCCGGTCGTCTCGGTCTTCGACATGAAGATCCAGCAGGGTGCGCGCATCCTGCGCGTCGCGACGCACGGCCGTGGTATGTGGGAGCGCTTCCTTGATCAGCCGGTCGCCACGCAGCTTGCGCTCGTGGGCACCGAGATCGTGAACGGTCACCCCAAGCTGACGTGGTACTCGGCGGACGGCGCTCGCGAGACGATGAAGCTCTATCGCCGCGCGGTCCCCGGCAACCTGGACTACGTCTCGGACATCCTGGCCGATGGTTCGGGCCAGATCTCGTACGAAGACGTGAACGCCGTCGCGGGCCGCAGCTACGAGTACGCGATCGGCATCACGTCGGCGAGCGGCACGCGCATCATGGGCAACGTGTGGGTCGACGTGCCGGTGAACGCGGAGTTCTCGCTCAAGGCCCTGCCGGTCACGTCGAACGCGCTGTGGTTCGTCGTGTCGCTGCCCGAAGCGGGCAGCGCGCGCATCGAGCTCGTGGATATCACGGGCCGCATGATCGCCAAGCAGGATCTGGGCACGCTGGCCGCGGGTCAGCACTCGGTGAATGTCTCGGCGTCACTCAAGCCGGGCATCTACTGGGCGCGTCTCTCGCAGGCCGGCAAGATGGCGGCGACGAAGGTCGCGGTCGTCCGCTAGTCCTAGCGCTGCGAGTCGCAAGAGAACGCCGAAGGCTCCCGGAGCGATCCCGGGAGCCTTCGGCAATTGCACGGACCTTCGCAGCCCGCTGGGCCGCGCGGCGCGAGGCGCCTAATCCCGCCCGCCCGGGTAGCGCATGCCGCGCAGTTCGCGGTAGAGCCGCACCGCGTAGTGATCGGTCATGCCCGAGAGGTGATCGGTCAGGCGCTGCAGGCGCTCGTAGGCCGTACCCGCGGCGAACTGCTTGGGATAGAGCCGGCGCATATGTTCACCGCGCAGCGAGTGCTCGTCGCGCAACGCGCCGATGAAGATCTGCAGCAGGCCTTGGATCGCTTCGGCGCCGGAGAGTTCCATCTTGAGCACGTCGCGCGCGCGGTAGCAGCGCTCCAGGCAGACGGTCTGGATGGCCTTCATGCTGCCTTGATGCTTCATATTGGCTTCGAGCGCGTTGCCGAACGTGCCGTCGACGATCGCGTCGTGAGAACCCATGAAAGCGTCGGCGGCATCATGCACCAGCGTGTTGATGGCGATCGCGCGCAGGAGATCGGCACGGTCCAGCCTCGAGGCGTAGTCGCCGGCTTCCGGCGTCAGGTCGGGGCAGCGCGGATCGGCCTGGCAGAGCGGCGCCAGGCATTGCACGAAGAGCGCCTCGGGCACGTGCTTGAGCCGCAGGCCGTCTTCCAGGTCGAGGAGCAGGTAGGCGATGTCGTCGGCGGCTTCCATGAGCAGCGCGAGCGGGTGGCGCTGCCAGTGTTCGTTGCCGATGGGCGTTAGGCCAAGCGCATCGGCCAAGTCCGAGAACACCGCGATGTCGGCGTCGAACAGTCCTGGTTTGCGCGCGCTCTTGCGTTGCGACGAATGGCTGGCGGTGATGGACGAGCACGGGTACTTGACCAGCGCACCCAGCGTTGCAAGCGTGAGTTGCAGGCCGCCGGTGCGTGTGGGGCGCTCGAGCCGCGTGACGATGCGGAATGTCTGCGCGTTGCCTTCGAAGTTCGTGAGGTCGCTGCGCTGCCGTTCACTAAGGCCTTCCAGCAACCGCGAGTCCTGCTGAAAGTACTCGCGGATCGCATCTTCGCCCACGTGCCCGAACGGCGGATTGCCCAGGTCATGCGCGAGGCACGCTGCTGCCACGCAGTCGCCAAAGTCGCGAGCATCGTGATGCGTCGCGAGCGCGCTCTCGCGCTCGAGCACACGGCCGCCGACCAGCGTGCCCAGCGAGCGCCCGATCGAGGCCACCTCAAGCGAGTGCGTGAGCCGCGAATGCACGTGGTCGTCGTACGGCATGGGGAAGACCTGAGTCTTGTCTGCAAGACGGCGGAACGGGCCGCTGAAGAGGATCCGGTCGTAGTCGCGCTGGAACGGTGAGCGCGCCGGGGCCTGCGCCGTCGTGGAATCACCCAGACGGGCGGTGGAAAGCAGGGACAGCCAGCGGTCGCTCATCGAGGACATGGAGGCGGGGATCTCTTCGGAAGGTTGGGTGCACGAATGTGGACGGAGCCTTGCAAGGTAGCGGGTAGGCTCGCGCGGTCAAGCGGCCGCACCGCCCCGGCCCGCGCGGGAGCGCCCGGCAACGAGCGACAAACAGTTCGCGCAATCGGCAACTCGGTTGCGGCGCTCGCAGGCCGGGCCTAGACTCGCAGTGGTGAATCTCAGATGCATGCAGGGGTGTCCGGACAGGGCGCCCTATCTCTCGCGGTGAAAACCCAAGAAACGGGCCATTGCCATGACGACGAATAGCAAGCTGAAGACCTGGGTCGAGGAGATGGCCGCCATGTGCCAGCCCGACAAGGTCCTCTGGTGCGACGGCACCCAAGGTGAATACCAAGAGATGCTGCGGCTCATGATCCAGTCGGGCACGGCGATCCCGATGGATCCGCAGAAGCGGCCGAACAGCGTGTTCGTGCGCTCCGATCCCGCCGATGTCGCGCGTGTCGAGGAGTTCACGTTCATCTGCTCGAACTCCAAGGACGACGCGGGCCCCACCAACAACTGGCGCGACCCCGCCGAGAGCAAGAAGACGCTCGCCGGGCTCTTTCAAGGGGCGATGAAGGGTCGCACCATGTACGTGATCCCTTACAGCATGGGGCCCATCGGCTCGCCGATCGCCAAGATCGGTGTGGAGCTCACGGATTCGCCTTACGTGGTCGCGAGCATGCACGTGATGGCGCGCGTGGGTACGAAGGTGCTCGACGTGCTGGGTGATGGTGAGTTCGTACGCGGCCTGCATTCCGTGGGCGCGCCCCTCAAGGAAGCCAACACGCCCGATTCGCCGTGGCCGTGCAACGCGAGCACCAAGTACATCTGCCACTTCCCGGAGACTCGCGAGATCTGGTCGTACGGCTCGGGCTACGGCGGCAATGCGCTGCTGGGCAAGAAGTGCCACGCGCTGCGCATCGCCTCGGTACAGGCGCGCGATGAGGGCTGGCTCGCCGAGCACATGCTGATCCTGTCGATCACGGATCCGGCGGGTAAGAAGATCTATGTCGCCGCGGCGTTCCCTTCGGCCTGCGGCAAGACGAATCTGGCCATGCTCACGCCCACGCTGCCGGGCTGGAAGGTCGAGACGGTCGGCGACGACATCGCGTGGATGAAGTTCGGCGCCGATGGCCGCCTGCACGCCATCAACCCGGAAGCCGGATTCTTCGGCGTGGCGCCGGGCACGAGCATGAAGAGCAACCCCAACGCGATGAAGACGATCGGCTCCAACACCGTCTTCACGAATTGCGCTCTTACCGCAGACGGCGATGTGTGGTGGGAGGAGATGACCGACACGCCACCGGCCGAGCTCACCGACTGGCTGCGCCGCCCGTGGACACCCGCGAGCGGCCGCAAGGCCGCGCATCCGAACGCCCGCTTCTGCGTGCCGGCGAGTCAGTGCCCCTGCATCGCGCCGGAGTGGGAGGATCCCAAGGGTGTGCCGATCTCGGCGATTCTCTTCGGCGGCCGGCGCGCGACGGTGATGCCGCTGGTGAACGAAGCCATGTCGTGGCAGCACGGCACGTTCCTGGGCTCGATCATGAGCTCGGAGACCACGGCCGCAGCAACGGGCGCCGTGGGCGCGCTGCGTTTCGATCCGTTCGCGATGTTGCCGTTCTGCGGCTATCACATGGGCGACTACTTCGCGCACTGGCTCAAGATCGGAGCTGGCGCCGACGGCGCCAAGCTGCCGCGCATCTTCTACGTGAATTGGTTCCGCAAGGGCGCCGACGGCAAGTTCCTGTGGCCGGGTTACGGCGAGAACAGTCGCGTGCTCAAGTGGGTGTTCGAGCGCGTCACCGGCAGCGCCAACGCCGTCGAAACGCCGATCGGACGCCTGCCCGAGCAGGGCGCGCTCGACATGAGTGGGCTCAGCGTCCCTGCCGCCTCCATGGACGAACTGCTCCGCGTGGACCTGGACGGCTGGACGCACCAGTTGGGCGAGATCCACAAGCACTATGAAAAATTCGGCGCCAAGCTTCCGCAGGGGTTGAAGGCCGAACTTCAGGCGCTCGAGCAGCGTCTGCAGGCGGCAGGCTCGCGCGTCTGACGCACTCGCAAGCGAGCATGCGAAGGCCCCCGCGAACGCATGCTCGCGGGGGCCGAGTCGTCTCACGCTGTGCGCGAGGCTACGCGAGCAGCGCCGCGCCGATGTCCTTCGGGATCGCTGCGGTGAGCACTTCCGGCGCGCCGCTCGTGACCAGCACGTCGTCCTCGATGCGGATGCCGCCAAAGCCGAGCAACGCATCGACCTTGCTCCACACCACGGCGTCGGCGTACTTCTCGCGACGGCCAGCGTCGGTGAGCAGCGCGGGGATGAAGTACAAGCCCGGCTCCACTGTGATGCAGTAGCCCGGCTCCAGCGGCAGGTCGGTGCGCAGCATGTTCAGGCCCGGGCGGTTCGAGCGCACGCGCCCGGGCAGGTAGCCGCTCGCATCGCGCACGCCCAAGCCGACCATGTGGCCCAAGCCGTGCGGGAAGAACAGCGCATGGGCGTCGCGCTCGAGCAGCACATCGGTGGCGCCCTTCATGAGCCCCAGCGCGACCAGTCCTTCGATCGCCTCGCGGCATGCGGCAAGATGGATGTCGCGCCACTCCGCGCCGGCCACGCATCGGTCGATGCCGCGCGTCTCCATTCGGAGCACGACCTCGTAGAGGGCTTTGAAGAACCCGGGATCGCCGCCGCCGGCCACTCGGTAGGTGCGCGTGACGTCGGCGGTGTAGCGGTCGATCTCGGCGCCGGCGTCGATCAGGAGCGTATCGCCGGGGGCGAGCACGCGCGCGCCTGGCTCGAAATGCAGCACAGCGCTGTGCGTGCCCGCGCCGACGATGGTGCCGTAGCCGGTGCGCGTGCCGCCGCCACGGAAGAAGCCTGCCTCGAGCTCGATCTGCACCTGGCGCTCGGTCATTCCCGCCCGCGCGAATTTCATGACCGAGGCATATCCCGCTGCCGTGGCGGCGCTTGCCGCGCGCAGCCGCGCCGCCTCGACGGCATCCTTGGGCCGGCGCGCGTGCAACAGCGCTTCGGCCAAGGCTGCCGCCCGCGGATGCGCGCCGCGCTGCCCCGGCAGCCCCGCGCCCAGCGTGACGATCGCGCGGCCGCGGCGTGACGCGAGCCAGCCGCCTAATTGAGACAGCGGCGTGCCCGGAGCATCGGTGCGGCCCTCCCACACGCGCTCGGCTTCGGTGACCTCGGGCACGAAGTCGATCCAGCCCTCCTTCGCATCGAAGGCCACGACGCCGCCCGGACACTCCTGTTGCGCGAGGTAGTAGTAGTCCGAGTGCGATAAGAATGGATACGTCTGGTCCGCGCCGCCGGGGATGCTCACGCTCTCGCCAGCCGCGATCAGCACGACTTCATCGGTGAGTGCCCATGCAGCCGCGACGCGCTCGCGGCGGGCGATCATGTGTGCGTCCAACGCATGCCTCCGTGGGGTGGTCAGTGATCCGCGGGCTTGCTCGCCGCGGCCTTGGCAGTTTCGGCCTTGGCAGCCGCGCCCTTGGCAGCCGCGGCCTGCAGGTCGGCGGGCGTGCGCGGCAGCAGCTGATAGCCGCCCTTGCCCGTGGTGCGATCGGCGTGCTGTGAGACGACGCCTGTCACGTTCATCGCGCCCAAAGGGATCGCCGCGCCATCGAGCGACGCAAGGCCGTCGCAGCCTTCGGCGTCTTGCACGCGCAGCAGCCCGTACGCGGCGCTGGTGTCGGGGCCCCCGGCGCCCACAGCGCCCGCAGCGCCCGCTGGCACCAGGCGGTAGTTCGTGTCGCCCTTGAAGCGCGCACCTTCCGCAGGCGCACTGCCGTCGCTCATGTGGATGAAGACATTCGCGATCGTCACCAGGCGCGACTCGTCGGGCTCGCTGCCGTCGGCTTGCTCTGCAGCATTCAACTGGCTGATCGACAGCGATGCCGGCTTGGGAGGCGCCGAGGCGCGGCCCAGCTTCGTCACCACGAGCGGCGCATCGGCTTTGCCGGAGAGCTCGGTGAGGCCGCTGTAGCTGACCACGGTACCCGTGGCTTCGATCGAATCGCCGAGCGCCGCGCAGGTGACCGGCGAGCCGTACAGGCAAAGGCCGCCCGTGTCGTCTTGCAGGTACATACGCGTCACCTTGGCGGTGGTGTAGACCCCCGTGACCACGCCGCGCACCGTGGCGGGTTTGCCCACGAGCGCGCCGCCGGCCTTGGTGTGCAGCGGGCCGATGGGATCGCCGAACGCGGCGGTTGCAACAAGCAGGGCGGCGCAAGCGAGCAGCGGCGCGAGTCGAGGGAACATCAAGGGGGCCTCCGGCAAGTGGGCACGGCGCGCGTGGGGTGAGCGCAGGGAACACCATCGCGGCGACGGCGGCAAACCCCGGCGCGGGCGGAAGTGGGTTCCCGCTGGCGTCCGTCCTGCCTGCCGGAGCACAATGTCGGCGGCTTTGGATTGACAGTGTGAGGACAGAGTTGTAAACGGTTACATACGATACTCGCCCTGTCTGTGCCGCGTGCACAGCTTGTCGCGCAGCACTCTCGATGCGGAGGACCATGGCCACCATCCGTGATGTCGCTCGCGAGGCGGGTGTCTCGATCGCCACGGTCTCGCGCGTGTTCAACGAGAGTTCGCTGGTGAGCGCCGATACCACGCAGACGGTGCGTGAGGTGGCCGCCAAGCTGCATTACTGGCCCAACGGCGTGGCGCGCAGCCTGATCACCAACAAGACGCATGCGCTGGGCGTCCTGCTGCCCGACATCCATGGCGAGTTCTTCTCCGAGGTCATCCGCGGCGCCGACCTGGCGGCGCGCGCGAACGGCTTCCACCTGCTCGTCTCCAGTTCGCACGCCGACAGCGAAGCGCTGGGAGATGCGTTGCGCATGATGAGCGGCCGTATCGACGGAGTGATCGTGATGGCGCCCGACATCGATGCGCCGGCGGCGATCGCGAGTCTCGCGCTCAGCTGTCCGACGGTGCTGCTCAATCCCGGACAAGCGGTCGATCAGTGCGACACGATCTCGATCTCGAACTTCCAGGGCGCGCACGACATGACGCGACACCTTCTGGGCCTGGGCCACACGCGCATCGCGATCGTGCGCGGGCCGCAGCACAACCTGGATGCCGTACAACGGCTGCAGGGTTATCGTGCGGCTCTGCGCGAGGCGGGCATCGAGCCTTGCGAAGCGCTGGAGTTCCCCGGCAACTTCACCGAGCCTTCCGGCTACGAAGTCGTGCAGTCGGTACTGCGCGCGGAGCCGCGAGCGAGCGCGCTGTTCGTGGCCAACGACCATATGGCGGTGGGAGTCGTGAGCGCGCTGCATGACGCCGGCGTGCATCCCCCCACCGGCATGGCGGTCGCCGGCTTCGATGACATCGCCATGGCGCGTTACCTGTCGCCCTCGCTCACCACCGTGCGAGTGAATACGGCGTTGCTCGGCGAGCGCGCGGTGGATCTCTTGCTGCGCCGCCAGCGCGAGCCCAAGGCCGGCGCACGGCACCATGAACTCCTGCCGACCACCCTCGTGGTGCGCGGCTCCTGCGGTGCGCTCAAGCCGAATGACCTGCGCCTGCGCCGGCGTGCCAGCGACCGGCTGCCGGCCGGCAAGGAGGGATAGCCGATGCGGATGCCGCTGCCCATGCCACGATGGTTCGCACTGCTACTGCTCATCGCGTTCGTATTCCAGCCTCACGACGCTTCGGCGCGGCGCCGTCACGCGCGCCGCCATGGCGGCCATCCGCCCGTGCCGGTCACCGCGCCGGCGCAGGATCATCGCCCGAGCGAGCGCGAGCTGGCATTCGCCGACACGCTCGAGCACCGCACGTTCCAGTGGTTCTGGGACAAGAGCGACGCAGCGACCGGTCTCACGCCCGACCGTGCGCCGGCCAAGTCGTTCGTGAGCGTGGCCGCCATGGGCTTCTCGCTCTCGGCGTGGCCGATCGGCATCGAGCGCTTGTACATCACGCGCGACCAGGGCATCGAGCGCACGCTCAACGCGCTGCGCTGGCTTATGTCTGCGCCGCAGGACACGAGCCGAATGGGCGCGAGTGGCTACCGCGGTTTCTACTATCACTTCCTCGACACCAAGACCGGCACGCGCTGGGCTCCCGATGTGGAGCTCTCCACGCAGGACACCGCGCTGTTGCTGGGCGGCGTGCTGTTCGCGAGCAGCTACTTCGACCATGGCGATCCCCGCGAGGTCGAGATCCGCGCGCTCGCCGATTCGATCTACCGCCGCGTGGATTTCGCGTGGGCGCAGAATCACAAGCCGCTGCTCACGCTGGGCTGGTTCCCCGAGACCGGATTCCTGCCCTACGACTGGGGCGGCTTGAACGAGACGGTGATCCTGCATCTGCTCGCGATGGGTTCGCCCTCGCACGGCTGTGGCATCGACCTGTGGCGCGGCTACCAGAAGCACTACGTGTGGGATTCGTTCCAGGGTGTGAATCACCTGTGCTTCCCGCCCCTGTTCGGCCATCAGTACACGCACTGCTGGGTGGATTTCCGTGGCATCCAGGACGATGCCATGCGCCTGCACGCCACGGACTTCTTCAAGAATTCGCAGCTCGCCACCGAGTCGCAGTACCGCTACGCCGTCGCGAACCCCATGGGCTGGAAGGACTACGGCGGGCAGATGTGGGGCATCACCGCCTGCGACGGGCCCATCGACACCGTGATGAGCGTGAACGGCCTCTCGCGGCAGTTCCACACCTACGCTGGCCGCGGCGTGTCGGTGCAGCACATCACCGATGACGGCACGATCGCGCCCACCGCAGCGGCGGGCTCCATGCCGTTCCGCCCCGAGATCGCGCTGCCCGCGCTGGTCGCCATGCGCGAGCGCTTCGGCGAGAACGTGTTCAACGAATATGGCTTCGTCGACGCGTTCAATCCCACGCTCACCGATACGCTGGTGCCTGTGCGCATGGGGCGCATCGTGGCCGGCGTGGGCTGGTTCGATACCGATCAACTGGGCATCGATCAGGGCCCGATCCTGATGATGATCGAGAACTGGCGCAGCGGGCTTGTGTGGCGCGTCATGCGCCGCAACCCTTACGTGCAGCGCGGCCTCGAGGTCGCGGGCTTCCGCGGCGGCTGGCTGGCCATGAACCATGCGCAGGCGCGCGCCGCCGCGAATCCGGTGCGGCGTGGCGTCCGCCATGCACCCAAGCGCGTGGCTAAGTGACGCCGCGTTCGTCGCGCATGCTCGCCCCGGCCGCGCTGCTGCTCGCGGCGCTGCTGGCCGCTTCGTGCCAAAGCGCGAAGTCGGCGCGCACGACCATCCGCTTCTGGGGCATGGGCCGTGAGGGCGAGGTGGTGCAGGATCTCGTCCCCGATTTCGAGCGCGAGCATCCCGATATCCATGTGATCGTGCAGCAGGTGCCGTGGTCGGCCGCACACGAGAAGCTCGTGACCGGCTTCGTGGGCCGCTCCACGCCCGATGTGAGCCAGCTGGGCAACACGTGGGTGCCGGAGTTCACCGCTTTGAATGCACTCGAGCCCCTGCGGCCGTGGCTCGCGAGTTCGAGCGCACTCGATTCGAGCCGCTACTTCCCGGGCATCTGGGACACGAACGTGATCGACGGGCAAGCGTACGGCCTGCCATGGTACGTGGACACGCGCGTGCTGTTCTATCGCAAGGATGTGCTCGCCAAGGCGGGCTATCGCAGCATGCCCACCACGTGGAGCGAGTGGCGCACGGCGCTGCGGGCGATGAAGAAGGTCGTGGGCGAGAAGAACTACCCGATCTTCCTGCCGCTCAACGAATGGAACCCGCCGGTGATCTTCGCCATGCAGGCGGGCTCGCCGCTGCTCAAGGACGATGCGACCCGTGCGGCCTTCACCGACTCGAGCTACAAGCAGGGCTTCGACTTCTACCTGTCGCTCTTCCACGAAGGCCTGGCGCCGCCGGTGGGGAACAACGAAGTGGCGAATGTCTATCAGGAATTCGGCCGCGGATACCTGAACATGTGGATCACCGGACCGTGGAACCTGGGCGAGATGCGCAACCGATTGCCGGCCGAGCGCCAGAATGACTGGGCCACGGCGCCGCTGCCGGGCCCCGCTGGCGCCGCGAGCGGCGTGTCGCTCGCAGGTGGCTCGAGTCTGGTGCTCTACAAGGACTCACCGCACAAGCGTGAGGCATGGGCGTTCATCGAATATCTCTCTCGCCCCAAGGTGCAGCTCAGGTTCTGGAAGCTCACGGGCGACCTTCCGGGCCGCGTCGAAGCCTGGCGCGATAGCGCTCTGATGGCCGATCCCAACATGCACGCGTTCCAGCAGCAGCTCGAACACGTGGTCGCCACGCCCAAGACCGCAGAGTGGGAGCAGATCGCGATCCGGCTGCAGGATCAGGTCGAGCGTGTTGTGCGCGGCTCGGTCTCGCCGGATTCGGCCATGTCCGCCCTGTCGCGCGAAGTCGACCTGATGCTCGAGAAACGCCGCTGGATGCGCGAGCGCGCGCTGGCCGCCGGAGGCGCGCGATGAGCAACCAGACGAGCGAGCGCCGCCAGCGCAGCGCGGCGTGGGGCTTTCTGCTGCCGGCTCTGGGGCTGATTGCCGTGTTCTTCTTCCTGCCCGTGCTCGTGGGACTCGTCATGAGCTTCACGGATTTCGATGTCTACGCCATCGGCACGCCGGCGTCGATCCGCTTCGTGGGCCTGCGCAACTATGCGCAGGTGCTGCATGACGACGAGTTCTGGAACGCGCTGCGCAACACGTTCTACTTCGTCGCGGTGGGCGGCCCGCTCTCGGTGCTCGCCTCGCTCGTGGCGGCACTGCTCGTGAACGCCAAGGTCGCGCGCATGAAGAGCTTCTTCCGCACGGTCTACTTCACGCCCGTGGTCACGACCATGGTCGCGGTGGCGATCGTGTGGCGTTACCTGCTGCATCCGCGCTATGGCCTGATCAACGCCGCGCTGGTCGCGTTGCACTTCAAGCCGGTCGACTGGCTGGGCGATCCGCATTACGCGATGCCCGCGATCATCCTGCTCGCTGTGTGGAAGAACTTCGGCTACAACATGCTCATCTTCATCGCCGGTCTGGGTTCGATCCCCGAGGACCTCTACGAGGCGGCGGAGCTCGACGGCGCCGGGGCGTGGGCCCGCTTTCTGCACGTGACGCTGCCGTCGCTGGCGCCGACCTTCCTGTTCGTGGGCGTCATGACCATGATCGGGCAATTCCAGATCTTCCAAGAGCCCTATGTGATGACGCAGGGCGGCCCGCTGCGCTCGACCGTGACGGTGGTCATGCTCATGTACGAGCAGGGCTTCCGCTGGTGGCGTATGGGGCTGGCCACATCGATCGCATTCCTGTTGTTCGTGCTCATGCTCGTGGCGACCGCGATCCAGCTGCGGTTCCAGGGCGGGGAGGCCCGCAAGGCATGAAGAAGGCATGGCGATCGATCCTCGTCCACGCGCTGTTGCTCTTCGGCGCTGCGCTCACGCTCACGCCCTTGTTATGGATGGTGTCGGCGTCGTTCATGCCCACGGGCGGCGCGAACACCGTTCCGCCACCGATCCTGCCGATGCACCCCACGTTCGCGCACTACATCGACTTGTTCACGCGACTCCATCTGGCGCGCGACTTCGGCAACTCGCTATTCATCACCGTCACGGTGACCGTGATCTCGGTGGTCGTGAACGCCATGGCGGGCTATGCGTTCGCCAAGTTGCGCTTTGGCGCGCGCGACCAGCTGTTCCGGGTGCTCATGGCCGCGCTCGTGATCCCGTCGCAGGTCGGCATGATGCCGTTGTTCCTCATGGTCAAAGGCCTTGGCCTGGTCAACACGCCGTGGGGCGTCATGATCCCCGGGCTCGCGAGCATCTTCGGCATCTTCATGATCCGCCAGTTCGCTCTGTCGATCCCCGATGACCTGCTCGACGCCGCGCGCATCGATGGCGCGAGTGAGTTCCGCATCTTCTGGACCATCGTGCTGCCGGTGCTCAAGCCGATCCTGGTCACCATGGCCACGTTCAGCTTCCTGTCGGCGTGGAACGACTTCATGTGGCCGCTCATCGTGCTGTCGGATGACGCCAAGTACACGCTGCCCGTGGCGCTCGCCAATCTGGTGGGCGAGCACGTGCAGGACACCGAACTCATGATGGCCGGCAGCGTGCTCACGGTGTTGCCCGTGCTGATCGTGTTCCTGGTGATGCAGCGCTCCTACATCCAAGGCGTGCTCATGGGGAGTGTGAAGGGATGACGGGCCTCCGGGCGATCACCGCGCTTGCTTCGTGTCTGTTCGTATCTTTCGCGGCGGGGTCCCTGCAGGCCGCCGAACTCAAGCCCATCGCCATCGCCACCGGTGTGGCTGGCGAATGGAAGTCGATACCCGCCGACGGCGTGGGCTTGGCGCTCGGCCAGGAATCCGGCGCGCTGCGCTTGGACTTCGATTTTCACGGCGGCGGTGGCTACGCCGTGGCGCATCGCGCCGTCGCCCTCGACATCCCCGCGAACTACCGCTTTCGCTTTCGTGTGAAGGGCGACTGCAAGCCCAACAACCTCGAGTTCAAACTCGTGGACGCGAGTGGCGAGAATGTGTGGTGGGACAACCAGCGCGACTTCGTCTTCCCGCGCGAGTGGCAGGATGTGAGCATCTCCAAACGCCACGTGTCGTTCGCGTGGGGCCCGCTCGGCGGCGGGGAACCGCATCACATCGCGGCCCTCGAGTTCGCGGTCACCGCGGGCCAAGGCGGCAAGGGCACGGTGTGGATCGACCAATTGGAATTGCAGCCGCTGCCGCCGCCCGACACCACGCAGCGCGCCATCGTCGCGCGTGCGAGCAGCGGCGCGAATGCCGGCGCGGCGGTCGACGGTGACGCCGCCAGCGCGTGGATCAGCGCGGGCGGTGACGCGGCGCCGCTGCTTACGCTCGACCTGGGCGCCGAGCGCGAGTTCGGCGGTCTGGTGCTGGACTGGGCGCCGGGCATGGGCGCGCGCGAGTACACGCTCGAGCTCTCGAGCGACGCGCGAGCGTGGCACACCGTGCGCGCCGTGCGCAGCGGCCGCGGCCTGCGCGACCTGCTCGACCTGCCGGAGAGCGAGGCGCGCTACGTGCGCCTGCACGTGACGCGCACGTGGGATGCGCAAGGCCGCGTGGGCCTGCGCGAGGCAAGCGTGCAGCCGCTCGCGTGGAGCGCGACGCCCAATGATTTCGCCATGGCCGCCGCGAAGGACGCGCCGCGCGGGCGCTACCCTCGCAGCATGCTGGGCGAGATGCTGTATTGGACGGTGGTCGGCGTTGACTTCGACAACGCGGAAGGCTTGCTGGACGAATATGGCCGGCTCGAAGCGGGCAAAGGTCTCTACAGCATCGAGCCCTTCGTGCGCAGCCGGGGCCGTCTCATCACCTGGAACGACGCGACCGTCACGCAGGCACTGCGCGAGGGCCAGTTGCCGGTTCCGGTGGTGGAATGGCGGGCCGGCGACGTGCGGCTCACCGTGACCGCGTGCGGCATCGGCGTGCCTGGGCGGGCCGCGCTCATGGCGCGATACCGGCTGGCGAACGACAGCGACGTGCCGCGCACCGACACGCTGTGTCTTGCGGTGCGGCCGCTCCAGGTGGACCCGCCCTCGCAGTTCCTGAACGCGCCGGGTGGCGTCGCCGACATCCACGACATCGCATTCGATGGCCGCGTCGTGCGAGTGAACGGGACGAAGGGTTTCCAGAGCATCGCGGCGCCTTCGGCCACGGGTGCCACGTCATTCGAGTCCGGCGACGTGAGCGAATACCTGGCCCTGGGGCAGGTGCCGCCGGCCGCGCGCACCTCCGACGCGAGTGGCCGGGCATCCGGGGCGCTGCTGTACCCGCTCACGTTGGCCGCACACACCGCGCACGAGGTCGTGATCACGGTGCCGCTCACCGAGCCGCCGGCCGAGCCCACGGTGCGCATGGACGAGGCCTCGGTGATCAAGTATGCGGACGAACTGCAACGCGGAGTCGAGGCGCGCTGGCGCACGCGGCAGGGGCGCGTGACGCTGCAACTGCCCGATTCCGACGTGGTGCATGCGCTCAAGGCGCAACTCGCGTACGTGCTCATCAATCGCAGCGGCCCCGCGATCCAGCCGGGTACGCGCTCGTACGCGCGTTCGTGGATCCGCGACGGCTGCCTCACGAGCAGCGCGTTGCTACGCTTGGGCGAGACGCAGGCGGTACGCGAGTTCATCGATTGGTTCGTGCCGCATCAGTATCCGAATGGCAAGGCGCCGTGCTGCGTGGACACGCGCGGCGCCGACCCGACGCCGGAGCACGACAGCAGCGGCGAACTCATCTACCTGATCGCGGAGTACTACCGCTATACCGGCGACAAGGCGTTCGCGGCCACCTATTGGAGCCACGTCGCCGCCGCCGCGGGCTATCTCGACACGTTGCGCGCGCAGCGACTGACGCCCGAGTGGAGCACGCCCGAGAATGCGCCGTTCCACGGCCTGTTGCCGCCGTCGATCAGCCACGAGGGCTATTCGGCCAAGCCGATGCATTCGTACTGGGATGACTTCTTCGCACTGCGAGGCTACAAGGACGCGGCGTTCCTGGCCCATGAACTGGGCAAACCAGAGGCCGTGGCCCTGGAGCACTCGCTCGCGGACTTCCAGCATGACCTCGTCGCCTCGCTCGAGGCCGCGATGGCGGCGCACAAGATCGACTACCTGCCCGGCTGCGCCGACCTGGGCGACTTCGACGCGACGAGCACGAGCATCGGCCTCACACCCGCCGACGCCGCGGGCGTGCTGCCGCACGGCGCGCTCGAGCGCACCTACGAGAAGTACTGGGCGAACTTCACCGCGCGCCGCGATGGCCGCGAGCCGTGGGACGCTTACACGCCCTACGAGTGGCGCAACGTCGGTGCCATGGTGCGCCTGGGCTGGCGCGATCGCGCGTACGAGGCGATGCAGTGGTTCATGGCGGACCGCCGTCCCAAGGGATTCCAGCACTGGGCCGAAGTGGTGTGGCACGATCCGCGCGCGGCGCACTTCATCGGC
Organism: Candidatus Eiseniibacteriota bacterium; assembly: GCA_025360715.1. Classification (GTDB taxonomy): domain Bacteria; phylum Eisenbacteria; class RBG-16-71-46; order RBG-16-71-46; family RBG-16-71-46; genus CAIXRL01. Next base: position 39,346 of record JANYBS010000096.1, on the reverse strand, counting down.
GATATGCCGCACACCTGGGTGGGCACCGATTATGTGCGCAGCGTGCTCGACATGCTCGCGTATGAGCGCGAGGCCGACTCCACGCTGGTACTTGCGGCCGGTGTGACGAACGCGTGGCTGGCGGATTCCGGCGTGGCGGTCAAGGACCTGCGCACGCGCTGGGGAGGCGTGAGTTATTCGCTGGCAGCCGGCCCGGGGGGCGGCGTGCTCGCCACGCTCGAGAAGTCGGACCTGCGCATGCCGCCGGGCGGCATCACGGTCTCGCCGCCACTGCGCATCGACGCGTGGCGCGTGTATGTGAATGGTCGGCCGCTGGCCGGGAGCGCGGCGAGTGTGACCGTGCGTTCGTTGCCGGCGACGATCGCCTGGGTGCCGCCGGGAGCACCGGTGCCTGCCGCGCCTCCTGCTGTGCCCACGCCACGGAAGATCCATCGCCGCCGCTGATCCGCGCGGCGGCTACCCCAGTGCTTCGCCGTTCGTCCGGATCACGTCGCGGTAGAACTCGCCGCTCGCCTTGATGGTGCGCTGCTGCGTGGCGTAGTCCACGTGCACCAGGCCGAAGCGCTTCGAGAAGCCCGAGCTCCATTCGAAGTTGTCCATGAAGGACCATGCGAAGAAGCCGCGCAGGTCGACGCCACGCGCGATCGCATCACGGCAGGCGCGCAGGTTGCCGCGATATGTGAGCACGCGCAGCGGATCGTCGATGCGGCCATCCACAGGTGCCTCGGGGTCTTCGTAGGCGCCGCCGTTCTCGGTGATGTAGAGCGGTGTATCCCCATAGCGTTCCTTGACCCAGACGAGGACCTCCTCGAGGCCCTTGGGATACAACTCCCAGCCGGTGGTCATCACCGTCGCGCCTTCGGGCACGACCCGCGCGTCGCGCACGGGCGGCCGCGTGGGATCGTCCTTGGTGAGCGCCCGCGTGTAGTAGTTGATGCCCAGGAAGTCGATCTTCTCCTGGATGCGCGCCACCTCGGACGCGGCGAAATCCGGCCAGCCGGCGCCGTAGATGCGGGCCAGACCCTCGGGGTGACGCCCGAAGAAGACAGGGTCCAGATACTGCTCGTTGAAGTACGTGTGCGCGCGGGCCGTGGCCGCCAGGTCCTCGGGTGAGTCACTGGCGGGATCCTTGGGCTCCAGGTTCACCACCAGGCCGATCTGATGCGGCCAGCCGCCGGCGCGGTAGGCGCGCACGGCCGAAGCGTGCGAGAGCATCAGGTGATGCGCGGCGATCGGGGCCTCGAACAGGTTCGCGTGCCCGGGCGCATTCACGCCATGCAGATAGCCGCCATCGACCGCGACCCACGGTTCGTTGAGCGTGGCCCACATCGGCACGCGATCGCCGAACGCATGGAACATCACCTGCGCGTATTCCGTGAACCAGTGCTCGATATCGGGATTGAGCCAGCCGCCGCGGTCATCGAGCGCGGCGGGCAGGTCCCAGTGGTACAGCGTGACGTTGGGCGTGATGCTGCGCTCGAGCAGCCGGTCGATCAGGCGCTTGTAAAAGTCCAGCCCCTTGCCGTTCACGCGGCCGCGGCCTTCCGGCAGCACGCGCCCCCACGCGATGCTGAAGCGGTAGGCCTGCAGCCCCAGCGCCTGCATCAGGTCCACGTCGGATTCCCAGCGACGGTAGTGGTCGCAGGCCAGGTCGGCATGCTGGCCTTGGAAGGTGCGGCCGGGGGAGTGCACGAAGCGATGCCAGATGCTGGCGCCCGAGCCATCGGCGAGCGGCGAGCCTTCGATCTGGTAAGCAGAGGTTGCAGCGCCCCAGAGGAAGCCATCGGGAAAGCGCGAGGCGGCGGCCATGGGACTCCATTCCAGCGGGAGGTACTCATGATGGCCGTCGGAGTTGGGGCTCCACGGCAAGCGGTGCGGGAACATAGCGATGTGCGCGGCTCGCGTCCATCGCCGAGCCGCGAGAGCGGTTCCCAAGGCGTTCGATGGCTACGTGTCCGTGTTTCAGTAAACGTCTGTGAACATGGCAGCTAAGTGCTATGGCAGGCCGGGATCCCGAGCAGATCCGATGCGCGCGAGGACGTCTACAAGTGAGTCTTTGACAAGAGGCTGATGTCCATGTAATCGTTTACATCCAAACGCGTGAAAGCGTATACATCGCGCTCTCGCGAGCGCACAGTGCAAAGCCCTTCGACCCGCTCCATCCCCCTCGCATCGCCTGCATCGGAGCCGAGCATGGCCACCATCCGGGACGTCGCACGTGAAGCTGGGGTCTCGATCGCGACCGTCTCGCGCGTCTTCAACCAGAGCGCGCTGGTGCGCCCAGAGACCTGTGAGAATGTGCGCGAGGTCGCCGCGCGGCTCGACTACTGGCCCAACGGTGCAGCCCGCAGCCTGATCACCAGCCGCACGCTCGCGCTGGGAGTGGTGCTTCCCGACCTCCACGGCGAGTTCTTCTCCGAGGTCATCCGCGGCATCGACCTGGCCGCACGCCGCGAACGCTTCCAGATCCTGCTCTCCAGCTCGCACGCCGACGCCGACGCGCTCAACTCTGCGGTGCGGGCGCTGCGCGGACGCATCGATGGCCTGCTCGTACTCTCGCCCGATGCGGGCTCCGCGCGAGTGGTGGAGTCGATCGCGTCCAGCCTGCCCGTGGTGCTCATCCATTCGGGCCCCGACACCTTGGCGTGCGCCACCCTGGCGATCGCGAACCACGATGGCGCACTCGCGATGACACGCCACCTCGTCGCCCTGGGCCACCGCCGTATCGCCATGCTCTGCGGGCCTGCCGGCAACGTCGATGCCGAGGAACGCCTGCGCGGCTATCGGGCCGCGCTCACGGAGGCCGGCCTCATGCAGGATGCGGCGCTCGAGCTTGCCGGCGATTTCAGCGAGGAATGCGGCGCCGCGTGCGTGCCGGACCTGCTCGCGATCGAGCCGCGTCCGACCGCGATCTTCTGCGCGAATGACGCCATGGCGATTGGCATGGTGACCGCGCTGCGCGATACCGGCGTGCGTGTACCCGAGGAGATGGCAGTCACGGGCTTCGACGATATCGCCATCGGCCGTTACCTGACGCCGCAGCTCACCACCGTGCGCGCCGACGCCTATGAACTGGGCGAGCGCGCCGTGGGCATGCTGCTCCCGCACGCGCAGGCGCGCCAGCCCGTGCCGGCCGAGCGCGTGTCGGTGCCGACAAGATTGATCGTGCGCGCGTCGTGCGGCGCCGCGCTCGTACCCACGTCCGATGCGGCGCAGCCTCGCCGTCATCGGCCCCTCGCCGCGGCCGCGCGACGAGAGGAGGACGGCCGCGAGGCCGCAGGGCGCGACCGCGGTCGCGTGAGCTGAGGGAAGGTGAAGAGAAACGCAGGAAGTTTTTCCATGGAAGCTCGCGGCCTTGTGCCGGAGCTCGCTCGACGGCAGTCCGTTTCTTCGATCCGGTGCCGGTGCGAAGGGCTTCACCGCTGCTTCGCTCCGGGACCGCAGCGTCCCATCGTCAGGAGGTATCCATCATGAAGAAGGCAGGTCTGATGACGGCTCTGCTCGTCGTCGCGACCCTCGCATCCGCGCGCTCGGGCTTTGCCCAGGCACCGCGTCAGGATGTGATCTGGGCTCGCACGACGGCAGGCGCACACATCACCCTCGACGGCAAGTTGAATGAGCCGGAGTGGGCGAAGGCGGAATCCCTCACGGTCCGCTACAAGCAGGAAAATGGCATCCCCGGTAGCGGCTGGAAGGATGAAGGCGGCTTCCCGGCATCGGACAAGACCTATGCGACGATCAAATTCCTGGTCGTCGGCGACTCGCTCTTCATGGGCGCTGTCGTGCGGGACAGCTCGATCGGCGGCTCGGACACGTTCAATCGTTTTGACGGCCTGCTCATGGGCCTCAAGGACCACTCGGGCCTGGACCGCCCGGCTCCGCCCGCCGAATACCTGTATTCGTGGTGGTATCCGGTCGAGAGCGGCGAGCCGGCGGCGACCGCGTCGTCGGTGGGCAAGATGCCCAACTTCAAGGGCAAGTTCGGCACCTACCCGATCACGAACCCGCGTCCCGCGAATGACATCCTCAACTGGGATGCGCGCACGATCGTCAAGGGCACGACGAACTCCGACGCCGTCGTGGACACCAGCTACACGGTCGAGATGAAGTTCTCCCTGGCGAGTCTGGGCTACGACGTGACCAAGCCCGCTGGCGATATCGTCGAGTGGAACCTGAGCGTGTACGACATCGATTGGTTCTGGCCGCTGTCGAACTTCTTCCGCTTCAGCGTGAACCGCTCGTGGATCCAGGGACCCTGGGGTAACGACTACTGGTACAGCGACGTGAAGATCTACGCCAAGCCGTCCGTGACGGTGAACACCGCCGTGCTGCCCACGATCGGTCCGGACATCCGGGTGCCGAATGCGGGCAGCGTCGCCACGCCGGTGATCGATGGCCAGCTCAACGATGCGCTGTGGAGCAAGGCGCCGCACTTCGACATCCGCTACGCCGATGATGCGCTGCGCGCGAGCTACCCGGGCACCGGCCCGTACCGCTCGGGCCAGTACCAGCCGCCGGTCAATGGCGGCAGGGCCAGTGTCCTCGATCCGGGCGACGCCACGGTGTACTACGCGTTCAAGAACGACTCGCTCTACTTGGGCTTTGACGTGCGTGACGCGGTGGTGCAGTACCATCCGAACTTCGACAGTTGGGACGGTTTCATCGTCACGCTGTCCGAGTACTCGACCAAGGGGCCGGACCAGCAGTTGCTCACGCGCCGCCTGTCTTTCCAGGTCGGCCCGGATGGCAAGGCGCTGGCTCAGGACTACCTGCCGTTCCTGCGTGACACGCTGGGCGGTGCGCGGCTCGCGCTCAAGCTCAAGCCGGGTACCACGCTGGATACGCTCGGCCTGGACGTTGACGCCGGTTACCAGGCGGAACTCGATATCGACATGACCAAACTCGGCTATCCGCACGGCCTGGGCGATGGCCGGTTGTTCTTCGGCATCACCTTGCTCGATGGCGATTCGCAGGTGCCGTTCACGGACAGCTACGCCACGCGTACCTGGTTCTTCCGCGAGTATGAAGGCCTGGACGGTCCGGCGGTCGGCTTCTTCGACGCTGCAAACGTACTGCAGACGACGGCTGTCGACGGTACGCCGCACACACCGCTCGCATTCGCGCTCATGGGCTCGTATCCGAACCCGGCGCGGCATGCCTCCACGGTGCGCTTCGCCATGGCGGAAGCCGGTGACGTGACGATCGAAGTGTTCGACCTGCAGGGCCGTATGGTCGCCTCACGCGCACTGGGTTCGATCGCCGCGGGTATGCGTGAAGCCGCGCTGCCCACCGTTGGTCAGGGCAACGGTGTGTACATGTACCGACTTCGGGTCGTCGATCACGTGAGCGGCGCCAAGAAGGCGGAACTCTCCGGCAAGATGATGGTGCTCCAGTAGCAGACGCTGCGCAGACCAGAGCGGGGCGCGCCTTCGGGCACGCCCCGCGCGGGCTGCGCGGTCTTCTCGCGGTATCTACTCAAGGACGGCTGGGATGGAACGCCACACCAGGACATGGAGACCGGCAGCCTTCGCAAGTCTCGTCATGCTCGTGCTGAGCGTGACCGGGGCTGCGTTCGCTTGGGCCGGCACGTCGGGCAAGCTCTCGGGCCGCGTGGTCGATGATCACAAACAGCCGCTGCAAGGCGTGAACGTGATCGTGGTCGGGCAGCCACTCGGTGCGGCGAGCGACGCCGAGGGCCGCTTCACCATCGTGAATATCCCCGCCGGCCGCATCCAGGTGAAGGCGAGCCAGATCGGCCACCGCCCCACACTGGTGCAGAACATCGACATCTCGGCCGACCAGACGACCACCCTCGACATCGAACTCGTCGAGACCGCGGTCGCCATGGCCGAGGTCGTGGTGAGCGCGCGGCGCCCGGTGGTCGAGATCCATCGCACGAGCAACATCGCGAGCGTGACGCGCGAGCAGATCGCGGCGCTCCCCGTGCAGGAACTCCAGGACGTCGTGAATCTGCAAGCCGGCGTCGTCGACGGACACTTCCGCGGCGGCCGCACCGGCGAGGTGCAGTACCAGGTCGACGGCGTGAGCGTGAACAACGCGTTCAACAATGCGTCCACGCTCAAACTCGACCGGTCGCTGCTCGAAGAGGTGCAGGTCATCAGCGGCACGTTCGACGCCGAGTACGGTCAGGCGATGAGCGGTGTCGTGAACGCGATACTCAAGCGCGGCGGTGAGAAGTTCCACTGGGACGCCGAGGTCTTCAGCGGTGGCTACGTGTTCCCGGGCGCCGATCGCATCGTGAGTGACAACATCCATCCGGCGGCGCTGCAGAACTTCCAAGTCAACGTGAGCGGACCCGCGCCGCTGGCCAAGACGTTCTACCTGCTGAGCGCGCGCCATTCGGTTTCGGATGACTACCTGCGGGCGACGCGGCGGTTCGATCCGCTCGTGCCGCATGATTCGACCTCGAAGGTGACCCTCAACCTTCGGGCGACAGGTGACAGCGCCGATGTGCCGCTGGGCTACACACACGATTGGTCGGGCATCGCCAAGATCACGAACCGCTCGATCTCGAACGTGGAGCTGAGCTACCAGATGCTGCTCAACGTGACGGACGCGCGCGCTGCCAAGTGGGCGTTCCGGTTCGATCCCGAAGGCCAGACCAAGCAGCACACGCTGTCGTTCGTGCAGGGCATGGATCTCACTCACACGCTCTCGAAGACGACGTTCTATACGTTGAGCGTGCGGCAGAACTACACGGATTATAAAGACCTCGCGTACGACAACGTCTACGACCCGCGCTACGATCAAGCGGGCAAACTCGAGAGCAACGACAACTTCGAGTTGGGCGCGTGGTATCAGGGCGTCGACTTCTCTCGCTTCCATCAAAAGACCAACGGCGCGATCCTCAAAGCGTCGTTCGTCGATCAAGTGAGTCGGGAACGCCAGCTCAAGTTCGGCGGCGAGTTCCAGGCGCCGCATGTGGCTTTTGGCGCTCCGGGCACGCTGGTGCTCAACAGCCAGAACGGCACGCAGGCGATCACCCGCGTGATTGATGCGCCCGAGTATCCGGGCGTCAAGGAATACCGGCCGTTCATCGGTGCGGCGTTCGCGCAGCAGGAACTCGAATGGAATGACCTCACGTTCCGCGGCGGCCTGCGCTTCGAGTATTTCGACGCGCGCTCCACGGTGCCGAGCGACCTGGCGAATCCCGCGAACGCGATCGCCGGCGCGCCGCGTTCCACGCTGCGCTCGGTCGATCCCAAGTATTCGCTGGCGCCACGCTTGGGCCTGTCCTACCCGATCAACAAGAACGCGGCGTTGTTCTTCGCATACGGCCACTTCTATCAGTTCCCCGGGCTGGGCCAGATCTTCACGAACGCCGACTACTCCAAGCTGGCGAATCTCCAAGCCAGCTCGAACAACTTCGGCGTCATGGGCAATCCCGACATCAAGCCCGAGCGCACGGTGCAGTACCAGTTCGGCTACAAGCAGGCGCTGTCCGAATACCTGGGCCTGGATGTGAGCACCTACTACAAAGACATCCGTGATCTGCTTGGCGTGCAGTTCATCGATACCTACAACGACGCCACCTACGCGCGGCTCACGAATGTGGACTTCGGCAACGTGATCGGCCTCACCGTCACGCTCGACCAGCGCGCCAAGGGGCTGTTCAGTTCCACGATCGACTACACGTGGCAGGTCGCGCAGGGCAACTCCAGCGATCCGTCCGAGACCGCGACGCGCGCGTCGGCCGGCGAGGATCCGCGGCCGCGTTCGGTGCCCTTCAACTGGGACCAACGCCACACGCTCAACATGACGCTCATGTGGTCGCGGCCCAAGCAGTGGAGCGTCAGCACGATCCTGCGTGCGGCCAGCGGTCAGCCGTACACGCCGACGATCACTTCGGGGTTCAGCGGCGGCCTCACCCAGAACTCGGGAGCCAAGCCCAACGCGTTCCTCATGGACCTGCGCGCCGATCATTCGTTCGTCACGCGCCAGGGCACGGGCTCGCTGTTCGCCCGCGTCTTCAATGTACTCGACACGCGCTATTTCAATGGCTTCGTCTTCAACGATACGAATAGCCCGTACTACACCGCGTTCGGCGCCAGCACCCAGCGCGCACTGCTCAACGACCCGACCCGTTACTACGGCCCGCGCCGTATCGAGGTCGGGCTCACGTTCAGCGCCCGGAACTGACATGCCCATGCGGACGCTGTCTCGCCACGAGGGAAGTGCCATGAGAGTGCAGGGATCGCAGAACCATCTGCTGCTCGCCGCCGCGACGCTGCTGGTGCTGGTCGCCGCAGGCACGGCGCGAGCGCAGAGTGTCACGGTGCCGCCGGCGCAGCGCGGCTCGCTTGACGCCGAGCGCTCGGGAACGCACGACGCGAACAACCTGCGCACGATCTTCTGGAACTACGGCATGGTCGGCGACTACCCGGCGAACCCGGGCAATGTCGATTTGAGCGTGTTCCACTCGGTCGAGGTACCCAAGGGCACGGGCATGAACTACAGCGACGGCATCACGCCGTTCGTACTCGCCAAGATCCGCCAGAGCGACGGTACCGACTCCTACATCATGGAGACGGGCTTCCGCGAGCGTCAGGACACGAGCCCGCGGCACTTTCGCATCATGCGCTTCGAGCCGCGCCCGGGTTACTTCCAGCCCGACCCGACCATCAACAAGGGCCGCTCCCCGGCCATGAGCAATGATCCGCGCACGTGGCCGAACAGCTGGCCGGACAAGGTCGCCGATCCCGACGATCCGGGCTGGGCCGCGAGCTGGAACGGGTACTTCGGCAAGCGTCCTGCGGCGGATCAAGAGAGCTACACCGTCATGGACGATGATTTCTATGACGCGTGGCGGTTCTATCCCGACAGCCGCGACTCGTCGCGCTTCGGTCTGGGTCTGCGCGTGGAAGTGCGTGGCTTCCAATGGGCCAATCCCCAGGCCGGCAATGTGATCTTCTGGCACTACGACATCACCAACGAAGGCACGACCAACTACGACAACAACATCATCTTCGGGCTCTACATGGACTCGGGCGTGGGCGGCTCCGGGCTCTCTTGCGATGGCATCTTCGAGTCCGACGACGACGTGGCGTTCTTCGACAAGTCCTCGGGACTCAACCTGGTCTATACCTACGACCGCTTTGGCCACGGCGTGGACTTGAGCGGCAACTGCGCCAAGACGGGTTACCTCGGCTACGCGTATCTCGAGACCCCGGGCAACTCCACCAATGGTATCGACGACGACAATGATGGCATCACCGATGAATCGCGCAGCAGCGGCCCCGGCACCCTGATCACCGGCAAGGATGCGATCCGCGCGTACGTGGCCGCACACTACGACACCACCAAGTTCACGGCGTTCTATGGGCCCATCGACAGGCGTCCGGCTTATCGCGCCGGCCGCTGGTGGACGGGCGACGAGGACCTCGACTGGAACGCCGACACCGATGATGTGGGCGCCGACGGCGTGGCCGACACGCACGATCTGGGCGAAGGCGATGGCATGCCTACGAACGGCGAGCCGAACTTCGACAAGACCGACAAGGACGAGTCCGACCAGATCGGCCTGACGGGCTTCAAGTTCAACCGCATCAAGTCGGGGCAGGGGAATCCGGATCCCACGACCGACGGCGTGCTCTTCTATACCGACCAACAGAACTGGCCGCAGCGGCTCTTTGAGAAATTCTCGAACCCCTATGCGCCCGCGCGCTTCGATTCGCTGCTCGCATCGAACTACAACATCGCGTTCCTCTTCGCCTCGGGACCCTTCCGGCTCGACGCCGGCCAGCAGGAGCGCTTCAGCCTGGCGCTTGCCTATGGCGCGACGCTTCCGGAACTGCGCTCACAGGTCAAGACGGTTCAGCAGATCTACAACGCGAACTACCAGTTCGCGGTGCCGCCCAAGCAGCCGACCGCGACTGCTGAAGTCGGCGACCACAAGGTGCGCTTGTCGTGGGACGACGTCGCCGAGCAGTCGGTCGACCCCGTCTCGCACGAGAAGGATTTCGAGGGTTACCGCATCTATCGCGCGACCGATCCCGAATTCCGCGATGCGCGCTTGGTCACGAACGGCCAGGGTTCCGACTTGGTGGGCAACGGCCGGCCGATCGCGCAGTTCGATGTGATCGACCAGAAGACCGGCTACTCGCGCCTTACCGTGAACGGCGTGGCCTATTGGCTGGGCACCGACACCGGCCTCACGCACACGTGGACCGACACCACCGTCACAAACGGCCAGCAGTACTACTACGCCGTCTGCGCCTATGACTATGGTTTCGACAACGGCGTCGACTCGCTCTCGTTCTATCCGAGCGAGAACTCGATCGCCGTCTCCCGCACGCCGCGCGGCGGCACGATCCTGCCGACGAACGTGGTGGCGGTGCGGCCGAACGCGAAGGTGGGCGGCTACGAGGCAGCAGTCGTGGATTCGGTGCAGAAGACCGGCGGCAACGGCGCCGGCTCCGTGGCCGTCCAGGTCGTGAATTCGGCGCTCGTGCCCGATCGTCACCTGTTCGCGGTGCAGTTCACGGTGCCCGACAAGGACAGCGTGCGCGCGACCACCTACTCGCTGATCGACAGCACCACTCACCAGCGCTTCTACAAGACAGGTACGGACTTCCTGGGTGCCGGCACCGGCCCGGTCGCAGCGGGATTGCTCGCCGTCGTCACCAGTGATTCCGTCTCGCGTTTTGATGCCGCGCACTCGGGCTATAACGCCGGCGCGATCACGAACACGCTCTTGAAAGCCGCCGCACAAGCCGGGTTGTCGCCGAACCTGCGTCGTCCGGGCTGGCCCGACGACATCACGATCGCGTTCGATGACGTGCCGCGTGACACCTCGGTGCGTATCGGCCTCGACCCACCCAAGCCCACGAAGTTCACGATCGTCGCGCACAGCCCTGCAGGCGACGTGCGCCTCAAGTGCCGGTTCCGCGACCGCGACAACGACGGCACGCTCAGCCGCGCCGATGAGTTCATCGATATCGTCACCTACTCGCCGACGGACCCGCTCTCGGCGCAGCCCACGTGGCGTGTCCAGCTGGACACGCTGGGGCAGGGAGCGCGTGGCGCCATCGTCGGGCCCAAGCTGGGCGATACGTATCAGCTGCGGGTGATCCGCCCGCTCAACGCGAGCGACACGTTCCTCTTCACCACGGGCGCGGAGCACATCGACGCCAGCAAGGCGCTTGCCGATGCAGGCAACAAGCCATACGTCGTGCCGAATCCCTACGTGGCCGCGGCCTCGTTCGAGCCGCAGCGTTTCGCGGATTCCGGTCGCGGCGATCGCCGGATGGAATTCCGCAACATCCCACTCGCGGCGACGATCCGCATCTACACCGTGCACGGCGACCTGGTGCGCACGCTGCGGCAGGACGGGTCCACGAACGGCTTCGTGCCGTGGGACCTGCGGACCAAGGACAACCTCGATGTGGCGCCGGGCCTCTACGTGTTCCACGTGGATGGGCCGGGAGTCGGCACCTTCATCGGCAAGTTCGCCATCATCAAGTGATCATGAGAGACGCCATGGCAAGTCACGCACTCAAGATCCTGATCGCCACCGCCGCCGCCGCCGCGCTCGCCTGCGCGAGTGGCGCTTCGGCGCAGACGAATACCGGCACGACCATCGGACAGTTCCTGCTGATCGAACCGAATGCGCGTATCGCCGGCATGGGCAACGCCGGTGTCTCGATGTACGAAGGCCTCGGCGCGGCGTACTACAACCCAGCGCTGGCGGCTCGTGAGACGGGCTACCAGCTCTCGTTCACGCACAGCGCGTGGTTCGCCGGTATCACGTACGACTACGCGGCAGCATCGATGGCGATCGGCAGCCTGGGCCAGCTCTACGGCACGCTCACGGCGCTCAACTCGGGTGACATCGCCGTGCGCACGGTGAACCAGCCGCTCGGTACAGGCGAGCTGTACAACGTGTCGGATATCGCGCTGGGCTTGGGATACGCCAAGCAGATCTCATATCGCTTCGCCGCCGGCGCGCAGGTGAACTACATGCAGGAGAATATCTGGCACAGCTCGGTGAGCACGATCACGTTCAACATCGGTACGCTCTACCGCTTGAGCGATCACGGCCTGCGGATCGGCTCGAGCCTGTCGAACTTCGGCACCCACGGCGCGTTCAACGGCGCGGACCTGCGATTCACCTACGACAACACGCCGTCGGTCTATGGCGACAACAGCCAGTTGCCGGGCAGCCGTTTCACAGATCCGTTCCCGGTGCCCGTGCTGTTCCGCGTGGGTCTGGGCATGCCGTACGAACTTTCGCACGACACCAAGTTGCTCGTGGCGGCCGACCTGTTCCATCCGAACGACAACACCGAGAGCATGAGCGTTGGCGCCGAAGCCACACTGAAGAACTGCCTCGCGCTGCGCGCCGGCTGGCAGAACCTGTTCCTGCAGGACTCCGAAGTCGGGCTCACGCTTGGCGCGGGGCTCACGGGCAAGCTCGACGTCTATCATTACCACTGTGACTACGCGTGGGCCGACGAAGGCCGGCTCGGGCATGTACACCGGCTGAGTCTGGGACTCACATTCCAGTGATCGCAGTCCCATCACCCATCGCGGCGGTCGTCCTCGGCCGTCGCACGAAGGAATCATGAAGCGCATCCTGCTCCTACTTCTCGCTCTTGCTTCGGCGCTGGTCGTCACGATCTCGCCTGCGCGCGCCCAGACTCCCGATGCGGCGATCCTCGATTCCCTGCAGTACACCGCGTTCCGCTATTTCTGGGTGGAGGCGAATGTCGCTAACGGTCTGGTGAAGGACCGCAGCACCGTGAACTCACCCGCGAGCATCGCGGCGACGGGCTTTGGCCTGAGCGCCATGTGCATCGGCGCCGACCACGGCTGGATCACGCGGCAGCAGGCGCGTGACCGCGTGCTCACGACGCTCAACACGTTCTTGAACGGCCCGCAGGGCACGGCGTCGACCGGCATCATCGGCAACAAGGGGCTGTTCTATCACTTCTTGGATATGGGCACGGCCACGCGCACGTGGAGCAGCGAGCTCTCGACGATCGACACCGCGCTGCTCTTTGCCGGCATCCTCGACGTGCGGCAGTACTTCGATGGCGCCGACGTGAACGAGACGCTGATCCGCACGTTCGCCGATTCGATCGTGCATCGCGCCGACTGGAACTTCATGCGCAACCTGCACCCCTACATCATGATGGGGTGGAAGCCGAACACCGAGGGCGGCTTCGGCACCTTCAACGGCTGGCTCGGCTACAACGAAGGCCTGCTGCTGTACGTGATCGCTTCGGGATCGCCCACGCACGGTGTGCCGAATCCCGCCGCGTGGAACGCGTGGACGAGTGGATATTCGTGGCAGACGTGGTACGGCTATGACTTCCTGAACTGCCCGCCGCTCTTCACACACCAGTACCCGGCGTGCTGGGTGGACTTCCGCGACAAGCGTGACGCGTACATGCTGGGCAAGAACAGCGACTACTTCCAGAACTCGGTGCGCGCCTCGCTCGCCCAGGTGCAGTACTGCTCGCAGAACCCCAATCACATGCCGGGCTATAGCGACAGCCTGTGGGGCCTTACGGCGAGCGACGACCCTTCCGGTTATGTGGCGCACGGCGCGCCGCCCGCGCAGAGCGACGACGACACGATCTCGCCCACGGCCGGCATCAGCTCGCTGCCGTTCACGCCTGTGGAGTCGATGCGGTTCATCCGCAACCTGTGGAATAACTACCGCACGTACGCGAGGCCGGCGTCGAACCCGCTGTGGGGAGTGTACGGATTCAAGGACGGCTTCAATCTGGGCTTCCAGTGGGTCGGCACCGACTATCTGGGCATCGATCAGGGTCCGATCCTGCTCATGCTCGAGAACGCGCGCACCGGCAAGGTGTGGACGCGCATGATGGCCAATGCCGACATCCAGCGCGGTCTGACCAGCGCTGGCTTCACGCCTTACGTGCTCGGCGTGGATGGCCCGCGCGATCCGCTGCCGGGGCTCATGCTCTCGGTGCCGTCGCCGAATCCGTTGCATGGGCCGGCGTCGATCGCGTACACGCTGCCGGTTGCAGGACGCGTGCGACTCTCGGTTTATGATGTGACTGGGCGCGAGGTCGCGGTGCTCGCCAGTGGCGAGCACGCGGCGGGCACCCATCGCGAGACGTTCGACGCGGCGCGGTTGCCCGATGGCGTTTACCTGGCGCGCTTGGAGATGGGCGGCGTCCAGCGCACGCAGCGTTGCGTGGTCCTGCACTGACCATGACCGTCTCCCGACTTCACATCGCGGCCACGACCGGGGCCGCCCGCACGGGCGCGACGCCTGCGGGCGGCGTGCTGGGGCTCGGCGCGGCGCATGCGTTCGTGACTGCCGACGGAACGGGCTGTTCGTGGCACGGCGAGCATGCGCTCACCCGCTGGAGTCGTGATGCGGTCGAGGGCTGCGACGGGCTCTTCGTCTACCTGCGCGATACCGCCGACAGTCAGTGGTGGTCCGCGACGCGGCAGCCGGCGCTGCCGGCAAGCGCGGTGGCGCGCATGGAGCCGCGCGTCGGCGTGATCGTGTTCGACACCGAGCACCATGGCATGCGCTCGCGCCTTGAGGTCACGATCGCGCACGATGCGCCCGTGGAGTTGCGGCGCCTCACGCTCATGAATCCGGGAGCGAGCCCGCGCCGCATCGAGGTCACGACTTACGCGGAGGTCGTGCTGCATCACCCGGAGGCCGATGCCTCGCATCCCGCGTTCTCGAAGCTGTTCATCCAGACCGAGGCGGACGGTGCGCATGGCACGCTGTTGGCGCGCCGCCGCCCGCGCGGCCACGATGAGACGCATCCGTGGCTGGTGCATGCGTTGCATGGTCCGGGCGTGGCGCAGTGGGAGACCGACCGTGTGCGCTTCATCGGCCGCGGCCGCAGCGTGCGCGAGCCGCGTGCGATGACCGAAGGAGGCAGCCTCTCGGGCACCACGGGCGATGTGCTTGACCCCATCGTGAGCGTGCGGCGCATCGTCGATGTGCCTGCGGGCGGGTCGGTGAGCGTGGTCTCGGTGCTCGCTGCCGCGCCTACGCGTGGCGCCGCGCTCGCGCTTTCGGCGCGGTTCTCGAACGACTCGTCGGTCGAAACGGCATTCCTTGGCGCTGCCCAGGCGGAGCACGCACGTCTCGAGATGCTGGGTCTCACGCCCGTGCGCGCGGCGATGCTGCAGGCTCTCGCGGTCGGCGTGCACAGCGGCTCGCCGCTGCTGCGCGCGGAGAGCGCGGTGCTCGTGCGAGCGGGCGATGCGGCTCCGGTGCGCTTGCGAGTGGGTATTCGCGGCGGCCGGCCGCTGGTGATCGTGCGCGCCGACCTCGTTGGCGGCTTGACGCACCTGGAAGACGCGATCGCTGCGCACCGCTACTGGTCGGCGCTCGGGCTGCCGGTGAGCACGCTCGTACTCTGCGACGATCCCGACCGCTTGCCGGCGAGTGTCGTGCTGCACGGCGAGACCGACGCGCTGCACGTGCTCGCAGCGGGCGACCTGAGTGAAGCAGACCTCGATGCATTGCTCGCCGACGCCAGTCTGATCGTGACGGGGCCATTGCCCGAACTGCTGGCCGAGACGCCCACGCCGCAACTGGCTCCCGCGCTCCCGCAGACGAATGGCCACACCGTGCTGGGCACGCGCGAGGCGCTGCAGTGCGCCAATGGTTTCGGCGGCTTCAGCGCCGACGGCCGCGAATACGTGATCGAGTTGGCGCGCGACGCCGGCGGGCAACTGCGGTGGCCGCCGCTGCCGTGGTCGAACGTGATGGCGAACGAATCCTTCGGCACGCTCGTCACCGAGAGCGGCGCGAGCTGCACCTGGAGCCGCAACAGCCGCGAACACCGCCTCACGCCATGGCTCAACGACCCGCTTGCCGATCCGCATGCCGAAGCGCTTTACGTGCGCGACGATGCGACGGGCGCGCTGTGGTCGCCATTGCCGGGGCCGTCGGCGTCCGCGGCATTCCACGAGGTGCGCCACGGTTTTGGATCGACGCTGTTTCGCTCGACGTATGCGGGACTGGGCCACGAGACCACCATCTTCGTGGCGCGCGCCGAGCGCTTGAAGCTGGCGCGCGTCGCGATCACCAACACAGGGGCCGAAGCGCGCCGGATCACGCTGGCCGCCTATCAGCGCTTGGTACTGGGCGTGACACCAGAGGACGACGGCCGCCGCATCGTCACGAGTGCCGATCCCGGCGCCGCGATGCTGTTCGCAACGAACGCCGCGGCGCGCGAGTTCGCCGACGGCGTCGCCTTCGCCGCTGCCATCAGTGACGGCGCGGTCACCGCTCGCTCGACCACCACCGACCGCGCGCGTTTCCTCGGCGCTGCCGGCCGCGTGGGTGAGCCTGCTGCGCTGATCGCGAATGTGCCGCTCGATGGCCGCACGGGCGGCGGACTCGACGCATGCTTCGCGCAGGCCGTGAGCATGCTGCTGGCGCCTGGCGAGCGCCGCGAGATCACCTTTCTGCTCGGCGAGGCGTCTACGCACGACGACGCGCGCTCCAGCGTGGCGCGCTTGGGCGCACCGGGCGCTGTCGCCGCGGCGCTTGCCGAGGTCCGTGCGTTCTGGGACGAGATCGTCTCGGGCGTACGAATCGAGACGCCCTCGCCTGCGCTCGACCTGATGGTCAACGGCTGGCTCGCGTATCAGACGCTCAGCTGCCGGATCTGGGGCCGCACCGCGTTCTCGCAGTCCGGCGGTGCGTTCGGATTCCGCGACCAGTTGCAGGACGCCGCGTCGCTCATGCACACGCGCCCGGAACTCACGCGCGCGCAGCTGCTGCTCAACGCCGCGCATCAGTTCGAAGAAGGCGATGTGCTGCACTGGTGGCATCCGCCGCTTTCCAAAGGCATCCGCACGCGCTTCGCCGACGACCTGCTGTGGTTGCCGTACCTGGCCACGACCTATCTGGCGGCCACGGGTGACCGCTCGGTGCTCGATGAACGCGCGACCTTCGTGGCCGCGCGCGCGCTCGAGCCCGGTGAGGATGAGGTCTTCCTGCAGCCGCGCCGTCTCACAGCCGACGCGGACCTGTACACGCATTGTGTCCTGGCGCTCGATCGCTCACTTACCACCGGTGCGCACGGACTGCCGCTCTTCGGCACCGGCGATTGGAACGACGGCATGAACCGCGTGGGCCGCGAGGGCCGCGGCGAAAGCGTCTGGATGGGCTTCTTCCTGGTCACCATCCTGGCCGCGTTCGCCCCGGTGTGCGAGAGCCGCGGCGACCATGCGCGCGCCGCCACGTATCGCGCACATCGCGAGCGGCTGCTCGTGGCGCTGGGCGATGCCGGCTGGGATGGCGAGTGGTACCGCCGCGCGTACTACGATGACGGCACGCCGCTCGGTACGCACAGCGCGAGCGAGTGCCGCATCGATGGGCTTGCGCAGGCGTGGTCCGTGATCTCGGGCGCAGCACCCGCCGCGCGCGCGGCGCAGGCCATGGACATGGTCGAGAAGCATCTCATTTGCGACGGTGAGAACTTGATCCGCCTGCTCACACCGGCGTTCCGCGATACGCCGAACGATCCCGGTTACATCAAGGGCTACGTGGCGGGTGTGCGCGAGAATGGCGGGCAGTACACGCACGCCGCCTTGTGGGTCGTCCGCGCGATGGCCGAACTCGGCCGCCGCGATCGCGCCGCGGCGTTGCTCGAGATGCTCAGCCCGGTCTCGCACACGCGCACGCGCGCCGATGTGGAACGCTATCAGGCCGAGCCTTACGTGATCGCGGCCGATGTCTATAGCGAGGCACCGCACGTGGGGCGCGGCGGCTGGACCTGGTATACGGGCTCCGCGGGCTGGATGCTGCGAGTGGCGATCGAATCGGTCCTTGGCGTGACGCCGGTGAATGGCGATCACCTGCGCATCGCGCCGGTGATCCCCGACGCGTGGCCGGGCTACCAGATGTGGTACCGCGTTCCGGGTACAACGCAGCGCATCGCGATCGTCGTGCGCAATCCGGAAGGCTGCAGCGAGACGGTCATCCGCGCCACGTTCGACGGGGCGCCGATCCTTGTGCACGGCGGAGTCGTGCTCGCGCCCATGCTGAACGACGGGCGGGACCACCGTGTCGAGATCTTGCTCGGAGCGCGGGCGTGATGGCGTCCGGGACCACCCGCGGTACCGCGTCCGGGTGCCCGCAAGGCGCTATCTCCAAGGGCCGCTTCGAGTCACGGCCACGCCGGGCCGCCGACCTTCCCGAGGGTGGCGTTTTCATGAAACAAAACGGCCCGTGCAGGATGCGTTACATGGCGTATTTTCATGCGGTTACAACGTTTTTTTGTGCACCAATCGTTGACATGGGTCAGGGCCGCATGTAATCGTTTACACCGACAGCCGAGAAGCGCGGGAGAATCCTGCTTCGAGGCTTTCGGGACTTCTTCGCGGCCCCATGCCGAACGACTCAGTTCTGGTGCACGAAACCCGCCTTCGCGCTCGTGAAAGCGGGCCGAGGAGAAGTCCCCAGACTTAAGTGAAGTCGCAGTGAAACAGGAAGTGGTCAGCAGTCGTCGTCCCGCTGTTCCATCATCATCCGGAGGATCCCCATCATGAAGCGGATCGGCTACAAGACCTTGGTTGGCGCGTTCGCGCTGACGCTGACGCTGGGTGCCGCGTCGGCTCAGGCGTATTCGGTCAACCCGAACGGCGTGCATTTCATCACGCGTATCTTCAACGATTGCCCCGCGTCCACGGTCACCACCGACGGCTCGGCTTACCCGGCGACGGTCTTCATCGACGACACGCTCCTGCCGTGCAGCGGCTTCGCGAACCTGCACGTGTGGCAGTTCTCGTCGGACGGCGGCGCGACCGCTGCCCTGCTCGACAACTGGGCGGATTTCAGCTTCACGTCGACGATGGTCCTTGGCGGCAACGATGCGAATGGCTCCGAAGCCGGCGTCAACATCGCGCCCTGGTGGTTCGTGGCCGATGGCCGCATCAACTGCCGTATCCCCGATGGTGAGATCGCGGCGTTCGGTGGCCGTATGCCGTTCTACTCGTGGACCGACCCGGCGCATGGTGGCCTGCACTACCTCGCCAACACGCCGATCACGCTCACGATGACCTATCACCACAACGGCCTCACGTCGGCGAGCCCGGGCACGATCGAGTACAACGTGTTCTACAACGGCAACAACTACCCGGCCGGCCCGTTCGCCCTCGACCAGGGCAACCCCGGCGAGGACCCGCCCCATGGTCTCTGGGGCATCCTGAGCCCGGCGTCCGCGGGTGGTTACCTGCAGGCGCGCTTGGATCCGGGTAACTTCCAGTCGACGATGCGTGCGACGTGGACGAACACGCAGTACACGAACTTCAGCTCCACCACGGCGGCCGAGAAGACCAGCTGGGGCAAGCTCAAGAGCCTGTACCGGTAGTCTTTCGAAGCACCGAATCATCGCGAAGGCCGCTCCCGCTGTTGTGGGGGCGGCCTTTCGCGTGCCCCGCGGCCCTTGGAGGGATCGCCCGCTGCTGACTCGGATGCCTTACGCTGGGAGCCTGACATGGCGCGGTCGTCGCGCGGCAGGGGAACGGCTTGCCGAACCCACCGTCTCTGACGCTAGACTGTCCAGCCCGAAGAAGGCCCGACCCTGATCATTCGAAGCTCGCTGCGACGGTGTCCCCACGCACCCTCATGGCCAGCTCGCCATTGCGAAAGGCACGCCGCTGTGATGACCCGATCCTCCCTCGGGCGCGTGATCGCGCCTGCGTTGATGCTCTACGCCCTCTTGACGGGCTGCGCCAAGCCGCAGGCGCCGCGCGGTGGCCGAGTCTCGGTGACCGTCGCCAAGGCGGAGAGCCGCGTCGTCCCGCTCGTGCTCAGCGCTCCCGGCAGCGTCGAGGCGATCCAGAGCGCTACGGTGCATGCCCAGGTCGGCGGGCTGGTCACGCGCATCGCGTTCACCGAGGGCGACGAGGTGCGGGCCTTTCAATTGCTCTTCCAGCTCGATCCGCGCCCGTTCTCGGCCGCGCTCGCGCAGGCGCAGGGCGTCTTCGCGCGCGACCGCGCCAGCTGGGTCGCCGCGCAGGCGATCGCCGAGCGTGGCCGAACCATGCTCGCGCAGAGCCTGATCGCGCCGCAGGATCAGGAGCAGCGCGTGGCGGCCGCCGAGGCGCTGCGTGCCAGCGTCACTTCGG
The DNA here is from genome assembly GCA_025360715.1 of Candidatus Eiseniibacteriota bacterium. GTDB lineage: Bacteria > Eisenbacteria > RBG-16-71-46 > RBG-16-71-46 > RBG-16-71-46 > CAIXRL01. The sequence continues at coordinate 19,237 of JANYBS010000096.1, read as the reverse complement.
ATTCGGGTGCCATGGTGCGCGCCCGCATCGACCTTGAGAACGCGGCGATCCGCTCGCCGATCCGCGGCCGCACCAGTGAGGCCAAGGTGCATGTGGGCGACCTGGTCAAAGCCAACGCCACGGACCAGCCGCTTGTCGACGTGAACCAACTCGCGCCGATCCGCGTTCGCTTCACGCTCGGCGCTGACGCGATCGATGCGCTGCGCGGCCGCACCGCAGCGGGCGCGCTTGTACACGTGTACTCGGCGAACACCGATTCCCTGCTCGCGGACGGCAAGCTCACGTTCGTGGACCACGCTCTCGATCCAGCGACCGGCACCGTGCTGCTCAAGGCCGAATGCGCGAACACGAAGGGCACGCTCTGGCCGGGCGAGTCCGTGCGCGTGCGCCTGGTGCTCGCGCAGGAGAAGGTCGCGTGCGCCGTGCCCAGTGCCGCCGTCACGCTCGGGCAGCAGGGGCCCTTCACGTTCGTGATGCAGGCCGATAGCACCGTCAAGATGCAGCCCGTCCGTGTGCAACGTGACGCTGGGGATTGGTCGGTGATCGCCTCGGGCCTCATGCCCGGCGACATCGTCGTGACCGACGGGCAGTTCCGTCTGGCTCCCGGTGCCAAGGTCGTGGTGCGCGCGCCGGCGCCGTCATTGGGCGCCACGGCGCCCGGCAAGCCGCTTCCGGGTACGCCCGGCCGATGAACTTATCCGCGATCTTCATCCGCCGACCCGTCATGACCACCCTGGTCATGCTCGGGATCCTGCTCTTCGGCATCATCGCGTACCGCATGCTGCCGGTGAGCGACCTGCCCAACGTGGACTATCCGGTCATCAGTGTGTCGGCCGGCCTGCCGGGCGCGAGCCCCGAGACCATGGCTTCGGCGGTAGCGACGCCACTCGAGAAGCAGTTCACGACGATCTCGGGCATCGAGGCGATGACGTCGACGAGCGGCCTGGGCTCGACGAACATCACGCTGCAGTTCGCGCTCGATCGCAACATCGATGCCGCAGCTCAAGATGTGCAGGCCGCGATCTCGAAGACCCTGCGGTCCCTGCCGCAGGGCATCCTGCCGCCGAGCTACAGCAAGGTGAACCCGGCGGATTCGCCGATCCTGCTCTACGCGGTGCAGTCCGATGTGCTCTCGCTCTCGAAGCTCGATGACTACGCTGAGTCGTTCATCTCGCAGCGGCTCTCTGCGGTCGAGGGCGTGGCGCAGGTCAACGTGGCCGGCGCTCAGAAGTACGCCGTGCGCGTGCAACTCCTACCCGACGCGCTGGCCACCCGTGATGTGGGCATCGACCAGGTCACGAGCGCGATCGCGAATGGCAACGTGAACCAGCCGACCGGCGTGCTGTGGGGCGCGACACGCGCGCTCACCGTCAATGCGAACGGCCAGCTTCACGACGCGAAGGAGTTCCGCGACCTGATCGTGGTGCATCGCGACGGCCGCCCGATCCGCTTGGGCGATGTGGCGCATGTCTTTGACGACGTACAGGACAATCGTGCCGCGAGCTGGTTCGACGGTAAGCGCGCCATCACGCTCTTCATCCAGCGCCAGCCGGGCACGAATACCGTCGAGGTCGCCGACCACGTGAAGGAGGCGATCGAGAAGCTCAAGGGCCAGTTGCCTTCATCGGTCAAGATCGGTCTTCTGTATGACCGCTCGCAGTCGATCCGCGAATCCGTGCACGACGTGCAGATGACACTGTTGCTCACGCTCGTGCTCGTCGTGCTCGTGATCTTCCTGTTCCTGCGCAACCTGTCGGCCACGGTCATCCCCAGCCTCGCGCTGCCGTTCTCGCTCGTCGGCACGTTCGCCGTGATGTACCTGCTCGGCTACAGCCTCGACAACCTCTCGCTCATGGCGCTCACCCTCTCGGTCGGCTTCGTCGTCGACGACGCGATCGTGATGCTCGAGAACATCGTGCGCCACCTCGAAGCGGGGGAGCCGCCGCTTCAAGCAGCGCTCGACGGCTCGCGGGAGATCGGCTTCACGATCCTCTCGATGACCCTCTCGCTCACCGCGGTGTTCATCCCCGTGCTCTTCATGGGCGGCCTGCTCGGCCGGCTCTTCCACGAATTCGCCGTCACGATCTCGGTGGCCATCCTGGTCTCGGGCTTCGTGTCGATCGCGCTGACGCCAATGATGTGCAGCCGCTTCCTCAAGCACGCGCCCCATGCGAAGAACACCGCACCGGCGCGCGGTTTCGGTGGCGCGTTCGAGCGGGTCTACGACGCGTCGCTGGCCGGCTACACACGCACGCTCGCGTGGGCGATGTCGCATCGTGGTATGACCATGCTCGGCTCGGCGCTGCTGTTCGTGGGCACGGTGGTCCTGTTCCAGCTCGTGCCCAAGGGCTTCATCCCCAACGATGACCTCTCGCTCATCCGCGGCACCACCGAGTCCGCCGAGGGCACGTCGTTCGACGAGATGGCGCGCCACCAGAAGGCGCTCGCCGACCAGTTGGAGAAGGATCCGCGCGTCGAGCACTTCATGTCGTCACTCGGCGGCGGCGGTGGACAGAACAACACCGCCAACCAGGGCCGGCTTTTCATCAAGCTCGCGCCGCGAAACAAGCGACCGAAGATCGATGAGGTCATCCAGGACCTCATGCCGAAGTTGAACAAGATCCCCGGCATCCGCGCGTTCCTTCAGAACCCGCCTACCGTCAATATCGGCGCGCGCACGGCCAAGAGTCTCTATCAGTTCACACTGCAGAGTCCCGATATGCCGGCACTCTACGATGGCGCCAAGGCGCTCGAGGCCAAGCTGCGCCAGGTGCCCGAGCTGACCGACGTCACCAGTGACCTGCAGATCAAGAACCCGCAGGTCGTGGTCGACCTCGACCGCGACCGTGCGGCGGCCGTGGGCGTGAACGCAGCGCAGATCGAGGACGCGCTGTACAACGCGTTCGGCTCGCGCCAGGTCTCGACCATCTATACGCCCGACAATCAGTATTGGGTGATCCTGGAGGTCGTGCCCGAGGCCCAGCGCGACATCACCGCACTTGGTTCGCTGCGCGTGCGTTCCTCGAGCGGTGCGCTCGTGCCGGTCTCCTCTGTTGCGCATCTGCGCGCCACCGTGGGGCCACTCACGGTGAATCACTCGGGGCAGATGCCGGCCGTGACGCTGGCGTTCAACCTGGCGCCTGGCGTGGCGCTCGGTCAGGCGGTCGAAGTCGTCGAGCGCACTGCGCGCAATACGCTGCCCTCGAGCGTCACCACCGCCTTCGCCGGCACCGCTCAGGTGTTCCAGGACAGCCAGAAGGGCCTGCTCGCATTGCTGCTCATCGCCGTTCTGGTGATCTATCTGGTGCTCGGCGTGCTCTACGAGAGCTTCATCCATCCGCTCACCATCTTGTCCGGATTGCCGTTCGCCGGATTCGGCGCTTTGCTCACATTGTGGATCTTCCGGACCGAACTGAGCATCTATGCCTATGTCGGCGTGATCCTGCTCATCGGTCTGGTCAAGAAGAACGCCATCATGATGATCGACTTCGCGCTCGAGGCGGAACGCTCGCAGGGCCGGACGCCGCGCGAGGCGATCCTCGAGGCTTGCCGCGTGCGGTATCGTCCGATCATGATGACCACGTTCGCCGCGCTCATGGGCACGCTGCCGATCGCGATCGGGCTTGGCGCCGGCGCGGATTCGCGCCGGCCGCTCGGGCTCGCGGTCGTTGGTGGTCTGGCCGTCTCACAGGTGATCACGCTCTACGTGACGCCGGTGCTCTACACTTACTTCGACGAAATCCAGAAGCGCTTCCGCCGCGGCCGTACGCCGGCGGTCGCCGAAGCCGCGGTGCCCGTTGTCACGACCACGAGCTAGCCGCAGGAGAGGGTTCCCATGACCGAGATCGCGACGCTGGGCGGTGGCTGTTTCTGGTGCCTCGAAGCGGTGTTCGAGCCGCTCGAGGGTGTGTCGAGCGTCGTGAGCGGCTTCGCCGGAGGTCACGTGCCCGGCGCCAGCTACCGTGACGTCTGCAATGGCACGACCGGTCACGCCGAGGTGATCCAGGTCACGTTCGATCCCGCCGTGATCCCTTACGTCGCACTGCTCGAGCTGTTCTTCGCGTTCCATGACCCCACGACCCTCAACCGTCAGGGCCCGGACGTGGGTACGCAGTACCGCTCGGTCATCTACACGCATTCGCCCGAGCAGGAGGCCGCTGCGCGCGGCCTCATGACGGAACTGGGGAATGCGGGCATCTGGGACGCGCCCATCGTGACCGAGATCGCGCCGTTCGAGGCGTTCTTCGCGGCCGAGAACCATCATCAAGGCTACTTCCGCAACAATCCCCAGCAGCCCTATTGCCAGGCGATGATCGCGCCCAAGGTCGCGAAGCTCCGCGCCAAGTACGCCGCGCGGCTCAAGCCCGGGGCGTTGCGCTGAGCTCTGCCATGGCTACCGAACTGTTCGTGCCGGCGATCGCTCATGTGATCCAGTTGGCGGTCGCGCCCGTGTTCCTGCTCTCGGGCGTGGGCGTGATCATCACGGTGCTCACGAACCGTCTTGGCCGTATCGTCGACCGCGCCCGTGCGCTGGAAGCGAAGTTCCCGCACATCGATCCGGCCGCCGAAGCGGAGCTCGATGCGCGCTTGGCGGTGCTGGCGCGGCGTTCGCGCATGGTGAATCTGGCGCTCACGTTGGCCACGAGCTGTGCGCTGCTCATCTGCATGGTCATCGTGGCGCTCTTCACGGGCGGGCTGTTCCGTGTGGATCTCTCGGGTCTGATCGGCGCGCTCTTCGTGGCCGCGATGCTCGCGTTCATCGGCGCCCTTGTGTCGTTCCTGCGCGAGATCTTCCTCGCCACCGGCACCGTGCGGATCGGGCGGGCCTGAGCCGCGTTCGCGCCCTGCGGGCCGTCGTCCGGGCTCAGGCGTCGAGCTTCATGCCGGCCAGCAGCACGCGAAAGCGCGGTTCCCCGCGCAGGCCATCCAAGCGGGGATGCACCTTGATCCAGAACATCGTGCCGTCGCGCTGCGCGTAGGCGCGCTCGAGCCAGTCGAGCGCGGTCGCGCGATCGCCCGCGATGGCGTGATAGGACGCGATGCCGTACGGCGAGACATAGCCCGGCAGCGCGAGCGCGGCCTCGAGCGTGCCCTGAGCCTGCACGCGATCACCCTTGCGTAACTGTAGGATCGCGAGCCCGGCCGAAGGTGCGCGTGCAGCGCCGTCCGGTCCCGGGCGCTCGAATAGCTCGATGGCCTCATCCAGCCGGCCCACGTGTTCGTAAGCGCGCGCGAGGTCGGTCTGCGCGGCACGGAAGCCGGGGTCCATCTCGATGCACCGCTCGTAGTAGTGGATGGCCTGTTCATAGCGACGCGCATAGAAGAGCACGTCACCGACTGCGGTGTGGATGATCAGCGAGAGCGGATCGAGTTCGAGAGCGCGCTGGCCTTCGGCGATCGCCTCCTCGTGGCGGCCCAGGCCCGAGAGGAAGCCCGAATACCAGCGCCGGCCCATGGCGAAACCTGGATTGAGCTGGAGCGCTTTCAGGAACGCGCGCTCGGCCGCCGGCCAATCCCAGTCATGGAAGCGATGGATGAATCCCATCGACCCATGCAGTTCCGCGAGCGCGGGCGCAAGTGTGAGCCCGGTCTGTGCCGCGGCGCGGGCGCGCGAGAACGCCTCTCCGGGCGGCAAAGCGTTCGTGTTGCCGAGCGCGTTCCACGCGTCGGCCAGCCCTGCGTAGGCGAGTGCATACGAAGGGTCGGCCGCCAGCGCCTCTTCGAAGCGCGCGATGCTCTTCTGGTGCGACTCGCTCGTCCACTGGTTCCACAGGAAGCGGCCCTGCAGGTACGCCACGTGTGCCGTGGCATTGACCGGGCCGCGCGGCGCGAGCCGCGTCTTCTCTTCGGGCGTGATCTTGATGCGGATCTCGGCGGCGATCGCCTGCGCGACCTCGGACTGCAGGGCGAAGATGTCGGTCATCTCGCGGTCGAAGTTCTTGCCCCACAGCCCGCGGTCCTCGATTGCGTCGACCAACTGCACCGTGATGCGCACGCGGTCGCCCACGCGCATGGCCGATCCCTCCACGATGGAGTCCACGTGGAGCTCGCGCGCGATCTCGGCCAGCGGCTTGCGAGTGCCCTTGAAGCGCATCGCGCTCGTGCGCGAGATCACTCGCAGGGCGCCGATCTGCGACAGGTCGGCGATGAGCATGTCGGTGAGGCCATCGGCGAAGAACTCCTGGCTCGCCTCGCCCGAGCGGTTCTCGAATGGCAACACCAGCAGCGAGCGGATGTCAGCCTTGGAGCCCGAACTCTCTACGCGCGAGCCTGCGGGCGCTGGCGACCAGGCCTCGGCCGCCGGCATCTCGCCACGCAGCGCGCGCGCAAGCGCCGCCGCATCGCTGAAGCGGCGGTCGGCGGACTTCTCAAGGCAGCGCGCGACGATGCCCTCGAACTCGCGCGAGCTTCCCGGGCGCGCGTCACGAAGCAGCGGCGCAGGCTCATGCACGATCTTATAGAGCAACGCAACGGTGTCGTCGGCCGCGAAGGGCCGGTGTCCCGCGACCATCTCGAACATCATCACGCCAAGCGCGAACAGGTCGGTGCGCGCATCGATGGGCCGTGCTTGGATCTGCTCCGGTGCCATGTAGGGCACGGTGCCCGACATCGCCGGCGGGCCGCTCGTGGTGGGCGCCTGGCTCACCGGCGCCGTGCCCGGCAGGAACGCGGCCAGACCAAAGTCGAGCACCTTGGCGCGGCCGCGCGGCGTGATGGCGATATTCGATGGCTTGAGGTCGCGATGCACCACGCCCTGCTCATGGGCGGCATGGAGCGCATCGGCCACCTCGAGCGCGATGGCGCGCGCGCGTGGCTCGGGCAGCGGTCCGGCGCCGAGCATTTCGGCCAGCGAGACGCCGGGCACGAACTCCAGGACCAGGAAGTCCTTCTCCGCGTCCGTGTCGAGGTCGAAGAGCGTGGCGATGCCCGGGTGCAGCAGCCGCGAGAGCGCCCGCGCCTCGAGGCGGAAACGCTTACGGGTGGGCTCATCGGCGAGCAGGTCCTCGCGCACGACCTTGAGCGCGACGTCGCGCTCCAGCCGCGGGTCTTCGGCCCGGTAGACCGTACCCATGCCGCCGCGGCCAAGGCGTTCGATGATCCGGTAACGGCCCAAGGTCTGACCGAGCAATGGTCCTCGCGCGGTGCGCCGCTATTCTGGCAGTGGGAAGAGCCCTTCGATCGACAAGTGACGCTCGCCCGTATCGTAGCAGAACGTGAGCGCGCGGCTGCCGGCGGGCAGCTTGGGCAGCGTCTGCGCGACCGCCGCCAGCGAGGCGCCCGAGGAGATGCCCAGGAATATGCCTTCCTCGCGCGCGGCGCTGCGCCGTCACCAAGTCGGCGAGCAGGCCGGCGGGCAACACGGAAGCGTTCTCGTCGCTCATGAAGAGGGGCCTGTGGCTGAAGCGATATCCCGGATCGGGGCTCCGGCGCGCGCGTGCTCATGGGGCGGACACCATATCTCGCTGGTGGCCGCTTGCGATGGGCAGCCCGGGCTTGGGCTGCTGCTGCCGCCGGGCCGGCCGGCCGGACCCCGGCGGCCCATTCGCCCTTGGCCCGCTGACGTGAGAGACTACCGGTTGCGGGACTGTGGCATGGGTCCCCCTGGCGCCTCCGAGCGCCCATTCCATCATCTGTCCATAGGAGTACCGTTTGTCATTTCAAGCCCTCGGGCTGCCGCCGCTGCTCGTCAAGGGAGTCCGGGCGGTCGGCTATACCGACCCTACGCCCATCCAGTTGCGGGCGATCCCTCTGATCCTTGACGGCCACGATGTGGTCGGTGCCGCGCAGACGGGCAGTGGCAAGACCGCTGCGTTCGTGCTGCCGATCCTCGCCGGTCTGCTCGACCGTCCGCGCGCCCTGCGCGCCCTGATCCTGGTCCCCACGCGTGAACTGGCTGCGCAGGTCGAGACCAACGCGCGCGACTATGCGCGCTTCACGAAGCTGAATGTCGGCGTCGTCTTCGGCGGCGTCGCGATCGGTCCGCAGGAGCGCATGTTGCGAGTCGAGGGCGTCGACCTGCTGGTCGCCACCCCGGGACGGCTGCTCGACCTGCACGGCCGGCAGAGCGTGGCGTTCGAGGACATCGAGTGCCTCGTGCTCGATGAAGCCGACCGCATGGTCGACATGGGCTTTGCGCCCGACCTCATGCGCATCCTGCGCATGCTGCCCGATGAGCGCCAGACGCTCATGTTCTCCGCGACGATGCCGCCCGCGCTCAACAAGGTCGCGGACTACGCGCTGGTCGATCCGGTGCGCATCGATCTGGCGCCGCCGTCGCGTCCGGCCGCTGGCATCACGCAGGCCGTCTACCCGGTGCCGCGTCACCTCAAGACCGACTTGTTGCACCGCATCCTCTCGGGCGGGCCGATCGGCAGCATGATCTGCTTCACGCGCACCAAGCACGGCGCCGACCGTCTGGGCCGGCAGTTGCTCAAGCGCGGTCACGCCGCTGCGGCGCTGCATGGCAATCGCACGCAGAGCCAGCGCGAGAAGGCGCTGCGCGACCTCAAGCGCGGCCGTGTCACCGTACTGGTGGCGACCGATATCGCCTCGCGCGGTATCGACGTGGACGACATCACACATGTGGTCAACTTCGACGTACCGCACTCGCCGGAGGATTACGTCCACCGTATCGGCCGCACCGGTCGCATGAACGCTACCGGTGATGCCTTCACGTTCATGGCGCCCGAAGAGAAGAAGGACATGGCGGCCATCGAACGCTTCCTCGGTGTCGCGCTGCCGCGCGTGCAACTGCCGGACTTCGATTACACGCGCCGCACCGATCCCGGCGCGGCCGAGGATCGTGAGCCGCGCCGCGAACGCGAACGTGGCCATGGCGGTTCGCGTGGGCATTCCAGCGACCGCAGCTCGGGTGGCCCGGGCGGCTCCGGCCGTCCGTCGCTTGCGCCGGGCGCTGCAAGCCCCGTGGAGCATGGCCGTCGTCCGAAGCCCGGACGCGGCCGCAAACGCATGTAAGGCATCGTCGTCACGCTGCGGCCCGGGTCCTGGGATCCCGGGCGCGCAGTGGTTGCCCAGTTCCATGACGGGCGGCGATACTGGTAGAATCCCAAGGCTTGACCACCTTCACGTTGCGCTCCGCCACACTCGATCAGGAACAGGGCACCATGACGCAAGAGCTACCCGAGGCCGTGACCCCCGCTACGCCCGTGACCGCCGCCGACGCCGAAGTCCAGCCGGCGGGATCCGCTGCGGAGCCTGCACCCGCCCCCGAAGCCGACGACGAAGCTCCCTCGGCGGAGTTCGCCCAGGCGCTCGAAGCGCACGAGAAGACGGCAGCGCCGGAACTGGCCGAGAAGGCCGCGAAGGCCGAGAAGAAGCTGCATGCCGGTCTCAAGGTGAAGGGCAAGGTCGTGAGCATCGGCGACGAGTCCGTATTGGTGGACATCGGCGCGCGCTCCGAAGGTGTGGCAGAGACGCGCCTGTTCAAGGCAGAGGATGGCACCGTGTCGATCGCGGTGGGCGACGCCGTCGAACTCTTCGTGATCGCGGTGGGCGAGCAGGTCACGCTGTCGAACGCGTACAAGGGCAAGGCCGAGAAGAAGAAGGTGTCGTTGCAGCCCTACAAGGACGCGATGGCGTCGGGTGTGCCGGTGAGCGGCAAGGTCACGGGCACCAACACGGGCGGCCTCACGGTCGACGTCGGTGGTGCGCGTGGGTTCTGCCCGGTCTCGCAGATCGAGTCCGGCTTCTGCGCCGATCCGTCCGTCTATGTGGGTAAGACGCTCGAATTCCTCGTCACCGCCGTCGAGGAGTCGCGTGGCAGCGTGGTGCTTTCGCGCCGCAACCTGCTGCGCAAGACCGAGGGCGAGACGGCCAAGGCGCGCCTCGCCAACCTCACGGTGGGCGACGAGCTCGAAGGTACCGTGCGCCGCCTCGAAGCATTCGGTGCATTCGTGGACCTTGGCGGCATCGACGGTCTGATCCACGTCTCCGAGATCCGCCACGAGCGCTTGGGTCACCCCAAGGAAGCGCTCAAAGAAGGCGAGAAGGTCCGCGTCCGCATCCTGCGCATGGACGAGGGCAAGGACGGCAAGCCGCGCGTCGCGCTCTCGATCAAGGCCACGGTGAACGATCCCTGGCAGGGCGTGGCGTTGCAGTTCACGCCGGGCCAGAAGGTCACGGGCAAGGTCGCGCGTCTGGCCGACTTCGGCGCGTTCGTCACGATCGCGCCCGGCATCGACGGCCTCGTGCACGTCTCGGCGGTCGCGCCGACGCGCATCGAGCACGTGAAGGATGTGCTTCATGTGGGGCAGGAGGTCCGCGCGATGGTGCTCGCGGTGGAGCCCGACAAGAAGCGTGTCTCGCTCTCGATCAAGGATGCCGACTCCGACACGCTCCCGCCGGCGCGCCTTCCTCGCACGGAGCGCTCCGAGGGTGGCGGTTCCCCGCGTGGCGAGCGCCGTCCGGGTGGCGCGGGTGGCGGCGGCGGCGGCTTCGGCGGCGGCGACTCGCGTCCGCGCAGCGGCGGCGGTGGTGGTCGTGGTGGCGAGCGTGGTGGCCGCCCCGGTGGCCGTGATGGCGGCGGCCGCGACGGTGGCGCTGGCGGGAGCCGTGACCGCGGCGAGCGCGCTCCGGCGTTCTATTCCACACCGGATCCGACCGGTGGCGAGACTTCGATGGGCCGCGCGCTGCGTCTGGCTCGCGAGGCGGCCGAGGCCAAGCAGAAGTAGGTCCGCGTCTCGAGGACCGCAAGATCCGCATGGGCGCCCTCGATAAGAGGGCGCCCATCGTCTATCCGCCGCCGGAGGCGCCATGGCCGACACCTATCGCGATTTCGCACATCTGGCCGCGCGTGAGCGAGAAGGCGACGACTTCGCGATCACCGTGCGCGCTCGCGACCCGCAGCGCGTGGTATGCGCGCCCCATGGCGGCGGGATCGAGCGCGGCAGCAGCGAACTCGCCATCTCGATCGCGGGCGCGCAAGCGTCGCTCTATGTGTTCGAGGGACTCAAGCGCACTGGCAACTCGGCGCTGCACGTGACCAGCTCGCGGTTCGACGAGCCGCGCCTGCTCGCGATGCTCGCTGCGGCCACGCACGTGCTCGCCGTGCACGGCGAAAGTTCCGAGGATCGCATCGTCTATGTGGGCGGCGGCGACGATGCCGCGGCCTCGCGGCTGCGCGAAGCACTCGTCGCGGCTGGCTTCACCGCCCAGGCCCACGCCGTGCTCGCCGGCCGCGATCCGGCGAACGTGTGTAACCGCGGGGGCACGGGCGCCGGGGTGCAACTGGAGGTCGCGCTGGGCCTGCGCCGCGAGATGTTCGGCGACGTCACGCGCACGGGCGTGCGCCGCAAGACACCGCGCTTCGCGGCGTTCGTCGCAGCCGTCCGCAGCGCATGGTTCCCGGCTAGAACTCCATCGTGAAGCCGATCGTCGGGATGGTCTCGCCGCCCGAGTCGTCCTTGATGAAGTACGTGCGGTAGTGCCCGGGCCGCTGTGGGTCCAGCACCGGCTTCCCGTTCGCATCGCGCTGCACGAGCAGGATCGGCTTGAGTTCGGGCCGGCTCCCATACGCATTCTGTATATCGATGTAGAGCGTATACGTGCGGTTGGCGCGGAACCAGGAGCGATCCAGCCGCAGGTCCAACTGGTGCGCCGCGCTGCCGCGCAGCGTGTTGAGCCGCGCGTAGTCCGGCTTGCCGCGCCCGCTCGCATCCCACACATCGGTACGCGACGAGAGTTCCACGTTGTCGGGTGTATACGGCGCGCCGCCGGTGTAGCGCCAGCGCGCGCCAAGCTCCCAGCCCTTGCCCCAGCGCTTGCCGCCGGTGAATGACAAAAGGTGGCGGTTGTCCCATGCCGAGGGCGCATAGACGCCGCCGCGGGTCGTGAATTCGCTGCGCACGAACGTGTAGGCGAGGATCCCGTAGTAGCCCCGGTAGAGCTTCTGCTGCGCGAGGAACTCCACGCCGTAGGCGCGGCCCTGCGACGCCGGGGCGACCGGCGCGTTGCCGATCACGCCGAAGTCCGCGCCCAGGTTGGCCAGACTCACGGAGTCGCGCAGCAAGAACGGGTAGTCATGATAGCGCTTGTAGAAGCCCTCCAGCGTCACGCGCGAATCGTGCGCGCCGGTCAGCTCCAATCCCGCGACAGCGTGCTCGGCCCGGATCCAGCGCGTACCGCTGGCGCGATTCGCCAGCACGCCGTTCGAGTCGCGATAGCCCAGCACCGTGTAAGCGGGCAGCTGAAAATAGCGGCCGACGCTTGCGTTGAGCGTGAGCCGCGGCGCCACTCGCAGCGATGCCGCCAACCGCGGCGAGAGCTGGCGGCCGGGATCGCTCATCTCGCGCGAGTAGTCGCTCGCGTCCGTACGCAGGCCCGCCGACAGCGTGAGGGCCTCGCGCGCGAAGCTGCGGCTGGCTTGAGCGAACAACGCGTAGCGCGCGAGCCTGAGCTTGGACGCGAAGTCCACCACCAGCAGCCCCGACGGCGTGACCGTCTGTTCGTACGTGGAGTTCGTGTACTCGGCCGCCTCGGCCGACACGCCGCCCGAGAGCCGCATCGCGCCCACCGCCTTGGTCTGCTCGAGCCGCAGTTTGTGTTCAGTCTCGCGCGAGCGGTAGTCGAGCAACAGGTTGGCGCGGCTGGACTCGTCGTTGCCCTTGTACTTGTACGCGCGATTGTCGAGCTGGTTGCGGCTCACCGTGAGCGTGCGCACGCCATCGGCCTCGAAGTGCCGCCACGCACCGCCCGCGGAATAGCTCCACTGCGGCGAGACGGGTATGTTGCCCAGAAGGTACTGGTTGAGCTCCGTGGGCTTCGCGCCGGGGTTGAGCTTGAAGCGGTCGATCGCGCCCAGCCCCAGCAGTTCCACTTCGTCATGCGCGCCCAGACGCGTGCGCGTCTTGAACTGCAGGTCGTTGTACGTGGGCAGGAACGGCAGGTCGAGCAGCTTGAAGACGAATTGCAGATACGACCGGCGTAACGAGACGATGCCGGTCGTGTTGCGGCCCAGAGGACCGTCCCACGCGAGTGCGGCATCCGAGGCACCCACGGTGAACTTGCGCACGGCCCGCTGGGAGTTGCCGTCTTTCATCCTGAAGTCGAGCACGGAGCTGAGCGCATTGCCGCGCGCCGCCGGGAAGGCGCTGGTGAACAGGTCGACGTCGCGGATGAAAGCCACGTCGATCATGCCCACCGGGCCGCCCGAGGAGCCTTGCGTGGCGAAGTGATTGATGTTCGGCACCTCGATGCCGTCCAGGAAGAAGCGGTTCTCGTTGGGCGCGCCGCCGCGTACGATGATGTCGTTGCGAAAGCTCACGCCCGGCGCCACACCCGGCTGCCCCTGCAGCACCTTCGAGATGTCGCGGTCGCCGCCCGGGAAGCGCTGGATCTCGGACTCGCCGATACTGCGGACGCTGACCGGGCTTTCGGCCGTGCGGCGGAAGGGCGAAGCGGTCACGCTGACCGAGTCCGTCTTCACGACGTCCTCATCCATGAGCACCTCGAGCGTGACTGGCAGGACGTTCGTCACGTCGAGCTCGAAGAGCGTCAGACGCTTGTAGCCCAGCAGGTTCACCTGCACGTTATAGCGGCCCGGCGCCAGGTCCGTGAGCGTGAACGTGCCGTCGTCGGCCGCGCGGGTGCCGCGCTGGGCGGCAGGTATCGTGACGTCGGCATAGGCGAGTGGCTCATGGCTCAGTGCCGAGAGCACACGTCCGCGGATGGTGCCGCCGCCGGCGTAAGAGGGCGAGGGCGATAGGCCGGATATCAGGAGGGCGGCAAGAAGCAGCAGGCTGCGCAATCAGGTCTCCGCGTCAGAGGTGGACGGCGAATATGATGGCTTGTGATGCTCGAGCGCCAATGCCGTATCAAGGATGCAGGGGCGCGCAGGTGGATTTCACACCGTCTGGATCGCCACTACCGTTATGCTTCCGTGGTTCCGTTCCCAGGCAGGCCAGAGGAGGCTTCATGACCTTGCGCCGTTTCGCATCCGCCTCGTTCGCGCCGCTCGCCCTGTTGTCGCTGGGTGCGTCGCTGTGGCTGTTCTCGGTGGTCCTGTTCGTATTGCCTGCGCGGGACCCTGCGCATGTGCCGCTCTGGACGGGCATCGCCTCGGCATTCGCGGCGCACGCTGTGCTCTCGCTGGCTTCCATCGCGGCGCACTCGCGGGTATTGGGCGCCGTCGCCACCGCGGCCTCGGCCCTCGCACTTGCGGCCGGGGTGGCCGGCCTGGCGCTCGCGCTGCGCGCCGATGCCGCCCACTTCGAAGGTTACACGGTCGTCTTGGCCGCCGTGTTGCTGGCGCATGGGGCGGCCGGCACGCTGCGCGAGCGGGCGGTCGCGTAGTAAGCTGCGAGCTCGCGCGGCGCGGCTGCGCAAGCACCTACCCCGATCGCCGTCCCATCCGCCAGCGAGGTCATGGATGACCGATGTGCCGACCACCCGCGTGTTCCTCGTTCGCCACGGCGCCACGGTGCTCACCGCCGAGGATCGTTTCGCCGGCGCCACCGATGTGCTGCTCTCCGATGACGGCCGCGAACAGGCGCGCCGGCTCTCGGCGCGGCTTGCGCGCGAGCAAGTGAGTGCGGTCTACGCCTCGCCGCTCGCTCGCACGGTCGAGACGGCGAGCATCCTGGCTGCGCCGCACCGACTGGCCGTTCAGACGCGCGACGGCCTGCGCGAGATCTCGCACGGGCGCTGGGAGCAGCTCACGCGCCACGAGGTCGAGGAGCGCTTTCCCGACGAGATGACCGCTTGGGATGAAGACCCGTTCACGTTCGCTCCTCAAGGCGGAGAGAGCGGCCTTGCGGTGACGGCGCGCGCGCTGCCGGCGTTCCTCGAGATCGTTCGCGCGCACCCCGGCGAGAAGGTGCTGATCGTCTCGCACAAGGCGACGATCCGGCTGTTGCTCAGCTCGCTGCTGGGATTCGATCCGCGGCGCTACCGCGACAACCTGGACCAGAGCCCCGCGGCGCTCAACATCGTGGATCTGCGCGGCGCCACACGCTCGCGGCTCTCGCTCTTCAATGACACCTCGCACTATTCCGATGCGGGCCTGGCGATCCCCGGCGAGCCGGGCGCCAGGCTCTCGCCCTGGTGGGACCCCACCGAGGAGTGATGACGAAAGACGCCGGGCGCGGGTGGCGTCCGGCGTCTTCTCATTGGTCTTTTCTGGAGTGCGTCAGTCTGACGTACCCAGCACCAGCGGCAGCGGGAAGTTCGCGCCGTTCGTGTCTTTGCCGACAGCCTTGATGTTGTAGCTCACGCCGGCGGAGTCGCCGTAGCTCACGACACCCGACGTGGCGGAAGGGTCGGTCGTGAAGTCCGCGCGATCCTCCCACGCGTTCGTGGTGTTGAGCGTGAACGGGTTCTTGTAGTTCGCGCCGCCCGCGGGCAGCAGGTTCGCGACAGTCGCCGCGTCGTCCGCATAGGCACCGTCGTTCTGCGTCGCGTAGTCCTCGGCGCTCAGCTGGAACGTGTGCATGTTCGCCTTCGTGCTGCCTTCCTTCGCCCGGTTCTGCATCGCGATGAAGTTCGGGATCGCGATGGCGGCAAGGATACCGATCACGACGACCACGATCATGAGCTCGATGAGGGTGAAGCCACGTTCATTGCGGACCGACATGCGAGACCTCCGAGAAAGAGTGGGATTTCGTGCGACGCTGCGTGAAGGAGTAGCTATTGCATCGCGCGTGCCGAGTCCCTCGGGCGGTTGGCGCGGCATGCGCGCGACCGCGCCGGCAGCGGCGCCGAGGCCGGTTCGTGCGCTTTGCGATGCGCGGTGCCGGCCGGTATCACAGCGCCGAAAGGGGAAACGCACCCGTGTCCCTTCGGGGGGTTGGGGCGCATGCCCCACGCCCCGCGGACGCGGCGAAGCCATGACGCAGGCGCGGCCGTAGGCTAGATTGGCGTGTCGCGTCTCATCTCACGCCCATGGACCCACCGGAGCCCCCCATACATGAACCTGCGCCGGCCCTCGCTCACCCAGATGATCCTGCTCGGTCTCGTGCTGGGCGCGGCTTTCGGCTACTTGGACCCGGGCCACGCCACGAAGCTCGGGTGGATCCGCGACATCTTCCTGCACCTGATCAAGTCCATCATCGCGCCGCTGGTGTTCTCGACGGTCGTGGTGGGCATCGCCGGTGGCGGCGACCTGATGCAGGTGGGCCGCATGGGCTGGAAGTCGCTGCTCTATTTTGAAGTGGTCACGACGCTCGCGCTCTTCATCGGCCTGCTCGTCGTGAACGTGATCCAGCCCGGCGCCGGCATTCACTTGCAAGGCGACCCCGGTGTGCTCGGACAGGTCACGCAGAACCATCCCAGCACGCTCATCGAGACGCTCGTGCATGTGTTCCCTGCCAGCTTGGTCGACGCCATGGCGCGCGGCGACGTACTGCAGGTCGTGGCGTTCGCGGTGGTGTTCGGGATCGCGACCGCTGCCGTGGGCGGCAAGGGCGCGCCGGTGGTGGCACTGTGTGAGAGCGTGAGCCAGGTCATGTTCCGCTTCACCGGCTACGTCATGCTCATGGCGCCGCTTGGTGTTGGCGCGGCCATGGCGGTCACGATCGGGCATCAGGGGTTGGACGTGCTCAAGAACCTGGGCCTGCTCGTCGGGTCTCTTTACCTGGCCCTTCTGCTCTTCGTGGTCTTCGTCTTCGGAGCCGTGGCGATGATCATCCGCCTGCCGCTGCGCGGGTTCCTTGCGGCGGTGCGCGAACCGTTCACGCTCGCCTTCGTCACCACCAGCAGCGAGAGCGCGCTGCCCAAGGCGATGGAAGCGATGGAGCGCTTCGGCGTGCCCAAGCGCGTCGTGAGCTTCGTCATGCCGGCGGGCTACAGCTTCAACCTGGATGGCACGACGCTTTATCTGTCGATGGCGTCCATCTTCATCGCCCAGGCGTGTGCTTCGACGGTTCCCGGTTTCCACGTGCCGCTCGCCCAGCAGCTGGCGATGATGCTCACGCTCATGGTCACGTCCAAGGGCGTCGCCGCGGTGCCGCGCGCATCGCTCGTGATCCTGATTGCTACGGTGAATGCGTTTCTGCCCGCGCCCTATGGAGCGATCGGCGTGGCGATGATCTTCGGCATCGACGAACTCATGGACATGGCGCGTACGTCGGTGAACCTGCTCGGCAACTGCCTGGCGACCGTGGTGGTGGCGCGCTGGGAAGGCGTGTTCGACGACGAGAAGGCGCGCGCGTTCAAACCCTGATGGACGACCGATTCACGGAGGGATCATGCATCCGCACCGTCTTCGTATCGCACTGTCGGCAGCTCTCCTGCTGTTCGTCGTGGCGATCGCACACGCGGGCGCCGAGGCGCGGCTGCGCGTGGGCGATGCGTTCCCGGCGATCGCGGCCCGCACGCTCGACGACCGCGCGGTGATCGTTCCCGGCGGTCATCACCGGCCGGTGTTGTTGTTGATGGGGTTCGTGAAGGACTCGCGCGACGACGTGAAGAAGTGGACCACGCAGGTGCATCAGGTCTGGCGCGCGGATTCGAGCTTCGATTTCTTCGAGATGCCTATGGTGGGCTCCGGCGGCCGGCTCTTCGCCGGGATGATCACTGGCAGCATGCGCGGCGGCACGCCGGCAGATCTTCAAGCGCACGTGATGCCGCTCTATCGCGATGCCGGCCTGTGGCAGAAGCGGCTCGGCTTGGATCACCCCAAGCAGACGGTGCTCGTGGTGCTCGACAGCGGTGGCCGGCTGGCCTGGCAGAGCAGCGGTCCGTACAGCGAAACGAGCTGGAAGGATCTGTACTCCGTATTACGCGCGGTGAGCCAGACTGGCGGCGTCCGCTGACCGGGCGGAACGCTCCGGAATTCAACCGCCGGTAACAGCCCTGTCACGCCGGCGCCATGCGCCCCGCGTAGAGTACTTGCACGAGGGATGACCCTGGTGGTCGGCCCACGGTGGGAGAAGCGGGCAACCGGCCCACCGGTGGCTTTCCAAGCGAAGTGATCCGCCGCGGGTCCTCTCCTTCGCATTCGTCGCATGCCGGTGCGCCAGGGCTGACACCCATGGCTCTCTACGAGCCACAGCCGATCGGCCGGACTGCTTCGAGGTACGCCGGGCTCGCGGACACGCGGCGAGGCCCGGCGTCGTCATGACTTGCGTGCTCTTACCGCCGCAGTCGCCGGTGCGGACTACTTGCCCGCCGGTACCTTCGCCTCCGCCAGCAGCACGTCGATCGCATGATCGATCTGGTCGTAGGCGCCTTCGCCGAAGTGCACGAAACGGATGTGGCCGCGGGCGTCGATCAGGTAGGCGGCGGGCCAGTAGCGGTTACCGTAGGCGTTCCAGGTGGCGAAGTCGCGGTCGAGTGCCACGGGGTAGGTGATGTGATCGCGCTTCACCGCGGCCGCCACGTTCGCTGGCACGCGCTCTTCGTCGAGTTCGGGCGTGTGTACCGAGACGATCTCGAAGCCCCTGTCGTGATAGCGGTCGTACCACGCCTGCGTGGCGGGCAGCGTGTGCTTGCAATTGATGCATGCGAACGTCCAGAACTTCACGAGCACGACCTTGCCACGCAGGGCCTTCAGCGACGCAGGCGGCGTGTTGATCCAGCCCGTGATGCCGGTGAGTTCGGGCGCTGGGCCCAGGTCGCGCAGCCAAGCGCGGTCCTCCGCGTAAGTCGGCCCGGCAGCGCGGACCGGCTGGGCCAGCGCGAGCAGCAACAAGCTTGCAATCAGGAATCGGGGCATCGGATCCTCCGGTGAACGTGGCAGGCGCGGCCTTGCACCGTCACCAGAACGCGAAGCGGCGCACGGTGTGACCGCGCGCCGCCCGATCTGCGAACAACCTGACAGCTACTTGAGTTTCTTGCGCAGGAACTCGATCGTCTTTGGCCACGCCCTCTGCGTGGCCTTGAGGTTCGCGCCATCGCGCCCTGCCTGATCGCGAAGGAAGCCGTGGCCCGCACCGTCGTACACGTTCGGCTCGTAACGTGAGCCTTTCACGGCCTTGAGCACGCTCTGCGCGGGCGCGATCGTCGATGTCACGCGCGCGTCATCGCCGCCGTAGTTGCCGAGTACCGGCGCGTGCAGTTTCA
The DNA here is from genome assembly GCA_025360715.1 of Candidatus Eiseniibacteriota bacterium. Taxonomy (GTDB): domain Bacteria; phylum Eisenbacteria; class RBG-16-71-46; order RBG-16-71-46; family RBG-16-71-46; genus CAIXRL01. The sequence goes on along the minus strand of JANYBS010000096.1, from coordinate 220 downwards.
GCAGCGCCGCGCTGTCGGGCGAGACGCCGTAGAACACGACCGCGGCCTGCGGTGCGTCGCTCTCGCAAGCGGTCTGGAAGCTGCGGCCGCCACCCCAGCAGAAACCCGCGGTCGCCCACTTGCCGTTCGCACTGGGGATCGTCTTCACGTACGCGTGCACCGCGGCAAGCCGGGCCTTGGTCTCGTCATACGTGAGCTGGCGCACGAGCTTGACCACGTC
>JANYBS010000059.1 GCA_025360715.1 Candidatus Eiseniibacteriota bacterium | reverse complement strand
GTCGCGAGGCGAATCTCCTGTAATCACCACACAGGTTGATTCATCGATGGCTGTTGCCGAGAGACCATCCCAACCCTCGCCACCGAGATCGAAGACGCGCCAGCCGGGCCTTCCGTTCTGTCTCACGAAGCCTTTGACGCGTTGCTGCAATCCGATGTCGTACAAGACTGCAAAGATGCAGGAATCAGTTGCAGCCGCGGCATAGTCGAATGATCCCTCGAATACCGTTGCAATTGTGTCGGGAGTCGCTAGTGAGTCGCCACTCACAACGGAGGCAAGGAAGTAGTCATGTGCTAGCGCGCTCATCGAATCGAGCTGCGTCTTCCAAACAAGAACTTCCTTGCCCTCAGGCGCCACAACCACGGGCGGGCTAAACGACGCGTACTTATGCGTCCAACGAACTTTCCAAGCCGTGTCCGCCCACTCGAAGCCCGTGAGCCATTTGCCCGGCCCGCCAAGGCCCGCACCAGCAACCCTCAATATTCCGCCGGTGGTTGGCTCAAACCGTGTCGCGATCATGAAGCGGTGTCCGTGCACGACTAGTTTCTCCGTTGGCTTCCAGGCACGTCCAGAAGGAATCGCGCTCGCCGGAGTTGGGTGAAGGCCGAGACCGAGGCCGGTAACAACCCCTGCGACCAAAATGAAGCAAGCCATCTTGTACAGACTCGAACGAATCCACTGGCGCGCAAGAACTCGACTTTCTAGTTTAGTGAGCATGCGTCGAATTTCCTTGACACCCCCCCCACTTGGCAAGGGATTTTTGGAGTATTGCTTCGAGGCAGGAGTCGGTTCACTGGCTCACGCACGAGGCGGTGGGCGCGTCGCGAATCGGACATTCGGATCCGAATCCCCCGCGCGAGCCCCGCGTCCGAGGAATCAGCATCGAAAGGTGCTAGCGGATGACGCACAAGGTAAGCCTCCGGGTCGAACTGTTGGTGAGTTTCGCAGTCCTGTCCGGATGCCTTGCAGCAGCCGAGACGAGGGCGGACAGGTGCTCGACCCCCGCAAACGCTGGGACAGCAACGATCACTCAGGCCCCTTTCACACCCCTCAGGTTTGGGACTCGATCCACAAACACTCGCTGGCGTGATGCGGAGTTCATGTGGGACGCCAGTTTCGGTACACCAACGGACCCTGCATCATCAGCTTATCGGACACTTCAGAAATTCAGTGGCAATTTGATTGAGCTTCCCGGCACCTCACCGCTCGCGCTCGACGCCGTGAACACCCAGGCTGTCTGGAATTATCTCAATCGCGAAGGACGGGTGTGGAGCACCGATGCGCGTGACACGTTGAACGGCCTGCGCATAGGCAGCCATGCCTACAACCCCTCCGACTTCTCTCACGTCGACGCGTACATACTCGACGCCTCACACGGCGACGGTGGGCAGTGGCCGGCCGCTTTCCAGACGCCCGACGAGGACCTGACTTCAGGCCACTCGCTGGGCGATGTGCAGCATTTCAACTCCACCATGCTGCCCGGCCCACCGCACGCCTCACCGTTCGATGAAGCTGGCACCGGGTGGACGGCTCCTGGTTCACTTCAATTCGTCGACTTCAACCATGAGATGGCTCACGGGTTTCTACAGGGCGGGCTTCTGGGCAGTGGTCCGATGGCCGGAGGCTTTCAGGGCGAACTCTGGTCCGCTGCCGCCGAGGTCGTCAGCGGTATCAACTATCAAGAGACCCATGTTGAGGTACCCTACACTTGGAGTCTCTTGGCGTGGTGTGATCCGACCGGAGGTTGTGTGCCGCAGCCGGCGCCGGGCAACAATCGGTTCAGCCAATCGAACTATCAGGCGCGTACGTCGTTCATGGCTTACGTCGGCTACAACTTCCTCGGGGCGAATACCAATCGGACGCTCGCGGGGATGCAAGACGACCTCATGTACAAATGGGTACGCGCCAGCAACCGGACGCTTCTCGGCCTTCAGTCTCAACTCGGCGACGCTACCTGTGCGACGTGCGCCGCGAAGAGCTACTTCCACCCGCTCGGCGTCGCGATGCCAAACACCGACCGACTTCAGGTTCTGCACCACAATTGGCGCGTCGCTAACTTTGTGAACAACCCGGGGCTGGCCGAGGGTCAATTCGGCTTGCCTGCATGGTCGGGATTCTCGCCCGCCAATAATCAAGGCGCATGGCAGTCAATCGACGGCGTCGCCAACGACGACATCGTGGCTTTGCCTCAGGTCGTGGACCTCGGACCCCACGCCGTACTCAAAGACACGACTTTCAAGTGGCAGCGTTCGATGCGCGGCGCGAATCACCCGCTAGCGCTCACTGTCTTTTCCGCGAACTACTGGGTATTCCGGCCGACAGCAGGCCTTCAGAGCCTTAACCGTGATCTCGTCATCCGAGTCTCACCTCAGGCGTACTACGACCCCGGCTATCTGGTGAACTCGAATGGCAATCACTATGCGACAAGTGACGTCCGGCTGATGGCCTCCGCCGTCGCCTACGACTCTCTCGATCTTGCATCGGGCGACGCGTCCAGTCTTTGGCAACACCCCAACGCTGCGTCATTTGCGACGTCGGTATCCTGGACAGACACCGACACCTTGACCGGAGAGGTGACTGTCACGATTCCGTCGTTCGGCGTTACCCACAAGGCCGTCGTGCTGGTGGTCACCCTTGCGGATGGGCGTAAGAACTCTTGGACGAGCGATGTAGACCTCGGATACGAGGAGCTTCTCCCCTATCGACTCGACGCAGGTTTGCGCTCGACTGCATCCGATTCGCAGATTCCGGTCAATATCAGCAGCGTTCTAGGCTCGAGCGACGATTGGCCGGCTTGGTCGCCAGCTAGCGACGAATTGGTTTACTCGACGATCGACCCGGCCGTTTCGCCATGGATGCAGATCTACCGCAGAAGACTGGATGGCACTCCTCCGGCGCGAATCGCGCCGCAGTCCGCGACACAGTCCTTCCCAGACTGGTCACCACGAGGTGGAGACATCGTCTGGTCCCAGTACGCGGCCAATGGCCAGGTCGACCTCTGGGAAACGCTTTCTGGTCAAGCCGCGCAGAAACTGACTTCTATCGTCGGCGCATCGTATGCACCCGCTTATGCCCCGAACGGCGAAGGAATCGCCTACCTATGCGACCACGCGACCGCCGATGGGTTTGCGTGGGATCTGAGGTTCATCAACCGAGACGGCACCGGTGACCGGCTTGTTTCGAGATTCCTCTATCCCAACTACTCGGTCGCCCCGCTTCTGCTTGAAGCCCCGCGCTGGTCTCGTGACGGCAAATACCTCTACGTTGCGGATTACAACCACCAGATCCTGCGCTGTCCTGCAAGCGGCGGGGCGCCTACGGTCGTACCCATCGGCGTGACGGAGTTCGCTAACTTCGATCTCCACCCCGGAAAGGGACGGATCGCGCTCACGAGCACCTCGCCACTTCCGAACTGGGGCCCAACCGCGCCACCCAGCTACATATGGCAACCCAGTATCCAAGTGCAGCGAGCAGCGCTGCTCGACACCACCGCCGGCGTACGCGACACCAGCTATCGTTTCATAACCCGAGGGGCGTTCGCGCAGAACGTTCGCTGGTCTCGAGACGGCCTAAAGCTCGCCTATAGCGCTAGCCAAGGCGACGCACCCAGCGATCGCAACTTATTCGCCGCCCGCGCGGATTGGAATCACGCGCCTTCGCTCATGCCCATGACCGACATGAGCGTTCCAGCCTGCACTCCGTTCACTTTCGGCCCCATTACTGCCTCGGATCCAGACGGAGAAGCGGTCACCCTTGAGGTTTCGATGATGCCCTCAGGGATGACCTTCGACTCTCAGCATGTCCTGCGCTGGCAATTTCCGGAGCCGGGCGAATACAACTTCGTCGTCCGCGCAATGGACGGCACAAGCGGTGTCGACTCCAAGGTCATCCACCTGAGCTGCTTCTACAGCGACAACTGTGACGCCGCCCTTACCGGTGGCGCCGGCGGAGGGGGCGGCAGCTTCGGCAACGGTCGCGCTGGCGCCTTCTACGTAGCGCCCACTGCCGGCAGCGCGTCCGGCAACTCGATGCTCGATGGCACGCCGGAAAGCGGCGGCTGGGTTGACCGATCGGAACGGCTTGCGGGACTCGCTGCGGGAACTGACGGCGTTGTTCACGCCAAGCTGCACATGGGAAGCGGTTCCTCGGCGCTGGTAGACCGCGTGCGACTGCGCGTCGTCGATCGCCCGGCGGGGACGATTGCGTGCGCTACGGCTACAGGGGTTGCCGTGGGCAGAGCCACTAGCCTCGGTTCGCTCGCGGCGAACGACGGTGCAAGCGTCAGTCTGTCCAACGAATTCTCGGTTCAGTCTCAGGTGTTCGCCGCTGGCACATCGCTCACAGGCTTGGTGCCGGATTCCGCTAGAGCAGATGCCATCGTGACCGAGTGCCGTCGCGCGGGGCCACTTGCTCAGTCTGTCCAAGAGGGAGTCACAGTCCAGATGGGCGATGGCGTGACATGGACGCCCATCGGCACGATCCACCCACGTCGTGACTGGGACGAACTCGCGGTGCTGGCGAGCGGTGGTCATCACGTACGGCTGGTCTTCGGCGCTGATGCCGAGGTGCGCTCGATGCGGAGTCTCACACGCGTTGACCACGACAGTCTCGTCGCAACCACGCTCGTCGCGCCCTCGGACGCTGGTGACGCCTCGGTGCTCCAGTCCATCGTCGCGGCCGATGACTCTGCGCTCACGCTCACCAACGGCGACGACTTGCCATTGGTATTCAACGCTCCCACGCAGGCATCGGGCACCGAACGCAGCTGGTTCCTGGACCTGCGCGGCCGCTACGAAGCGGGCGCAGGCGCCGCCGCGCAGGCGCGTCAGACCGAAGTTACGCCAGCACGATTCGAGTTCGCCGCGCCCACGCCGAATCCCTTCTCACACGTGACGACGCTCGCGTTTGCGTTGCCCAGTGCGGGACGAGTGCAGATGGAAATCATGGACGCGCAGGGCAGGCGAGTGCGGACACTGATCGAGGAAGACCGCCCCGCGGGTCGCTATGACCTCACGTGGGACGGCCATGACTCGGCAGGTCGCGCGGTCGCACCGGGCGTGTATCTGGCGCGTATCGTCGCGGGGTCAGACCGCGGTGTGCGGCGAGTCGTGCTCGCGAGATAGCGGACGCATCGGGCGATTGCTGAAGAAGTCCCCGGGGCCCGTTGGCCTCGGGGACTTCTCGTGCTTGGTATGAACCGAGTCCGCCCGCCCCTACCTCACCGCCACCACCGGCGCCTGTACGCCGCGGGCGAAGCGGCGGATCGCGCTCGCCAGCGCGGCGGGGCGGTCGAGCATGATGAAGTGGCCGCAGCCGGGGATCCGCAGCGGCGTCACCGCCGGCACATGCGTGTAGCCCAGCGACTCGGCGACCGCGGGCCAGGTCTCGCGCTCTTCCCACGAGTGCGGCGCGAGCACGGCTAGCACGCGCGGGCGCAGGGCGCGCGCTTCGGTGCTCATGTCGGTCGACACCGCGAGATCGATCCACTGCTTCATCGCGGTGGAGTCCAGTTGCGCGGCTTCCTGATAGAGCTGCTCACCTTGGATGGAGTCGCGTCCGAACGCCGCGTAATTCGCGCGCAGCGTGCCGCGGTAGTCGTGGTCGAGCGACTCAAGCAGCGCGTCGCGGTCGGCGTCGCTGATCTGCGGGCGCAGTGCGGTCTCCACGAGCACCAGCGCGCTCACGCGATCGGGGTGCGCGAGCGCTTCGGCGGTCGCGACAAGGCCGCCCACCGAATGGCCCACGAGGACGACGCTCTCGCCGTCCGGAGTCTCGGCGGCGATCGCGCGATCGAGCGCTTCGGCGGCCTGCGCGATCGTGAGCGCGCCGGGCATGCCCGCCAGGCCGTGCCCGGGCAGGTCGACCAGCACCACGCGGTGATCGCGCGCCAGGTCACGGGCGACCGGCAGCCAGTGCGTGGCGCGGCTGCCCAGGCCGTGGACGAGCACCACCGTGGGCCCGTGGCCGAACGCGCCCACGGCACTCGTGCGCCCGCCGGGCGCAAGGCCGCGCGCGGCAACGACGCACACCACCACGAGCAGCGTGGCGATCAGCAGCACGAGTCGGTTCGAACGCATGGGCGGACTCCGGGGACGGACGGCTGGGAACACCCGGGTTATCGGCCGGCCACGGCTCCAAGCTGACCGGATTGACGGGCATTTCGCGTTGGGAACGAGTCGCGGCGCGCCTGTACTGACGCTGGGCCATTCCCGGTCTGCTGTTGCTCGTGGCCGTTGCCTGCGGATCGCTGCGCACGGCCTTCGAGACGCCGGTGCTGTCGGCCTGCGATCGCCGGTGCCACCGCTAGCGTCTCGGCCGCGTGCCATTCGTCGCGACGGCCCAGGCCTCTGCGCGCCCACGCGAGCACCGGCGGCGTCACGAGCATCACGCCCATCGCATCGCAGGTGATGAACCTGATCCTGAACGCTTCCGAAGCCTTGGACGAGGACGGCGGCACGATCACGTTACGCGCCACCGAGCGCGGGCTCGCCGTTGGCGCGGCCGCGCGCTACTTCCTGGCCCACTGCGCGGCGGCGAAGCCGCGCACGATGTCGGCGAGCGTGTCGGGCTGGTCCTTCATCACGAAGTAGCCGGCGTTCGTGATGCGGCGCGGGACCGCGATCGTGCTGTCGTCCCAGCCGAAACCCTTGGCGACCGCGCCCCACGACATGCCGCTCTTCCAGATGCGATCGGTGAACAGCAGCGCCATCGGGCGCTTGAGCGCCTTGGCTTCTTTGTTGGCGTCGATGCCGATCAGCTGATGGAAGTACGCCTTCACCGTGGCCGCCGGCACCGCGGCCATCTGCGCCATGATGCGCACGTTCTCGGTGGAATCGCGGCCCATGCGCGAGAACGCCATCTGCGAGAAGGCCTGGTAGTTGTCGTCCATGTACCGAAAGAGCTGCTCGCGCTGCTGGTCGGGCACCGGGATCGGCGACTTGACCTGCGCGTCGATGAGCACGATGCCGCGCGCGTGCTGGGGATGTGCGCTCACGGCGAGCAGCGACACGAGTCCGCCCACGCCGGCGCCGACCACCACCGTGCTGTCGGGGTTCTGCTTGGCGAGCACACCATCGAGTGCTTCGGCGGCCGCCTGCAGCGAGAACGGCTCGGGCAGCGGGCTGTCGCCCTGGCCCGGCAGGTCGACCATCACAACATGGTGCGTGGCGAGCAGGCGCTTGGTCGTGGGCATCCAGTCCAGGCGCGCACCGCCCAGACCGGGCACGAACACGATCGTGGGGCCATGGCCCAGCTCGGTGATCTTGAGCGCGACCGGCGTGGGGGCGTCTGCGGCATGCGCGAGCGCGACCGTCATGAGCGCAGCGACAAGAGCGAGAAGGATGAGCGCGGCCAGGGGACGCGGGGACTTCACAGAAGACCTCCAGTGCAGGTGGGGCAACGCGAATGGCTTGGGCGCTTTCTACACCCGCGCGCAAGGCAGCGCCAGCGGCCGGATATTTCCCTCTTGCTTACTGCACATCCGTGCAGTAAAGTAGGCCTCGCCAGGTCAGGAGCACGCGAGTCTCATGCGCAACGAAGCGATCGACGAAGCCATCGCCGTCCGAGCGGATTTCCAGGGCGGCATGGTCACTCCGGTGGCGTTCAAGCGCCGCGGCCGCGAACACCGCGTCCGTAGCGTCAACGCCCGCTGGGTGGACCGCGCCGGGAAGCACCCCCGGTTCTATTTCTCGGTCACCGACGAGAACGGCGACGTCTATCAGCTCCAGCTTCAGGCCGGCGATCTGTTGTGGTGGCTCGACTCGGTCACGCTGGAAGCCTGAATGCAGCTTCGTTCCGCACGCTCTGCCGCGGCGCCGGAGAACGCACACGACGTGCGCCTCCCTCGGCGACGAACCGCTTGGCACCCGTGCCGCCGCAGCCTCGCGCCGCGGCGGAGCCTGGGGAACGGCCGTTGCGCTGCGCTTCTGGTACCGAGCCGCGCCGCCCGGGTTGCAACACTGTCGAGTGACGTGGGTGAGCCCATATTCAGCGCTGGCATCGCGGGGATGGCCAGGCCTGCTGACTTGGGACACCCCGTCGCTCGCGGTATCCACGACGCGATGCCGCATCCTCCACTCTCACATCAGGAGCGCCGCCGCATGCTTGCCCACGAGTCGCACCGGGACGGCCGTCACGATTTCGACTTCCTGTTCGGGCGCTGGCGCATCCACAACCAGCGGCTGGTGAAGCGACTCGAAGATTGCACCGACTGGCAGGAGTTCGACGCCGAACAAGAAGTGCGGCCCGTGCTGGGCGGCATCGGCAACATCGATCGCTTCGGCGCCACGTTCCCCGACGGCCATCCCATCGAGGGCATGACGCTGCGCATCTTCAACCCGCGCACGCGGCTCTGGAGCCTGTACTGGGTCGATGACCGTGGCTGCGAGTTGCAGCCGCCGGTGGTGGGCCGCTTCGAATCCGGCCGCGGCGAGTTCATGGGCGACGACGAACTGGGCGGCAG
>JANYBS010000037.1 GCA_025360715.1 Candidatus Eiseniibacteriota bacterium | reverse complement strand
TCCTGATCGGCCAAGCGCAGGCCTTCAAGGATCAGGCGGTCCAGGTCCAGGTCGAGCTGGATGTCCTCGCCGATCGACGCTTCTCCGGGCACGAAGCGGAAGCGGCCGTCGCGCCAGAGCAGCACGCCGTAGACGATGCGCCGCAGCACTTCGTGCACGGCCTCGCGCACTTGTTCGGCGGTGACGTCGCCAGCATCGACCAGCAACTGCCCCACCCGGCGGCGTGGTTCGGCGCGCTGACGTTCGAGCGCGCGCGCCAGTGCTTGTGGCTGGATGAGGCCGCGGTGCATGAGCACCTCGCCCGCGCGCACGGCAAGGCCGCTCGTGCGCGCGAAGACCGGGCGGCCGCGCTCTAAGAACAGGTCCACGCGCTCGTTCTCGCGCGAGATCTCGAGCCGGCCCGTCGCCTGCGCAAGCTGGAGCAGCTGCAAGACCTCGGACGGAAAGAAGTGCCCAAGGTCGCCGTCCAGCGCGGCCGGGATGGCATCCCGCATGGTGGGTGAATTCATCGCGAGCCCCAGCGCACGTCATCCACGACCGCACCGGCCGCGCGCGCATGGCCGGTGAGCATCCGCAGGTTGTACCAGCCTACGCCGATCATCTGGATCGTGGTCGCCGCGAGCAACACGCCAAGGCCGATCTCGGTAAGGCTCGTGATCCCCAAGGCCATACCGCCGCGGATCGCGTACAAAAGCGTGAAGAGCGCGATGAGAGAACTCATCACCACACCGCTCATGCGCCCGAACGACGTGGGCGCGATGCGCACCGGGCCGAAGCACAGATAGAGCCCGGTGACGCCCACGAGCAGCGAACCGTACCGCGCCACGCCCATCCAGAACACCCAGCGGCTGAGCAAGCCGGCCGCCGTGAGACCCGAGAGCATCGCCAGGTTGAAGACGATATCGACGAGCGGATCGAGCACCTTGCCCAGCGGCGTCGTCTGCTTCCAGCGCCGCGCCAGGTAGCCGTCGAGCACATCGGATAGGCACGCGATCACATACGTGATGAGCGCAAGCGCGAAGTGGCGCTGCACCAGGAACAGGCACGTGCCGGGCACGAGTGCGATGCGCAGCAGCGTGAGCATGAGCGGGAAGTTGAGCCCCGACAGGCGGAATCCCTGCTCGTCGCGCAGCTTGCCGACCAGCATCATGACGAACGCGAACGAGCCCAGCATCCACAGCGACGTATCGAGCAGAAAGTGCTCGGCCAAGTCGCGGTCGAAAGCGAATGCGATGGCGATGGCGGCGAGGAACGCCGCGGCGAAGTAGACCAGCGCCAGCGTGCCGATCGAGCGCACGGCGCTGGGATTCGCGAGCAGGTCGCCACGCACGATGGCGCCGACATGGCGCACGACCGCCACGCAGGCGCGCGGCGCGAAACGCCGGGCGCGCAGTTCCTTCAGATGCTCGTCGATGGGCACTGCACCTCCGCTGTGCGCGTCAGGACTACGGCAGCCAAGATACGCTCGTGCGCCACGGGCCTCAATCCACTCGGGTGGTGCTCGTCATCGCCCTCCCCAAGTACCGCGGAAACCGCGGAGCGAGGGGATGCCCTTGAGGCATTTGGGACACGGACGATCGCCGATGTGCCCGAGCGCGTCCTCGACCGTGCCGTACACGTAGAAGCGGCCCTTCTTGCCCTCGTGCTTCTCCATCTTCTCTTTCCAGAGTACCTCGTTCAGGTCTGGACACGGCGGCACGTGGATGCGATCGGGCAGCGAACTGTCGGTGCTGCCCATGAGGCGGCCGGCTTTGAGAGCGGCTTGGAATTCGGGATAGGTCTTGAGGTCGTTCACGCCACACGCTCCTGGGTGCGAAGCGAACGGGCCGAAGCGCATCGCGCTCCGGCCCGTCGTTCGGAACTCTGCTTACCGCCGGTCGCTCTCGGCGGCCTTGCCTCGCACTGCAGCCTGCGCCGCCGCAAGGCGGGCGATCGGCACACGGAACGGCGAGCACGAAACGTAGTCGAGTCCGGCACGGTGGCAGAACTCGACACTTTCGGGATCGCCACCATGCTCACCACAGATACCCACCTTGAGCTTGGCGCGCGTCTCGCGGCCCTGCTTGACGGCCCACTCCATGAGCGCGCCGACTCCCTCCTGGTCCACCGAGACGAACGGATCGATCGGGAGGATCTTACGATTCACGTACTCGGGCAGGAACTTGCCTGCGTCGTCACGCGAATAGCCGAACGTCATCTGCGTGAGGTCATTCGTGCCGAACGAGAAGAACTCGGCCTCCTCTGCGATGCGGCCGGCGGTGATCGCCGCGCGCGGGACCTCGATCATGGTGCCCACGAGGTACTTGAACGTGACGCCCTTCTTCTCCATCGTCTCGCTCGCCACGCGGCGCACGATGGCGGCCTGGTCCTTGAGCTCCGCCACGGTGCCGATGAGCGGGATCATGACCTCGGGGAACACATCGCCACCCTTGGCGACGACTTCGCTCGCCGCCTCGAAGATGGCGCGCGCTTGCATCTCGGTGATCTCGGGATACGTGATGCCCAGACGGCAGCCACGGTGCCCGAGCATCGGGTTGAACTCGTGCAGGTCCTCGACGCGACGCAGCAACTCGGGCATGGACTTCTTGAGCTGAGCGACGGTGACTCTGTAACGCTTGCTCATCTCCTTCTTCTGCGCGGCGCTCGCGCGCGGGAAGATGGCGATGTCGACCATGAGATCCTCACGCTTGGGCAGGAACTCATGCAGCGGCGGATCGAGCGTACGGATGGTGACCGCATACCCCTTCATGGCCTTGAAGAGGCCACGGAAATCCGCGCGCTGGAACGGCAGGAGCTTGGCGAGCGCGCCGCGGTAGGCCTTGCTGGGTCCTGAGAGTTCTTTCGTGAGCAGCGCGATCTCGGCCTTGAGCGTCTTGGATTCAGCGCTGCCGGCGCCCTCGAGCGCCTTCCTGCGGACCGCGAGTTTTTCTTCGAGCGCCTTCACCTGCGGCGCCGCCATGATCATCTGCACCACATATGGCAGGCGGTCCTCGGCGAAGAACATGTGCTCGGTGCGGCAGAGCCCGATACCTTCGGCGCCGAACTCGGCGGCCTTGATCGCGTCGCGCGGGATGTCGGCGTTCGAGCGCACCTTGAGACGGCGATGCTTGTCCGCGATCTCCATGAACGCGCCGAACTCACCGCTCACCTCGGCATCGATCGTGGGCACCTGGCCCAGCATGACCTTGCCGAGCGAACCGTCGATCGTGATCCACTCGCCTTCCTTGACCGTGACGCCATCGGTGGTGAAGCGCCGGTTCTTCTCATCGATATGCACCGCGCCGGCGCCCGAGACGCACGGCTTGCCCATGCCGCGCGCGACGACCGCCGCGTGGCTCGTCATGCCGCCCGTGGCGGTGAGGATGCCCTGTGCAGCGTCCATACCGTGGATGTCGTCCGGCGTGGTCTCCTTGCGCACGAGGATGACCTTCTCACCCTTGCCGCCCCGTTCGGCCGCCGTATCGGCGTCGAAGACCGCCTTGCCGACCGCAGCGCCCGGTGAAGCCGACAGGCCGCCCGCGATGACCTTGACCTTGGCCTTGGGGTCGAGCCGCGGGTGCAGCAACTGATCGAGCGACGAAGGATCCACGCGAAGGATGGCTTCTTCTTCGGTGATGAGCTTCTCGTGGACCATGTCGACGGCGATCTTGACCGCCGCTTGCGCGGTGCGCTTGCCGTTGCGCGTCTGCAGCAGGTAGAGCTTGCCTTCTTCGAACGTGAACTCGAAATCCTGCACGTCGCGATAGTGCTGCTCGAGGCGGTTCGTGATCTCGCGAAGCTGATGATAGATCTCGGGTGCCTCGTCTTTGAGGTCGGCGATCGGATGGGGCGTGCGCACACCGGCGACGACGTCTTCGCCCTGCGCGTTGGTGAGATACTCGCCGTAGAAGTGGCGCTCGCCCGTGGACGGGTTGCGCGTGAAGCCCACGCCCGTGCCCGAGGTATCGCCCATGTTGCCGAACACCATGGCTTGCACGTTCACGGCGGTGCCGATGTCATCGGGGATGCCGTTCGTGCGGCGGTAGTAGATCGCGCGGTCGTTGCTCCACGACCGGAACACGGCGTCGCGCGCAAGCGCGAGCTGCTCGAGCGGGTCTTGGGGGAAATCACGCCCGGAGACTTTCTTCACGGCCTTCTTGAACTCCGCCACCATGTGCTGCAGATCCTCGGTGGTGAGCTCGGTGTCGAGCTTGACCTTCCGCTTGTGCTTGATCGCCTCGATGATGTCCTCGAAGTCGCGCTTCTCGAAGTCCATCACGACCGACGAGAACATCTGGATGAAGCGGCGGTAGCAATCCCACGCGAAGCGCGGGTTACCCGTCTTGGAGGCCAGTCCCAGTACCGACTTATCGTTCAGCCCCAGGTTGAGCACGGTGTCCATCATGCCCGGCATCGAGAACTTGGCGCCCGAGCGCACCGACACCAGCAGCGGATCGGTCGCGTCGCCCAGCTTCTTGCCGATCGAGGCCTCGAGGCGCTCGAGTGCGCCACCCTGCTGTGCGCGGAAATCGTGCGGCAACTGCTTGCCGTTCGCGTAGTACCAGCGGCACACGGCGGTGGTGATCGTGAAGCCCGGCGGCACCGGCACACCGGCGTTCGTCATCTCGGCGAGGCCAGCGCCCTTGCCGCCGAGCAGGTCCTTCATCTGACCGTTGCCCTCGGCCGCGCCATCACCGAAGAAATAGACGAATTGTTCGTTGCTCATTCGCGTCTCCATCTCACCGCCGGTGGCGGACTCGATCTCGGTCGTACTCATGTTCCCCTCCACATCCCAAAGACCCATCCCAGGCACGTTGCTGGGGATTCTGTTGCAGGATACGGCGAGGCCGGGTGGCTCTCAAGCCAACCGGCCTCGCTTTTTCCAACTTCTCCGTCTTGTCCGTCTGTTCCAATTGTTTCACTTCTTGGGCAGGAGCTGCCCGTGCTCGACATCGGGCTTGAGGAACAGGTCCTCACCCAGCGGCTTGTTGATGGCGGCTACGCGTGTCGCGAACACCGAGACGCGTTCTCCGCTCACCGTGCGCTCCTCGGTGTACGGAAGCCACAGACCGCCGACCTGCCGGAAATCGGTGTAGACCCGGCGATCGTGCCATTGCCCCTCCTCATCGGGGGCGCTCTCCGCACAAAGCACGCGGTGGGTGACACGATCGATGTACAGCCGGGACCGCAGGCCGTCACTCGTGGTGAAGCCAGCGACGTCGCACATGCGCGCGCCGACCGTCTCCTTGCTGCGCACGGCCAGGTCGCTCGCCGACTGCGCGGCGCGCAGGAGGTGGACCAGGTCGCCGTGCAGCGTCGCGCGCAACGTCGCCACGGCGGTGCTGTCGAGGTCGGTCATGCTCGCGGTGTCGGCGAGTGACAGCGACCAGCCCTTGTCCCCCACCAGGGTCTGGCGGTTCTCGAAGCGAAGCAGCTTCGTCGCGAACGACAGCCGGTCGGGGTCCTGACGCACGAGGCTGAAGTTGCCTTGCAGTTCCTGGCCACCCGCGAAAAGCGTCATGTCGCCTTCGTTCACGACCGTGCGCACCGCCGCCAGCTTGACCCCACCACCGTGCGCCAGTACGGCGGCCGCGACCGCCGCCCTGCCGGCGTGCATCTGCGCCGGCGTCGGCACCGAGACCGACGAGCGGCGGATACGAGTCTCGACCGCCGAGAGCGCTTCGGGCTTGCCGAGCGGCGCAAGACCGGCGCGGAGCTTGTCGCTCGGCCCGGCCGCCACGATCGTGAGACCGCGCGTGAGCGTCTGCGCCGCGGCCGCGTAGGCGTCGGGCGTGACCGCCAACAACGACGCGGGCAGTTTCTCGAGCGCATCGGCGGGCGCACCGGCCGCGTCGGCGGCCTGCCACTGACTGAGCAGCGCGCCCAGCGTCTCGAGTTGCAGCGGGAACGCCGCGGCGGCATCGCTGCGCAGCTGCGCGAACGCCTCGGCGTCCGCGCTCACGGCTGCCGCGCGCGTGAATGCGCGCCGCACGCGCACAGCCCATGCCCCCGCGGAGTCATTGGGCGCCGCGCCGCTCACCACCAACAGCGAGACTTCGCGCTGCGATTCGAGCCGCGCGTGGAAGCCGGCAGGCAGGCCGCCATGCTCCAGAGCATGCGTGAGCAGGTGCCACGCAGGCCATGCGGCATCGCTGCGCGCGGGTGCCATGGCGACCATCCGCAGCTCGGAGTACGGCGCATCGGGGATGTCGATCACGCGCACTCCCGCGTGCGCGACCGGCGCCGCGTGCGCGGCATCCACCACGCTACGGCCTGCCCAGCGGCCGAACCATTCGGTCGCCGCCGCGAGCGCGCGGTCGGGCGTCACGTCGCCGGCGATCGCGAGCACGGCGCGATCCGGGCGCCAGTGTTCGCGGTGGAACGTGCGCACCATCTCGGGCTTGGTCGCGATCAGCACGTCGATGTCACCGCGGCTCTCGTGCGCGTACGGATGCTCGCCCACGGCGGCGGCCCACATGCGCTCTTCGGCGATCAGGCCCACGTCCTGGCTCTGCGCACGCAGCACGCCCACGGCCTCTCGGCGGCCGGCTTCGAACGCCTCGTCGCCAAAGACCGCGCCGAGCGCCGCGTCGCTCATGAGCTCGAGCGCTTGCTCCATGCGCGGCGAGCTCACCGCGCAGGCGAGTTGCGCGTAGTCGCGGGTGGCACTCGAGACGAACGAAGCGCCCAGTTGCGCCGCCTCGGCGTCGAATTGCTCTGGCGTGCGCGACGTCGTGCCGCGGCGCACCAACTGCGCGGTGAGCGCGGCAAGGCCTGGCAGCGAGTCCGGCTCACTCACCGCGCCTGCGGGCACGAGCAACTGCATCTGCACCACGTGCAGGCGCGCGTTCGGGAATATCACCACGCGCAGGCCATTCTCGAGCCGCTTCTCCACCGGCTTGGCGTACGCCAGCGGCGGCGCCACAGGATCGGGCGCAGCCGTGGCCGCGTGCGGCGCGGCGCAAAGCAGCGCGAGCGCGCCAAGGCACAACAGCGTCATGGCAGGGATCCGGCGCATCAGCGGCCTCCTTCGGTAGCCGGCGGCAGCAACCAGAAGGTCGCGAGTCCCGCGTCGGTCGAGATCCTGGCGGCCACACGCTGCAGGTCCGCCGGCGTGAGTGCGCGCAGCGCCTGCAACCGCGCGCCTTCGGCGGCGGCCGCAGCGGCGCCGTTCATGATGGCATCCTGCCCCAGCGCCTGCGCGCGGGCGCGCACGCCTTGCAAGCGCAGCGCTTCGTTCGTCTCGAGGGTGCGCATGGCGCGGTCGAACACGTCGCCGGCGAGAGGGTCGCGCGCAAGCCCCTTGACCACGTCGATCGATGCGCGGCGTGCCGTCGACGTATCAGCGTCCGCACGCAGCACCGCGAGCGTCCACAGCGTGGACGACTGCCGGCGCTCATCGAGGCCGGCCTGTACCAGCGCCGCGACCTTCCAATCCTGCACCAGCGCTTTCTCCAGCGGCGAACCCGCGCCCGAGAGCACCTGCGCGAGCAACGCCAGCGCGGGCGCATCGGCATCGGCCGCACCGGGAGCCCGCCAGCCCGCGAACAGCACACGCGCGGGCGACTCGGTGTGTTCGACGCTCTCGCGCATACCGGCCGTGGCCGGCTTGAGCGGCGGTGCGGCTGCCGCGGCGGCGCCGCGCGGCAGCGCCTCGAACAGGTCGCGGATCAGCGCCAGTGTCGACGGGGCATCGAAACGCCCGGTCACGGTGAGCGAGGCGCTGCCCGGCGCGAACCGTTCGCGGCGCCACATGTCGACGTCGCGCGCGGTGAGCGCCGCGAGGTCGCGGTCGCTTCCGAACAGCGAGCGCGCGTAAGGGTCGCCCGCGTAGAGCGTGGCGGAAAGCCGCTGCAGGCCACGCGCGACCGGCGTGCGCTGCGCGCGGCCTAGGTCCTCGCGCGCGCGCCGGCGCTCGCCTTCGAAAAGCGCGGCGTCGGTGGGCGCGGAGCCCAGGCGCGCGGCCTCGATGCGCAGAGCGGCGCCCAGACGCTCGGCGGGCACCGTCTCGTAGAACGACGTGTAGTCGAAGGTCGACGCCGAGCCCGGCGTGCCGCCGGCATCGGCCACCTGCTTCATCCAGCGACTCTCGCCCGCTTGCACGCCCAGACGCGCGACCACTCGCTCGGCCACATGCGCCAAGCCCGACTGGCCCTCGCGTTCCACTCGCGCGCCGGCCGGGAACCAGAGTGCGACATCGGCCGCGGTCGCTTGCGGGTCGGGGGTCAGGATCACGCGCATGCCGTTCTTGAGCGTGAGTGTTTCGGCCGCGGCCGTCGCAGGTGCGAACGCGATGACACCGCTCGCGGTCCACATGGCCAGCAGGCACAGGACGAGAGTCTTGCGCTTCATTCCGGAGAGTCCTTTTAGGAGAGAACCAGAATCATGGGAATCCTGCTACTGCGCGGCAGTGCTGGTGCCGCTCAGCGCAAGGAGGCGACGCGGAGCGCCGAGCGATCCTTGCCGACTTCGAAGGCCACCAGATAGACGCCAGGGCGCACGCGTACTCCGGCGTCCGAGGCGCCGTCCCAAGCGGCTTCCGCCTGCACGCCGGGCGAAAGCGCGCCGCTCCACAGCGTGCGGATCGCGCGGCCCTGCATATCGAATGCGCGAATGCGGCCCGAGCGCGCCGTCGCGTTGGCGCCGATCGAGAAGCGCACGCGCAGCGGACCGCTGTCGGCGCGCATGGGATTCGCGCTCGCCAGCGCGAATGAGAGCGCGGGTCCCTTGGACGTGGGCACGCCGGCGGTGTCGGGGACCCAGCGCAGCGCGGCCAGACCGTTCGGGATGCCGGCGCCCAGGAGCGTGTCGGGGTTCGCTGCGCGCGAGGCCGTGGCCTTGAGCGCCTTGATGATGAGCGGCGCGGGCCAGAGCGGCCGCGCCGAGATCATGCACGCGGCCAGGCCCGCGGTGAGCGGGCAGGAGAACGACGTGCCGTTGGCGCGTGTGTACAAGTTGGGATTGCCGCCCGGCGATGCGAGCAGCACCGCCGAGCCCTGCGCGGCAAGATCGGGCTTGATGCGCCCGTCATACGTGGGCCCCTTGGACGAATAGCTCGCACGCACGCCGAGCGAGTCCGTGGCCGCGATGCACAGTACGCTGTCGCCATTCGCATCGGAGGGCGCCGAGAGCTTGTAGCCCACGCTCGGATTCAAGCCGTCGTTGCCCGCCGAGTTCACGACCAGGATGCCCTTGGCCGCCGCGATCTCGGCGGCGCGCGTGATCACGCTCGTGTGTCCATCGAGCATCGGATACGTGATGTCCAGGCCCTGATCGGGCACATCGAACTGGTTGTAGCCCAGCGAGCAACTGATCAGGTCGGCGCCCGCGCTGTCGGCCCACTCGGCACCCATGGCCCAGTTGGTCATCTCGATCGGATGCTCGGTAGGGTCGTACTCGGTACGGCCGAGCATGAACGTGGCACCATATGCCGGGCTCACGTAGATGCCGGGCAGCTTGCCGCCGATGGCGCTGAGCGTCATCTCGCCATGCGAGAACGAGCTCGCGGGCGCGGCCGGCAAACCCCCATTGCCGAGCGTGTCGGTGGGGTCACTCGAGACGCGAACGAAGTCGCGCATGGTCAGGATGTTGATGTTGCGCGTGGCGGAGTGCTTCTGGTGATAGTTGAAGCCGTCATCGAGCATGCAGATGAGCACGCCCTGGCCCGTGTAACCGGAGTCGTGCAGCGCCGGCACGCCAAGGCGCTGCAACTGGGTATAGGTCTGACCGTAGAACGCGGGGGTGCCCGTGGCACTGAGCAGGCCGGCTGGCCGCGCGGCCGGCGCGTCGAGCGCGGGCTCGTCCGGCAACTGCGCAGTGAGGCGCGCCTGATCGACCGGCTTGAGCCGCGCGACGAATGGCAATTGCGCGAGCGCCTCGAGCTGGGCGCCGGCCGCGTGCACCGCGACGCGGTCGAACCAGCGCGACTGCCCGTAGGGCTCCAAGCCCTGGGCGCGCAGCGCCTGCACGTACGACGGCTCGATCGGAAGGTCGAGGTAATCGACGAGCGGATGCAGGCCGGCCTTCTCGCGGCGCGCGCGATTGCGCGGCGCAAGGTCGCGCTCCGCCTGCGCGAGACGCGCGGCGAGATCGCCCTGGCCCTGCTCGCCCTTGTCGGCGAACTCCACCCAGACCGACACGGGCGCAGCGCCGGGCTGAGCGGCGGCACTCAGTCGCGGGTCGAGCTTGGCCTTGAGCGCAGGGGAAGCCGCGAACGCGGGTGCAGCCAGCAAGAGCATGAGCAAGAGGCACGGCAGCACTTTGAGCTTCACAGCATCTCCTTCACTCAGGGAACTTGTCGCAACGGCCGCGAACCGGCGGTCCCTGCGCGCAAGGTCAGGCGTGCGCGACCACTCGCAGCACGGCTTCGAGATGCCCCACACCCAGCCCGACGACGTTCACCACCTTGGGGGTGTGATGTTCGGCGAGGGCTGCGAGTTCCGCCCCGGAGAGCATGCCCAGATGTTCGAGCACCGCGATGGTCGCGGGCCCGGTGGCCCGCATCGCGCCGTCGTCGCACTTGATCGCCAGTCCCAGCGAGCGGTCCGTATGGCCTCCCACAACCCCGACGAGCTGCAGTCCCTCGGCGCCGCACTTGGCAAGCAAGCGGCCCTTGGTGACCTGCATCAACGCCGTGCTCACGCGACCTTCGCCTTCGACCGTGACCGGATGCGACGTCATCGCGCGTGCGATACGGGCCAGCGCCCGTGTGCGCACGTCGCCATCTGCCCGTGTCGTCGCGTCGACGAGTCGCGCGTAGCCTCGGGCCATGGCGGACAGCGGCAGCGCGAAAACGACCAGGCTGCATCCATCCACCGCGGTGCCGAGCGCTTCGCTCGCGAGCCCGCAACACTCCGCCACGGTACGGCGCAGGAGCTGCTGGAGCGGATGCTCGAGCAGATGGTAGCCCTCGAGAGGCCAGCCCTCCGCCATGCATAGCGCCAGCAATCCCACATGCTTTCCAGAGCAATTATTGTACAGCGAGGAAGGCCGTTCGGTGCCAGAGCGCAATCGCGCCAGGGACTCGGGATCGGAAGGCTCGTGGAACCCACAGACGAGCTGCGAGGCCTGTAGGCCGAGCTGGGTCAGAAGCCCCTGCACGAGGGCGACGTGATGGGGGCTGCCGGTATGCGAGGCGGCCATCACCGCCAGCTGTTCTTCGCTGAAACCGTAACGATCCGCGTGGCCGCGCTCCACCAGCGGCAGGAGTTGGAAGGGCTTCGCGGACGACCGGAAGGTGGTCACGGCCCTGGGCTCGGAGGTCTCGGCCTGGAGGCGGCCGTCGGCGTCGCAGAGGGCCGCTTCGAGATGGTGGCGGGATTCGGCGATCGTCCCGCGCCGGGCGATGACTTCAAGTTGGAAGCGCATGTTCCCCGCAGACCGGCCAGAAGCGAACCGCCCGCCTCGCCGGGTGGCGGTGCGGGCGGATGCTGGAGCTCAGCGGATGATGACGAGGCGATTCTGGAAGGTGAACGACCCGGAAGTCACGCGATACAGATAGATACCCGAGGCCACATCCTTGCCGGCGCCGCTCTTGAGGTCCCAGCGTTCGAAGTCGCGAACGGTATCGCTGTGCTCGATCGTGCGGACCAGATCGCCGGCGACCGTGAACACCTTGATCGTGGAGCGCTTGGGCAGGTTGATGAAATGCACCTCTCCCGAAGCGGCAGGATCCCACACCTCGTTGCCGCGGTAAGGATTCGGCACGGCGATGACGCCTTCGAGGTCGGCGGTCGGGCCCGCGGTCGGTTCGACCGGGCCGGCGAGATTGCGCAGCTTGTTGTTCAGGTTCGGGCACGTGAGCCGATCGGCGGGCTTCCCGCATCGCACCGAGCCATCGAGCGTGTCCGGCAGGAACAGGTCCTCGTAGTCGGTGTCCGTCGTGTTGCGCTTCTCGTACGTGACCGCGTACCAGGTGAGGAAGCCGTCATGCGGCCCCGGAGGCGCCACGAGCTTGACCACCGAGTCGCCCGGGGTCAGGCAGCGGTTCGAATTGTCGACGCGGCGACAGACCTTCCGGAACTGGCCATTAGAATCCGGATCCACGAACGTGAGGATGCTGTCGTGAACGACCAGGCCATTGCACACGTACTGCATCGTCGCGGTGTCGAGCACCGAGAAGTGCCAGGTGAGTTCGCTGCCGGCGTTCTGTGAATAACGGCGGATGAGCTTGGCCTGTGAGGAATCCGCGGTGGTGGTCATGCGGTAGATGCGATAGCCAGCGAAATCCGGACGCGCCTCCGCGAGACGATCGCGCAGGAAGCGTACCGTGAGCGCGCGCGCTTCGAGACGCAGGCTGTCGGGGCCAGGACCCTTGAACAGACCCGCACAGCGGCCGGGGAACAACCGCGTGCTGTCTTGGAAAGCTCCCTGCAGCGCCCATGTACGGATGCTCGGGAACCCCGCCGCGTGGGCGAGCGAGGAGGTCACCGGGGAGGCCACGGCGCCGGCCACGAGGGCCAGCGCCGGGATCCACCGGAGGATGCGAGAAAGTACCGACGTCCCTGTGTGATCCGCGATCATGCTTTACTCCCGCGTCCTGCCGAGCGGCAGGTGCGCGTTGAGCGAACGTTGCGCCGGCGTGACCACGCGTGAAGGCTGGGCGCCCGGCCGGGCGAGCGCGGCCGGTGACGCGGCGCCGCGGTTGATGGGCGAGCGAGTCAGGCCGAAGACCTGCTGCATGACGAAGTCCACGAGCCCGATGACGTCCTGACGGCTGTAGGTCCAGATGTTGAATCCGCTGAAGACGAACGCCGGACCCTGGACACCGTGGTAGTAGGTCATCGCGATCGGCCGGAAACCCGTCTTGAGCGTGGAGAGCTGGCCACCTTGGAGCTCGTAGAGCGTATCGAGCGCGGCCCTCGGGTTCTCGACGAGCGGATCGGGATCCATATCCTCGGTGATCACATTCGGCAGGTCCAGATACTCCAGGTCGAGCGACGCACCGTTCAGGAAGTAGGAGCCCGCCTGACCCGTGGAGCGCGTCGGCGGCAGCGAGTCGCCCAAAGCGATATCACGCGGACGCATCTGCGGTGGCAGCAGGTCGTAGTTCGGCGCGTTGATCGTGCCGACGTAACCCGGACCCGGGTTCGACCAGCCGCCGATCGCCGCCGGCGACTTGAGGATCACTGTGGGCTTCTGCTGCACCGTAAGCTCGGACTGCCAATGTGCGGCGTCGTACATGAGCCGACCCGGCGCCAGCTCGTTCGACGTGGCCGAGAAGATGGTCTGGTCAAGACCGTACAGTTTGTCGTTCTCCTTGGCGCCCTTGGCATTGAATCCGATCAGCGAGGCGTAAGCAGCGCCGCCGCCCAGCATCCAGACCTTGCCACCGGAGAAGATGTACGTGCTCAGCGTGCTCGAGCGGCCCGGCGTGCTCATCCAGCGCAGCGTCGTGCTGGGATCGACGGTCGAGGTCGGCGACGCATCCAACTGGGCGCCGCGGCTGTCGACCATCCAGACAAGATTCTTGTAGCGACCGAGCACCGACAGCGGCACACCCGACGAGGCGAGTTCAAAGCCCTGGCGAGTACCGAGCGTATCGAACGAATAGCCCGCGAACACGCCCGGCTTGGTGATCGCGCCACCGATGGGCACCGGATTGGAGCCGGTATTGTTCACGAACGTGCAGCGCCACGGCACGTTGCCGCGCGCATACATGAACGTGTCAATCTCGGCGGCCGCGGGCCAGTCCGTGGTGTAGCGACGGCTGCAGCCATTGCTCTGGAGCTTGTCGACTTCGAGCCGGGTGTCGTCGACGATCAACAGTTGCTTCGCGAACGTCGGCCGGACCGGATTGAGTTTGACGACAGCGAGACTCTTGAGGTCGTTGTTGTCCTTGGTCTCGACGTAAAGAAAGTGCGTCGTATTGGGCTCGAACGGCCCGATCGTGGCCGACGTGGTTCCCGGGCTCTTCTGGCTCCAGTGAATGAAGTCCGAAGACTCCTTTGTTCGCGGCGTCTCGTCCGCGACATTGCCATCGACCATCCAGCGGTAGTACTCGATGGTCGATCCCGGAGGCGCCTGCGCGAACCAATTGAACGTGAGCGCCCGGTCGGCGGGGATCTCGAGCTTGATCCAACTCAACTCATCGCCCGGTGTGTAGCCGCCACTGGGATACGTGAAGAAGAAGAACTCGTTGAAGAGCGTGAACACCGGCCCCAATGTGCCGGCGAAGCCGACGTTGAAGAGCAGCATGTTCGACGACCGCGAGAATACCGGCGAATAGGCGCCGGCCTCGTCGAAGCCGATGAGCACGAACAGGAACTTCGACTTGGGCGTGAGGTTGGTGTATTGGACGGTCGTC